>DATMOO010000053.1:0-44092 GCA_035568275.1 Candidatus Sulfotelmatobacter sp.
CGGGGGCACCAATCTCACCCGCGAACCCCGCAATGGCCGCACCTTCGAATATTTGGGCGAAGATCCCATACTGGCGGGAAAGTTGGTTGCGTCGCTCATGAAAGGTCTGCAGGCTCAGCATGTGATCGGCGACATCAAGCATTACGCCCTGAACGATCAGGAGAGCGGCCGCAACGCGTTCAATGCGAATATCGACCAGCGGGCGGCGCGCGAGACTGACCTGCTGGCGTTTGAGATTGGATTGCAGGAATCCGATGTGGCCGCGGTGATGTGCTCCTACAACCGCGTCTGGGGCGACTATGCCTGCGAAAACAAATATCTGCTCACTGATCTTTTGAAGCAGGACTGGAAGTTTAAGGGATTCGTTCTCACCGATTGGGGCGGGGCCCACAGCATAGCCAAGGCTTCCGCAGCAGGCATGGATCACGAACAACCCGGCTGGCTTTTCTATGGAGACGATCTGAAGAAAGCGGTAGAAGCCGGCACAGTACCCCAGGCCGAGGTGGACGATCACGTTCACCGCATTCTGCGGGCAATGTTCGCCACGGGCCTGATGGACGACCCGGTGCAAAGGAGCGTCCCGGACGTATTAGGCGGGCTGGAGGTGGCGCGCAAACTGGAGGAGCAGAGCATCGTTCTACTCAAGAATGAGAAGTCGCAGCTTCCGCTGGATGCGGCGAAGGTTCATAGCATCGCCGTGATCGGACCTCATGCAGATGTGGGCATGATTTCGGGCGGAGGTTCGGCGCAGGTTGATCCGCCGGTGGGAAACGCGATTCTGCCGCCCGGCAAAGGGCAGACGAGATGGCTGGAGCCGGTCTGGTTTCCCACTTCGCCATTGAAATCAATTCGGGCGAAGGCTTCTGGGGCTAAGGTGCAATTTGATTCGGGCGGCGATCCGTCAGCGGCTGCGGCGCTCGCCAAGAACTCCGATGTGGTCATCATCTTTGCGTACCAGTGGGAGAGCGAAGGGATGGACTTGCCGAGTCTCGCGCTGCCTGAGCATCAGGACGATCTGATTGCGAAGGTTGCCGCAGCGAACCCGCACACGGTCGTAGTGGTGGAAAGCGGCGGCCCAGTAACCATGCCGTGGGCTGACAAAGTCAGCGCGATTCTGGAAGCGTGGTTTGCGGGCAGCAGTGGCTCGGACGCGGTGGCGAACGTATTGTTCGGAGATGTCAATCCCAGCGCCAAGCTTCCCTTGACATTCCCGCGGACCGAAGCCGACTTGCCACATCCGACCGTGGTGCAGCCTCCGCCGGAGTCGATTCCTGATGACAAGCGGCCCGACGTGTGGAATCAGATTGCGACTGGGCTCGCTCCCTTCCAGGTCACCTACGACGAAGGCGTGAAGGTCGGCTACAAGTGGTATGACGCGGAGAAGAAAACTGTGCTCTTTCCCTTCGGACATGGGCTTTCGTACACGACGTATTCATACTCTGGCCTTAAGGTCGCGCCCGGGAAAAATCCGAAGGTCACGTTCACGGTGAAGAACACTGGCAAACGAGACGGTGCAGAAGTCGCTCAGATCTATGCAGCGCTGCCTGCTTCGGCGGCAGAGCCTCCGAAGCGGTTGGTGGGCTTCAACAAAGTATGGCTCAAGGCCGGCGAGAGCAAAGAAGTGACGGTGGAGGTTAATCCGAAATACCTTTCGATCTTCAACGTCGAACAGAACGGTTGGCAACTGCTCCCGGGAGAGTACAGCTTCATGGTGGGCGGATCGTCGCAGAGCTTGCCTTTGAAGCAGGCAGTAACTCTGAATTAGGAAACGCAGAAAACTCAACGGGGAAGACAGCGGCCGCTAAGGAGTGCTCTCGGGAGCGGCCAATTCTTTTGCTGCGGCCACCACTTCAGGGACGATGGCGTCAATGTCAGAGTCTCTAGTGCGATGGTTCACGATGCAAGCCCTCAGGCAGAACTTCCCTGCCAGCGTGGCATTGGAAAGATAGATACGCCCGCGTTTCTGGGTACGCTTCAGGATCGAAGCATTTAACGGATTCAGTGCGGCCTCGTCAATCCCGCTTGCTCCACGATAACGGAAGCAGACTGCGCTCAAGTCCCCAGTCCCTGCCAACTCGAGTTGAGGCTCGGCCTTGATCGCCTTGGCGAGGCGAGTCGCGTGCGCCAGGTCTTTTCGGATCGACTCGCGAAACGCTGCCAGGCCGTGATAGCGGAGCGAAAGCCACAGCTTCAAGGCGCGAAATCTGCGCGACAATTCCAGAGACTCTTCGAAGAAGGCAAATCCTTCGATGGGATCGGCGCTCAACGCGCGCGCGTAGTCGCCGCTGTGGGAGAAGGCCTTCTGCGCTGCTTCTGAGGAGCGGTAAAGCAGGCAGCCACAATCCAGCGGCTGATAAAGCCACTTGTGCGGGTCGAGGGAAATCGAGTCGGCAAGTTCCATACCATGGAACTTACTGCGCTCGGCAATCGCGGCGAGGGCTCCGTACGCGCCGTCGATGTGGAACCATGCGCCATGCCGGTGCGCGATCTCGGCGATCTTTGTGAGCGGATCGATGGCACCGGTGTTGACCGTTCCGGCCGAAGCGACGACCGCGAGAGGAATTCCCCCAGCAGCTTTGTCGTTTGCGATCTGGCGCTCGAATTGGGCGATGTCCATGCGCAGCGACGAATCCGTCGGAAGCAGGCGCAGATTGTCGCGTCCGATGCCGAGCAGGGCCACACTCTTCGGAATGGACATGTGGACTTCCTGGGAAGCGTAGACAACGGAGCCCGGGGTGACTCCTCGCTCGTTCGCGGGCGAGAGGGCCTCTCGCGCCATCGCCAGTCCCATAAGATTGGCGGCAGATCCGCCGCCCGTGAGATAGCCTCGAAATCCCGAACAGCCAATTGCCTGCGCCAGCCAGTTGATCACGGTCTTTTCGATCGTAACGGCGGCAGGACCCGAGCGCCATGCGGTCACGTTCTGGTTCAAGACGCTGGCCATGAGATCGGCAGTGGCGGCAACGGACTCTCCTGAGCCGAGAACATAGCCGAAGAAACGCCCATTTTGCGCACGGGACGCGCGGAGCACTTCCGGCAAATCGTCGAATACGGCTTCACCGATTCCCTGCTCCGGCAGAGCCGCATCGAAAAGATGAACGGCGTCCTCGCCTGATATGGCGGGAGCTATGGGTATGGAATCCGCCTGCTCGAGATACTCCGAAGCCAATCGAGCGACGCGTTCGGCCAGTCCGCGAAACTGGCTTGAGGAAATTTCCAGTGGATTCATGAGATCACTCGCCGCCTGCTGGTATCACCTTATGCTTTGTCGCGGGAACGGGCGTCGATCCTCTGCGGTCCTGCCACAACACGCGATTGAGGCGCGCAGCACCGGCGGCGTCGGGTCGGGAGAAGTCCATCCTGGAGGAAATCTTTGCGCCGGGCGAGTCATGCTTGTTGGTTTCGTAAATCAGGCCATTCTTCAAGTTGCGATCGTCGGCTTTGAATGCCGGCTGATCCCCTGGTCCGGTAAACAGACCGCTCATGATCGGCGCATAGGCATCGTTGTGATTCATCGGAGGAAGGTCGAGCAGAGACTCCATCGTGTGCATCATGTTGACCGTCGTATAGAAGCGATGCTCGACGTAAGGCTTGGCTGCCGATCCCGGAGAGTATTTGCTGACCACGAATGCGATGGACCGGTGTGCATCGACGTGGTCGGCGCCATCCTGGGCATCGTCTTCGAGAACGAAGATGGCGGTGTCATCCCAATATGGACTGTGCGAAACCGCATCGACGACGCGGCCGAGAGCCAGGTCATTGTCGGCTACGTTGGCTGCCGGGCGCGCACGATTGGGGCGTGTGCCTCCGGTATGGTCATCAGGGAGATACAACAGGACGAACGACGGCAACTCGAACTCAGGTCCCTCGTGGGCCTCGTGCGCCCGCACGTACGCGCCGAATTCGTTCAGGAATTCATCGGCGCGAAGTTGGTCGGGATAATCGGTATTGAAGTCGGGATAGAGTGGATCGAAGTGATCTCGGAGCACGGCCTTGGTCGGCTTAACTCCGCTGAAAAGCGGGACGGGCCATGGCCACGGGCTGACGCCACCGTGCGGTCTTCCGACGTTCGGCGGCAGCGTGCCTCCTTGTTGAACTTCGGTGCGCGGACATTTTGCCTCCTGTCCCGAAGGAGTTCCCTGCTTCGGGCTTGCGGCTTTGCGCTTCTCGTTGCACCACTCAGCGTTCACGAATTCGCCATAGATGCGGAAGCTCACGTGATGGGCCGCGAGATTGTCCCAGATGAATCCTGTGAAGGGATCGTCGACGTCCGGCAGGTTGTGGTCGAGGGGGTACTCGTCGCCGTTCTGCCCCTGGAAGTCGTAGGTGCGCTCTTTACCGCGGTAGGCGATCTGCCAGGTTTTTTCGTTGTAGTCGCTCGTAATGGCGGCGGTGGACCAGACATGGCCGTCGCCGGAGACTTCTCCGCTGTCGTAGAAGTTGTCGAGCACGCCGAACTGCAGCGCGAGTTTGTGCTCGTTGGGCGTGATGTCTTCGCCGTACATGTTGAGCGAGGGATCGCCGTCTCCGACCTTCAGGTCACCGAGAATCTGATCGTAGGTGCGGTTTTCTTTGAGCACGTAGACGACATGCTTGATGGGATTCTGTCCGCTGGCGAAGGCGATGGTTCCGGGATCAGTGTGAAAGAGGTTGTCGTGCTCCACCATCTGCGTGTACTGCGGGAGTTTCTCGAGGGTCGCAGGAATGTTCAGGCGGGCTATTGATCCTTTAAGCAGTGTCGGGATGTAGGGATGCTCTTTGTGCTTGGTCTCGTAGACCGTCTTGCCCATGTCCTTATTGGCGCGCGTGCCTTCGCCTTTGGCAGTGGCGATTAAGAGATCATCGCCGTGGACGGCGAGGGCGGAGGGGTACCAGTCGGTGGGGATGAAACCGTCAGGCTCTTCCATGAAATCACTTTGGGGACGGCGCACTTTAGCCATGTCGTAAACGGCAACGGCGTTGAGCGAGGCGAGAGCAGCAAATAGATACGAACCACGCGAGCTCGACCATAGAGCTAAGGCCACCGGCTCGCTGCCCTCCACTTTCCATGCAGCGGTATTTGTGGTTAAGTGGGCACGTATTGTTTCAGATATCACCCTGATTGAATCCGAATTTGACTCCGCAACAAACACGTCCTTGTCGTCTGGAGTCAGCAGAATTGCCGTGGGATGCTGTCCTGGCATTAGAGGAGACTCAAATTCGGTTCTGTGGCGAGGCATAACCTTTCCGCTCGTCAAATCGAGTTCGGCCACCTCCGAGGCGTTCCACAAACTGCACCAGGCGCGGCGGCCGTCCTTTGTCGCGACACAGGTATACGGATAGGACGCCGGGACCAGATCGCTTGTGCTCAAGTCGAAAGTCTGCAGTATTTTTCCAGTCGCTGGGTCGAGCAGCACGACATTGTCGGAGAGATTGTTCGCAATCAGGAGTTTGTCGTGGCCGCCATCTGCGATCAGTGCCATGCCTGCCGGATATGGAATCGACATACGTGGCGGGGCCGTCAAACCGACCGCCAGCTTCTTCCCGGTGGAGAAGGGCTGCAGGGGGATCGGGATGAATCGCTCCGGCGCAACCTTCCCTGCCGAAAAACTGTAGACCGCGATGCCATTCCCCAGGTCGCCTGGTCTTGTACCGGTGGGATCCGTGAGCGAACCGACCGAGGCATAGAGATGCTTTCCGTCAAAACTAAAGGCGAGGCCAATGAAATAGCTCTGGTGCGCCTCGTCGGTGAAGCGCGCATCGGGAAATTCGGTGATCTGATTGGTGTCGAGATTCAGCACCGAGATGGACTGGCGCGCGAGCGTCTCTTGCGTGCCGTAACCGTCGTTCAGAAGGGCGGCGTAATGGCCATCCGGGCTGAGCACCATCGTGGCGGGAAAGCTGTTGGTGCTGCCGATGCGACCGGGCGACGGGACGGTCAACATCTTGCTCGTGGGGAGCATGATGGGAGGACGATCGTTATCGGAAGTTTGCGCGCGAAGCGTGAAGGTGTTAATCAGGCAGACGACAACAAGAGCACGAATGAAGTCAGGAATCACAGATCCTCCGCGGTGGCGTTCAGGATAATTCGAGGAGACGAAGAAGAAAAGCGGAACACGGGGCTAAAGCCCAATCTAATCAACGCGGCTAACGCAGCCCTGAAGGGCGGCTCTTCCACGGAGACATCGGCGGCATCGCTCAACCCGAGACATATTCACTCGATGGAAAATCGGCTTGTGCGTCGCCTTCTATATTCCTATATTCCCGAAGCGCGCGAGCTGGGCCGAACCGAGTCTGCCGGCTGCGACTCCTCCGGATGCACGTTGTGGCGGACGTCCGATCCCTGTACCCAGAAGATGACGTCTTCGGCGATGTTGGTGGCGTGGTCGGCGACGCGCTCCAGGTTGCGAGCGACGAGCAAGGCATCGAGCGCCTGGCGTACGACCTCGGGACGCTCGTTCATCGTCTTGACGAGTTGGATGAAGGCATCATCGCGCATGCGGTCGATGACGTTGTCCATTTCGAGGACGGCCTGGGCAAGTTCAACCTTTCCTTCAATGAAAGATTCCAACGCCCGGCGAACCATCGCGCTTACCGCGGTTCCCATGCGCGCAATATCCACTGGAAGATCTGCTGGCGGCAGATCAACCATGTCCATGACGCGCTCGGCGATGTTGACGGCTTGATCGCCGACGCGCTCGAGATCGGCGTTGATCTTGGTGACGGCGAGAATGAAACGCAGATCAACTGCCATGGGCGCCTGCATGGCGAGCAGATCGAAGGCGGCTTCATCAATTTCGCGTTCCGCGGTGTTGATTAAGCTCTCGCCTTCAAGCACCATCTGGCAGCGGGTGAGGTCGCGCTCAACGTAGGCCTGGCGTGCGCGGTCCACGGCCTGCTCCGCCAGTCCTCCCATGCGAAGCAACCGTTGCCGCAGATCGTCGAGCCCTTGTTGAAATCGCGTGCGCATTTACGAACCCCTTGTCCGAACTTCTTACCCAAATCTCCCGGTGATGTAATCTTCCGTTTTCTTGTCGGACGGCTTAGTGAATATCTTTTCTGTCTTGTCGAATTCAATCATCTTGCCCAGCAGGAAGAACCCGGTAAACTCTGCCACTCGGGCCGCCTGCTGCATGTTGTGCGTCACAATTACGATGGTATACCGCTCTTTGAGTTGAAAGATCAACTCTTCTATTTTCCCGGTTGAGATCGGGTCCAAAGCCGAGCAAGGCTCGTCCATCAACAAGACTTCCGGTTCCACGGCGAGAGCGCGCGCGATACAGAGACGCTGCTGCTGGCCGCCGGAGAGACTGGCTCCGGATTTTTTGTGCAAATGATCTTTCGCTTCTTCCCAGAGGGCGGAGGCTTCCAACGATCGCTGCACCACTTCATCGAGCTTTCGGCGGTCACGGAATCCGTTGAGCTTTAATCCGGAAGCCACGTTGTCGTAGATCGACATTGTGGGAAAAGGATTGGGCTTCTGGAATACCATACCGACGCGCCGGCGAAGCTGGGTTGGAGACGTTCCGTTATAAGCATCGAGTTCTCCGATGCGGACGCGCCCCTCCACCCGGGCTTCAGGAATGGTCTCGTGCATGCGATTCAGGCAGCGGATGAACGTGGACTTGCCGCAGCCCGAAGGGCCGATAAGAGCCGTGGCATGGTTGGCGGCCACATTGAGGTTGATGTCGAAGAGCGCCTGGCCTTTGCCGTACCAGGCATTCAGTTTCTCGACTTGAATTCCAACGCCCATAGATTATGCCGTTCCGAACGAGCCGCGGCGAACTACGTAACGCACCGCCGCGACGGCCGTAACAATCAGAACAATGAGCACGAGCGAGCCGGCCCATGCTTGCCGATGCCAATCATCATACGGAGAGTTCGCGTAGACGTAGATCTGTAGGGGCAGTGCCGCCGTCGGCTGGTTATAGCGCAGATTCCAAAAAGTGTTGCCCAAGGCGGTGAACAGAAGCGGGGCCGTTTCACCCGCAATGCGCGCGAATGCCAGCATGATTCCGGTGATCACGCCGGAGGTGGCGGTACGCAGGACGATGGAGAGGGTGGTACGCCAACGCGACACACCGAGTCCATAAGCGGCCTCTCGCAACGCCTGTGGGACGAGCAGCAGCATCTCTTCGGTGGTGCGGGTGATGGTGGGAACCATCATGATCGCCAGCGCGAGTCCACCGGCAAGCGCCGAGAATCCGCGATCACGAACTAGGATCGACCAGGCAACGATGCCGATCACAATCGAAGGCACTCCACTCAGCACATCTGAGGTAAAGCGAATCACACTTCCCATGCGATTCCGGCCAAACTCAGCAAGGTAGATGCCTGCTCCAATTCCGAACGGGACACCAACGAGGCTGGCGATTCCAAGGATCAACGCCGATCCCACAATCGCGTTGGCCATGCCGCCGCCGGCCTCTCCGACAGGTTTGGGAGTTTGGGTAAGGAAAGCCCAATTGATGGCCCCGACACCGCGGTACACGACGTAACCGAAGATGGCAACCAGCGGAGCCAAGACGATGACAACAGTCAGAACCGCCGCACCGGTCATCACACGATCGGTAATGCGACGGCGTAAGCTAAGCGGCCTTACTAGAGTTTGGCCTGGGAGGGTGGTCACGGCTTCAGACATTTCCCCTCGCAGGCTGGCCGCGGGTTACTGTCCAGACTAACAACTGGGCCAGCGCATTGACGATAATTGTGACCAGAAAGAGAGCTAGACCAATCTCGACCAGGGCTGACAGGTAGACGTCACCAGTAGCCTCGCTGAATTCGTTGGCCAGGACGCTGGCCATGGTGTAGCCAGGCGCGAATAAAGATTTGGCGATCTCCGGCCGGTTCCCGATGACCATGGTGACCGCGATGGTTTCTCCGAGCGCCCGACCGAGACCAAGAATAATTCCACCGACAATTCCGGCGCGCGCGTTGCGGAGCACTCCCACTCGAATCATCTCCCAACGCGTCGCTCCCAAGGCCAGAACGCCTTCGCGTTGATGCTGCGGTACGACCATGAGCACCTCGCGGGCAATCGAGGAGATGATGGGAATGATCATGATCGCCAGAACGACTCCCGCAGCGAGCATACCGATCCCGTAGGGCGGGCCTTCGAAGAATCCGGTCCATCCCAAGGTTTTCGCTAGAAAGGGTTGCACGTAACCGCTCAAAAGCGGAACGAGCACGAATATGGCCCACAATCCGTAGATGACGCTGGGAATCGCGGCCAGCAACTCCACGAAGAACGAAAGCGGGCCGCGCAGCGACTTGGGACACATCTCGGTGGTGAAGACAGCGACGCCAACTGAAAGGGGCACAGCGATGACTAATGCTAATAGCGATGAAACCAGAGTGCCGTAGATGAAAGGTAATGCACCGAACTGCTCGCTGACTGGATTCCAATCGGTCCCGGCGAAGAACTTGAAGCCAAACGCGTGCCACGTCAGCCGCGAACTGGACACGAGTTCATAAACAATCAGGACGAGCACACCCAAGACCGCCAGACCGCAGGCAGTAATCGCCGACTTGAAGACACGATCGGCGCGTTCGCCGCCCGAAGTCTGCAACAGCGGTTTTGACTGCACCGCGTTGGCACTAACTTTCGCTCCTGCAACGGGTTGCGGACCGGGCATATCAGGCCGTGGGAATGCAGGATTGGCCATCGACCTTACCCTAGCAGACGGTTGTTACAAAGGTGTTAAAATAAGCGTCGCTTTTTCCGAGTGGCCGGCGCCGTTCCAGATTGGTTTTGATCTGCGCCGGAGGCTCAATTCTCGCACTCTCACTTCAGCTATGGCGATTTCTCCGGAACGTGGCAAATCCATCTTCAGAAAGACGGAGAGAGAACTCGTCCGACTATCCTCGGGCCACCGAGCCGAAGCGGTGCATGGTTTCCGCACGGCGGCGCGGCGCTTGCAGACACTTCTTGAACAACTGGTCTCGGACAACAACCGCAAGCACAAAAAGCTGCTGAAGATATTGAACCGGATCCGCAAATCTGCGGGAAAGGTGCGCGATGTCGATGTGCAACTTGAGGTGCTCCGTAGCGTAAAAGTCGCACAAGAACCTCGCCGCAAGACGCAGTTGGTGCAGGCCCTGATTGAACTTCGCGCACAACATGAGAGAAAGCTTCGCAAGTTAATGAACAAGCAAGATATTAGAGAATTGCGCAAGCGGCTGCGGAGAGCCGAGGAATCGATGAGTTTCGATTCGAGCCTCGACCCACTGTCGGTCAGCAGGCAGATGCTCAGAAGCATACCGATTCCACAAGGACCCATCGACGAAGAGGCGCTTCATCGTTATCGCCTGGTCGTGAAACGCGCGCGCTACGCCGCTGAGTTTGCGCCGAAGTCGACGGAATCGACCAGGTTCATGGCAGAACTGAAGCGTTTGCAGGACGCTCTGGGCAGTTGGCATGACTGGCTCACGCTAACGCAAACCGCAGCGGAGCGCCTCGGCGATGTCAGCGAGTCCTCACTCGTAGCGGTGCTTCACAACGTGACTAGGGGAAAGTTTCGGCACGCGGTGAGTGCTGTGACAGCGGCGAAGGGCGAATCCCACGCCACTCAACCGCGCGTTGCGGAATTGCAGGATGTTCGAAAAACCACCCGGAAAGATGTAGGGATGGAGCGGCGCAGCGGCGCGGCAGCCTGACGTCAGCATTCTGATCGGGCTTCTTCAAAGTCCTGTTTCTCAGTTCCCTCAAGCATGTAAACTGTGGGGCTTCCCATGCCTACGTTCGCCGCAGTCGACATCGGCTCCAATTCTGTCCGGCTAAAAATTGCGCGGCTGCAGGCAGGCCGGTTGCGAGCCTTGCACGAGGACCGCGAGGTCACACGTCTGGGCGAGGGAGTCTTCAGTTCGGGATTTCTGACCCCAGAGTCGATGGCCGAGACGGTGAAGGTTTTGCGCCGGTTCCATCGCACTACTCAACAGATCGTTACCGACAATGTGCGGGTCGTCGCCACCAGCGCGCTGCGCGATGCCCGTAATTCCCAGGCATTTCTCGAATGGGTGCGCTCGGCGACCGGATGGAAGGTGGAGATCGTCTCCGGCGTGGAAGAAGCGCGGCTGATTCACCTGGGGCTCGTCTCCGGTTCGCGGGTAGACCGCGTTCCGACGCTCATGATGGATCTGGGCGGCGGAAGCTGTGAACTCACCGTGTCGCACACCGGGCACATTCGCGATGCCGTCAGCCTTCCGCTGGGCGCAGTGCGCCTGACTAATGAATTCCTGCGGCATGATCAGGCGCGGAAGGGCGAGCTCAAGCGTCTGCGCGGATTTGTGACGCGTGAAGTCAATCGAATCGTCACGCGCATAGGAGCGGCGCGCGTGGGGAATGTGATTGCGACCTCAGGCACAGCTGCGGCGCTGGCGGCAGTGGCGAGTCACCTGCGGCGAGGGAGGAACCGGCAGAGAATGATGGTCTCGCGGGCGGAGATGAGCCGTATCGCTCAGCGGCTATCGCGGCTTCCGGTGGCCGAACGACGGAAGATCGCAGGCATTGGTCCGAGGCGGGCCGAGATCATTGTTGCCGGAGCAATCGTCTACCACGAACTACTGGACCGCCTGCGGTTGAAAGGATTTCGCTATTCTCAGCTGGGCTTGCGGGATGGAGTTCTGGCCCAGATGGCGGCCGACTATGACCGCAGTACGCGCTCGGGCAAGCAGATCGAGTCGGAGCGCTGGGAATCGATTCTCAAGGCAGTCGATCACTATCACATCGACCGCAAGCACGCAATGGCCGTGCGCGAGGCCGCTACTTCCCTGTTTGCCGCTCTGCGGTCTGTCCATCGCTTGCCCCCGGAATATGGAGAATGGCTTTCGGCGGCGGCCATGCTGTACGAAGTGGGCGATTATTTAAATCGCAGCGGCCATCACCGGCACACGTACTACATCATCTCGAACTCGGAAATTCTGGGCTACACGCCGCAGCAACGGCGCATCATCGCCGCTATTGCGCGCTATCTGGGTAAGTCCAGGCCGGTAGTGGAAGACGTGCCGATGAAAGTCATCGACAGCGTCGAGCGGCCGAACGTACAAAAGGCAATTGTGCTGATGCGCATGGCACGAGCGCTCAACCTGAGCCGGAGCCGTGCCGTCGAAAGGGTACGAGTCCGGGTGCGCGCCGCCGAAGTGAAGCTGACGCTGGTACCGCGACGGCGCATGGGAATCGACCTGGAACTTTGGGCTCTCGAAAAAGAGCGGGACTATTTCCGTGAAGTATTTGGACGGGAGCTTTCCACGGCGGCGTCGTAGAGAGCACGCAAGACCTTTGGCGTCAGGCACCATTGCAGCGTCCCGGAACTGCGGCGCATCTCAACTTTCGCGACCGCGCCTTTTTTCAGTTCCACCGACGCTTCGCAACCCGAGTCGCTGATCACTGATCCCAGAAACTGGCTCAGGTTGGGATTGTGGCCCACGACCATCACTGCTTCTTGCCGCGAGTATTTCTCCAGGATTTTGCGGAAATCGGCGAGCCCCGCTTCCGGACGCAGTCCGGGCTCGGTCTGCAGCTTGCCTTCGTATCCTAACTCGTTTCCGACCAGTGCCGCAGTCTGCGTACACCGTTTCAGCGGGCTGGAGACGATGACGTCCACCTGGACCTCGAGCGCCGCCAAAGCGCGGCCAACGTAGCCGCACTGCTCGATGCCCTCCTTGTCGAGCGCGCGTTTCTCATCTTTTTTGGGAGTGGCCAGGTGGTCGCCGGCGCTGGTATGGCGCAAAACGTAGAGGATCATATTTGATTATCGTACTCTTCCGGCCAGGGCCTTGCGTTTGCCGGGGGCATCGGGTGCGGGAAACACGACGGGCGCTTTGCCCTCCGCGACGGCCATCAGGAAATCTTGCGCGCTGAACGCTGCGGTCCCCATAGGCTGGCGCCGATTTCGCTTACCCCGAAGCGGCTGCCAGGCGCGGATATAGTTGGCATCCGGGAGCAGGATCCGCGCCTTACGGTTGTCGGCAAGATAAGCGTCCAGAATTTCATGCCGCACGCGGTTGCGAAGCATCTCGTCGCGCAGCGGCACCAGTACCTCCACGCGTTCGTAGAGATTGCGGGGCATCCAGTCGGCGCTGCCGATGTAGACTTCTTCCTCACCGCCGTTCGAGAAGTAATACACCCGGCTGTGCTCGAGGAAGCGTCCGACGATGCTGCGCACACGGATATTGTCGCTCACACCACGGACGCCGGGACGCAGCGCGCAAATGCCGCGCACGATCAGGTCAATCTGGACTCCCGCCTGCGACGCACGATAAAGCGCTTGCACAACGTTCTTGTCGAGCAGCGCATTCATCTTGGCAATAATGCGGGCCGGATTTCCCAGCTGCGCATGGTCGGCCTCGCGGTCGATCAGCGCGATGGTCTTCTCCGCCAGATCGAGGGGAGCAACCAGCAGCGGCTCATAGCTGGGATTCTCCGCGTAGGCAGTCAGAAAACTGAAGACGTCGTGAACGGATCGGGTGATTGCCGGGTTGGCGGTGAACAAACTCAGATCGGTGTAAATTCGCGCGGTGGTCGCGTTGTAGTTTCCGGTGCCGATATGGCAGTAGCTGCGCGTCACCCCGTCGGGGTCGCGGCGAACCAGCAGCGACAGTTTGCAATGCGTCTTCAATCCGACCAAGCCATGGAAGACCTGCACGCCAGCGTCCTCCAGATCGCGCGCCCAGCGGATATTTGAGGCTTCATCGAATCGCGCTTTCAATTCTATGACCGCAGTCACTTCCTTCCTCGATGCGGCTTCTATTAGCGCGGGGACAATCAGGGAATGCTCGCTGGTGCGATAGAGCGTTTGCTTGATCGAGAGAACACGCTCGTCCTCGGCGGCCGATTCGATGAAAGAAACCACCGCATCGTACGAATCGAAGGGATGATGCAAAAGGATATCGTGGGAACGCAGTTCTTCGAACAGGTCCTTCGATTTCGCGGTCAAGCGGAGTTCGCGCGGCGAGAAGCTGCGGTATTTCAGATCGGCTCGGTTCACCTGCTCATAGACGTTGAAGAGACGCACGAGATTCACTGGCCCGTTGACCGGAAAAACCTGCCAGGGATCGAGTTCAAACACGGTGCGCAGCCGCTCAATGATTTCGGGATCGGCGTCGGCTTCAATTTCCATGCGAACCGCGTCGCCCTTGCGGCGATTGTGAAGTTCAGTGCGAACAGATTCCAGCAGACTGCGCGCTTCTTCTTCCGCCAGGTACAAGTTGCTGTTGCGGGTCACGCGGAATGGCGCCGAAGAAACAATGTCGTAGCCGTGATACATGCGGACGGCGTGATGAGCGACGAGATCCGCCAGGAAGATGAAGTCGACGGTATCGGCCGAGGGCAAGCGGATCAATCGGGGCAACACGCGGGGAACTGAAACCACCCCGGTATAGGTCAGCGCCGAACGACGGCGGCGGCGGAGCAGGAAAGCTACGCACAGCGCTTTGTTGATCACCCGGGGAAAGGGATGCGCGGGATCGACCGTGACCGGGGTCAACAGTGGGTCGAGTTCTCTCTCACAATAATCGTCCGCAAAGCGCAGAGCCTCCGAGTCCAACTCATGCAGGCCGAGCACCCGGATCCCTTGCTCTGCCAGCGCAGGACGCAGGCGTGCGTTCCAGCAGTCGTACTGGTCTTCGACAAACTCGTGGGTGACCTTGGCGAGAACGTCTCGTTTGGCGGTAAGCGTCAGTCCGTCCGGTCCGGATTCGTTGTAGCCGTCTTCGATCTGCTGCATCATGGCAGCCACGCGGACTTCGAAGAACTCGTCGAGATTACTGGCGCTGATGGAAAGGAATTTCAGCCGCTCCAGAAGCGGGTTGCCTTCGTCTTCGGCTTCCTCGAGCACACGGCGATTGAACGCGAGCCAGGATGTGTCGCGGTTGAGAAAATACTGAGGGTTGTCGAGCGAAATGCGAGCCATGCGGGAAGCACAGTATAAAACATCCCGGGACCTGCTGCGGTGCTCAGACTCAAATCCGCTATCAGCTGCACCCAGGAACAAAAACCGGCACCCACAGAGGGGTGCCGGAGCCTGCTGCAACGTGACGGGTTACGGCAAATAATATCGGAACGAGGTCCAGATCATGTTATCCACGGCCTTGGGCGAAATGCCACCGCCCGACCACGCGTTCCTCGTAAAGTAGGAGTACTGAATCCCCCAGCGGAGGCCGCCTTTGGGACCCTGAGTCAACTTATCCCAGAACCCAACGGTCCCCTCCATGATCAGACGAGTGTCTCCCGCGCAGGTGCCTCCGCCGGAAGGTGTGAGCTGGTTTGAGGGTGGATTCTCCGTGCTGCAACCCGAGTTATTGGCGAACAGTGAGCCGTATCCACCGATTTGGTTTAGTTTGAACGTGGTTGTGGTGGTTGCGGGAATTGCCGTAGTCGTGGCCGTAGCCGGGATGGCCGGCGTCTTGGTAATCGAAATGCTGTCGTAGCCCTTATAGGCCGTGCGCCAAGCGTATTCTCCGCCGAAGTAAGCATAGATATCCAGTTTGGAATTGGGGTGCAACTCCAATTCCCCAAGCGCGTGGGCCGTGCGGATCAGCGCTTGCGTACCGTTGGGACGGAGCGTTATATCGGCGAGTTGCGCGCTGCCGTAACGACCGATGCCGTCTCCTGCCGCTCCCTGAATGGCAAAATCCAACTTCTTCGCCACCACGGGAACGCGTATGTTTGCTCCGACGCCCCCGCCGCCTCGTGTGTCGTTGAAGGCTCCCGCCGCACTTGGCGTAGTAGAACCGTTGATGCCGCAAGCAATCGTCGTCGGGGTTGCCGGAGGATTCGTATCGGTTGAATTCGTGCCGACCACGGCGCATGGATAGACTCGGTTGCGGAACGTGCTGAAAATCCCGAACACTTCGTAGTGGCCCCACCCGGGGTCTGCCACTGCCTTGACGAGGAAGTCTGGTGTCTTGTTGAAGGAATATCCGCTGGTGTCGACGAAGTTCAGCAGGCCCCCGCCAGAACCAGGACCGTCGACGAAGGCGTTGCCGATGGTGGTAACCGCCGCGGTTCCTTGGTTAGTTGTTGAAACGCTCGAGAAGCCTCGTCCGCCGATCGTTGCTTGCGGCCCTTCCACCGAGAGGCCAAGAGCGAATTTGCCGCCGAAATCCTTGACCACCCGGAACCCGTACTGCCTTTCCCAGCTGAAGCCAACTTGGTACTGCGAGTCAATGGTCATGGGCAGGACTTCCGTTCGGTTTGTGATTCCCTTTCTAGTTTCCGTCGCCAACGACCACTGCTGGCCGCCGGTAAAAACCCATCCACTCTGAAGTGCGGCTTGCGCGTACAGAATCCGCTGGCGAAAAACGTAACTGTTGCTCTGTCGATCATTCGAAGTAACGCCTGTTCCGAGAAAGTCACCTTCCCAGTACCCGGTAAGTTTGGTGCCGCCAAGGTTGCCTTCAGCAAGCATCGAAAGGCGGCTCTGACGAGCGGTGAAGTTAGTTTCATTAATGTGAGCCAGTGAATTCCCATGAAATGGAATGCTATTGAACGGCGTATTGATGTCCGACTCATTCGCCCGTTGGCGGGTCACCGTTTCTGCCGCAACGAACCCCCCCGGCGTAAGCGTCACGCCTTTGTAATGAATGGCTGCCGGCGACTCGGACATAGTCTTCTGAGTCTCCTGCAGGTTGACGACGGTGTTTGCCACCGTGCCTTGCAGGTCCGTCACATTGGTCTTCAACTCGGTGACAGCGGCCTGCTGTTGCGTGGCACTGGCTTGAGCGGCGTCGGCTTTTCCGGCGGCATCGGTGGCGGCGGTCTGCGCCTGCTGGACAACTAGGTCCTTGCGATGCAGTTCGTCACGCAGTTCCTGCAACTGCTGTTGCTGCTGAGCAAGCGCGGCCTGCTGCGATGCGATGGCATCTTTGAGCGCTTGCACATCAGCTGCGGTGATGGCGGGAGCCGCCGCCTTTTTTTTCCCTGTCTTGGGCGCGGTGGTTTGTGCAACCAATCCTGTCGCCAGCCATAACATTGCACAAAATGTCCATGCGGACTTCATTCTTTTCTTCTCCTTTTGCGTAAATGAATGGTCCTGGTGCGTAGTGGTTATCTGACCTGCTTGATGGCTTCTTTCTCTTTGGCAACCACGTTATCCGGCAACGGCGCGTAGGACAGGGCGGCGGTCATCTTCTGGCCGTCGGTCACCATCCAGTTAAGGAAATCGTTCAGAATTTTCCCCTTGGCCGGGTCTTTTGACGGCAACGGAATCAGCAGCCACGTAAAGCTCGCGATTGGATAGGCATCTTTGCCCGGCGCGTTGGTGATCGAGACCCGGAAATCCGGGGGCATCTTCGGCGCGGAAGCAGCCGCCGCGCTAACGCTCTCGAGCGAGGCCTTGATGAAGTTCCCCGCGGAATTTCTGACGCTGCCGTACGGAATGTTGTTCTGCACGGCATAGATCAGCTCAACGTATCCAATGGAACCAGACATCTGGCGGATCAAACCCGATACCCCTTCGTTGCCCTTGTTACCGAGACCGACCGGCCACTTCACCGATGTGTCGGATCCCACTTGGCCCTTCCACTCCGGGCTCACCTTCGAGAGATAGTCTGTCCAGATGAACGTGGTGCCGCTGCCATCGGAGCGGTGGACGACGATAATATCTTTGTCGGGGAAGTTGACCCCGGGATTGGCCGAGGTGATCGCTTTGTCATTCCATTTGGAGATCTTGCCCAGGAAGATTCCTGCCAGAACTTCCGGCGTGAACTTCACTTCCCCGGTCACACCCGGAAGGTTGTAAGCGGGCACGTCTGCGCCCAGCACGGTTGGAAGATTCAGGATCTTCGTCTTCGAATCCTGCAGTTGCTTGTCAGTCATCGGCATGTCGCTGGCGCCGAAGTCCACGGTGCCGGCAGTGACTTGGCGAATCCCCCCGCCGCTGCCAATCGACTGGTAGTTGATCTCAACGCCGGAATGAGACTTCGAGTACTCGCTGAACCATTTCGAGTACATGGGGTATGGGAACGTGGCGCCTGCTCCGCTGAGCGTGGTTTGCCCCAAAACTGGCGCGGCCAGTAACGCACACACAAACAGAAGCACAAGTTTGCGCATCGCTAGATCATTCCTCCTCTTTGGATATATGCACTGGTTCTATCGGCGAAGTGTTAAAGGACGGTTACAAACGAGTGAATTTCTGGTGAATGACCGCGGGACAGAAAGAGTAGACGTAGATTTTCGCACTGCGGTTCGTAGCAGACGGAGTTTAGTGCACGGCGCGCAGATGGGCGATTTCGCGGGGAAACAATGTGTTGCCGGGAAATTCACGCTGTAGTCCGGCTAGCAGTTCCAGGGCTCGAGGGCGATCCTTCTCGCGCACATACGCAATCGCCAGAAGGATGCGAGCGAACGGAGCGAGATAGTGGCCGTGCGCCGCGGTGGTTTGGAGATCAGTGATTCCGCCCTGCTTGTCGGCGGGAAGACCTCCCATACGCAGAATCCAGCGCACAGGCGCGGCCATGCTGCCGATGACGTACTTGCTGAAGCCGGTAGCAAGCAGCGCATCGTAGCAGTCATGGCAGACGGCAAGCAATTCCTGCGCGGAGGCGGAGGCCTGCTTGGTGAAGTGCAACGACGCCATATTCCGTTTCTCGATCAGGGCCGCATAGTCCGCCTGCAATCCCGAGCAGAGCGTCATGGCAAATAGTGCGTCGCGGTCCTTGGGATCTTTGGCCAGCTTTGCCCGTGCCAGTGTCTCAGAGCGCCTAATCGCATTCTGAAAGCGATCGCGCAACGCCGGGTCAGGACTTAATTTGGGACGGTCGACGAATGCTGCGTCGTTCTCGTAGAACTGCGCCTCCAGAACTCCCAGGCGGTTGAACTCAGAAAACAGGAATCCTGCCGCTTCACTGACCGGACCCATCGGATCGTCAGGATGCAGCCGCTGCCAAGAAGAGAAGTCTTCCTGCGCTCCGCCAAAGTCGAGGTTGTACAGGCCGGTAAAACCGTGGTCCAGCGGAGACACGGCAGTCACTCCCGGAACGTCCTCTGCAAACAGAGTGGGGCACAGGACGCAACACGCGGCGAAGATTGCCGCCAAGACCCGACCTCGAGCATCCATTGCTTTGCACATGTTCCCTACGCTTCCGTTGGTCTATTATCGTTCAACTTCCTTTAGTTGCAATCAAAAGCTATTTGCAGCACTACTAGTTCGATGACAGACGTAGCAGAAAATGCCGTCCCAGTTTGTAATTGTTGTGTCAAATCGCCCACGAAGGATGCTTGGTTTTAGGGATTAAGACTATGTCTGAAATTCGCTATGCGCCCGGATGGCCGGGCATTCCGCCGCGCTGGACTTCAAGCGCCAAAACGGGCGTGGGCACGGCGCTCAACCAGCACAGCAAAGTCTGGTTCACACTCAGTCACGGCATTCTCAACGAAGTCTACTTCCCGCGAGTGGATCAGGCGTGCACGCGCGATATGGGATTCATCGTGACCGACGGGCGCGACTTCTTTTCGGAAGAAAAGCGGCATTGCACGTTCGAGAACCGCCCGTCCGAACCCGGCGTCCCAGTATACGAGTTGACCAACACCGATATTTCTGGCCGATACCGCATTCACAAAGAGGTGCTCACCGATCCCTATCGCAACGTGGTGCTGCAGAAAGTTCGTTTTGAACCGTTGCGAGGTACTCTTTCCGATTATCGATTGTTTGCCCTGCTCTCTCCCCATCTGGCGAACTGCGGATACGGCAATACGGGCTGGATCGGCGATTATAAAGGCTTCCCCATGTTTTTCGCCGAGCACGATGGCACCACCCTGGGCCTGGCTTCTTCGGCGCCGTGGAGGAAGATGTCCGTCGGATTTGTCGGCGCGTCCGACGGGTGGCAGGATATCTCGCAGCATTTCCAGATGGAATGGGAATATGCGAGAGCCGAGAACGGCAACATCGCATGCACCGGAGAGATCGACCTCGTGGCGTGCAAGGGCGAATTCGTCATGACGTTGGGCTTCGGCTCGATGTGGACCGAAGCGGGGCAGCAAGCGCGATCCAGCCTGTTCGAAGACTACGGTGAGGTGCGCGCTCACTATATTTCGCAGTGGAAGAGTTGGCACGAAAAGCTGCTCAAGCTGGATGAGCCGCGGCGACAGAACGACTTGTATCGTACCTCGACTTCGGTATTGCGCACGCACGAGTCGAAGGATTTCCTAGGCGGGATCATCGCGAGTCTATCCATTCCCTGGGGATTCAACAAAGGCGATGAGGATCTTGGTGGATATCACCTGGTTTGGCCGCGCGACCTGGTCGAGACCGCGGGCGCGTTGCTGGCGGCTGGGGCGGTCATTGACGCGGTCCGGGTGCTGCGGTATCTCGAAGCCACGCAGGAGGCGGACGGCAATTGGGCGCAGAACCTCTGGCTTGATGGGCGTCCGTACTGGAGCGGCATCCAGATGGATGAGACGGCCTTCCCCATCCTTCTGATCGATCTGATGAGGCGCGAAGCGCCGGAAGCTCTGGGAAAGCTCGATCGCTGGTGGACCATGGTGCGCAAGGCGGTGAGCTTCATCATTCGCAACGGCCCGGTCACGCAGCAGGACCGATGGGAAGAGGACGCCGGATATTCTCCGTTTACGCTGGCGGCGGAAATCTCTGCGTTATTGGCGGGGGCTGAAATTGCAGACCTGACGGGCCATCCCGACCAGGCGCAAACCATGCGCGACGCGGCGGACGCGTGGAACGACAATATCGAGCGCTGGACTTACGCCACCGGTGGCGACCTGGCGCAGCAGCTTGGGATCCCGGGATATTACGTGCGCATTGCTCCGCCGGATACCGACGGTGCGGCGTCGCCGACGCAGGGTTTCGTTCCGATCAAAAACAGACCTCCGGGACAAGATGGACAGAGTGCATATCACATCATCAGCCCCGACGCGCTGGCGCTGGTGCGGTTCGGACTGCGCGCCGCCGACGATCCGCGGATCGTGAATACGCTCCGCGCGATCGACGCATTGCTCGCCGTCGAGCTGCCGCAGGGTCCGTGCTGGTATCGCTACAACGGCGACGGCTATGGTGAGCACAAGGATGGGTCGGCATTTGATGGCACGGGAATCGGGCGTCCCTGGCCGCTTTTGGCGGGCGAACGGGCGCATTTCGCTTTGGCGGGCGGACACCGGGATGAGGCCGAAGCTATGCTGACTGTGATGGAGAATTCTACGGCAGGCCATGGCCGTCTACTTCCGGAGCAAGTTTGGGATGCCGCCGACATTCCGGCTCTCGAGTTATTCCGGGGAAGGCCTACCGGTTCGGCTTGTCCGCTGGTTTGGGCGCATTCGGAGTACATCAAGCTGAGGCGCTCGATCCGCGACGGCAAGATCTTCGATCAGCCTCCGCAAACGGTGCAGCGATATCTGAAGGAGAAACACGTCCGGCAAATTTTCGGCTGGAGATTCAACAACAAGACGCGCAGTGTTCCGCGCAACAAGACTCTGCGGATTGTCCTGCTCTTACCGGGGCGCGTGCACTGGACAATTGACAACTGGACGACCGCGCACGATACCGAGACGCGTGACACCGGGCTGGGGATTCACGTGCTGGATCTGCCGACGGCTTCCCTGCCGACCGGAGCAGAGGCCGTCTTCACCTTCTTCTGGCCCAATGAAAATCGGTGGGAGGGGACGGATTATCGGGTGGTAGTGGAGTAGCACCGCCGTCCTCGGCGGTCGTGGCGTGCGTCTCGCCAGCGCACCTCGGACCTCACCCGTTTGCTTTTCTCCCGAGTTTCTACCTTGAGCTGGCTGTTGATCGACATGGGCAAGGATACGGCACGGGTTCACATGCTGCGGAAAACCTCTCCCGACACTCCGAAAGATTTGAAGAATTTTGTGGAGACAGCCGCCCTCGGCTGTCCGGCCGCGCGAGCGGCCGTCTTTACCCTTGCACCGAAAATTCAGTACCTGAGCTGACGGCCATATCGAGTACGGAAGGAACTGCTTTCATCGCAACGGCGCAGGCAAAAATAGTCGCCCTTCGGGCGACGGACAGCCGAAGGCAGCTGTCCCCACACAACCTAGCAATCAGGTATTTTTCGAGTGTTCAAGTTATGCCCTTCTCGAACCTCACTCTTCCGAATTCGAGTAGCAGAGCTCGACGACGGTGCAGTCGTCGCTCAAGGGATTGCCCGCGCAGAACTCCGTGACCGCCGAGAAGATTCCCTCCAACGTCGGAGACTTGGAAGCCGCCTCTTCCAACCGGAAGTCTTCGAAGAAATCGCCCATCGCATTTTCCGCTTCCGTGACTCCGTCGGTCACCAGGATGAAACGGTCGCCGGACTTCATCTGGCAAGTGGAACTCTCGAAGGTGGCGTCGGCGAGTAGCCCGACGGGAACATTCCCATGCGTGGGACGAATGACCTCACCGGCACATACCAGCAACGGCGGGACGTGACCGCAGTTGACGTATTCGAGCTCGCCGTCTCGTCGCAGCCGCACCAGCAGCACGGTGGCATATTTTTCGCCGACGAGCTTGTCGGTGAAGAAGCGATTCACGGCCGAAACTACGTTCAGAAGTGGCATGCCCGCGCTCAGATGCGAATAGATCATTCCCTGCAGGGTGGAAGCCAGCAGTGCGGCCGAGACCCCTTTGCCGCTGACATCAGCCAGCACCACCGCCAGACCCTCTTTGGTATTCACCGCGTCAAAAAAATCTCCGCCAATTTCTTTACAAGACAGGTTCCTGCCCCGAAGGCGGGCGAAAGGAACTTCGGGGATCTTCACCTGCATCAACCGCTGCTGAATGCTGGCCGCGATGCTTAATTCTTGCTGATAGCGGCGGGCTTCTTCTTCCGCCTGCACCAGGCGTGCATTTTCGATCAGGGACGCGGCTTCTGTCGCGATCGCGTGCAGGATGTCCTGGCTCACGCCGCTGATATCGCGCGAGGCAAAGCGGGAATCGACGTAAAGAACACCCATAGCTTGCGCGGCAATTCCTGGCGCTGGAGTCTGCGCGTCGCGGGTCTGCTGCACCTGCATCTTGCGCAGCGGAATGCACACGACAGTTCGCAGATCGTAAGCCACAATGCTCTGCCGTCCCGAAAGATCGAGCGACTGGCTGGTATCGGTCAGCAGAAATTCAGAATTTGATCGCATCGACTCTTCCAGGATCGAGTGCGAGATCGTCTTGTCGTCGAGCAGCGGCTCTTTTTTGGAATTGCGCCCCGCCTTGAGGCTCAGCTTGCCATCCTCGTCCTTGAGAAAGACGTAGGCACGCTCGGCCTTGGTGAGTTCCAAGGTCACGTCGAGCATGGTGATCAGAATTTCATCGAGAACACCCGCCGTGTTCAGCTTCCGCGCGGCTTCGAGGAAGAGGCGCAATGTTTCCAGTTCCGTAGTGTCCGGCTTGATCCCGCCGATGACCGAGATCTGGCTCAGGAATTCGCGGGCTGTATTGGAAGTCGCATGCGCTGGGTTAAAGAGAACGTAGGCCGAATCGCGCGCCCCGAATTCAAGCCGATCGCCGCGTTCCAACTTCTGCCGCTGGATGCGCTCCCCGTTCAGGAACGTGCCGTGCTTGCTGCCCAGGTCTTCGATGAAGAATTCCTGGCCCTCCTGCATGATCTGGGCGTGGTCGCGCGAGACGCGGGGATCGGCGATGACGAGGTCCTTATCCACCTTGCGACCGACCGTGAACGGCGTGCGATTCAGGACGATATTCTTCTGCTCGCTGCCCTGCACAAAGACAAGGGCGGGAAACACTCCGGAGCCGGAGCTGTGATGGCTTTGGCTGATTGTATTGAGGGCCATGGCTAGCGGGCAAAAAAGCTTGCTCGACGCGTCGTTCGCTGCAGCGCGGGCGAGTCCAACTCAGCAACCAGACTACTCTGACGCCGCGCCATGCCGCAAGCCACGCGGATTAGGCTAGCGAGTTGGTTGCAGCAAGCGTGGTTTGAGTTTGCTCGGCGTCTTCCGCGGACTCTCTCAGCGACCTCCGCGTTAAAAACCCCTTAACCGCCCGAGATCGCGGAGAAAGACCGCAGAGGTAGCTGAGAAATACCTTGACTCACTGCAGTGGAGCTCGATCCGGATCGAGTAAGACGTTTCTGGAGATCAGCAGCAACCCATATGTTGTTATCGGGATCGCAAAGCTGGGATAGAACGGTAGTCCCCAGGCTTTCTGAACTGTAGTGCCGGCCAGAAAGGAGAGCGCGATCACCAGGCAGGCTGCGGTCAAAAATGGAAAGCCGACTGAAGCCGCAGTCATCCAGTAAAAGAACTGAGACAAATGACTCTTCTGCAAGAGTTCTTGTCTCGCCCGCAGCGCCATCATTACTCCTGGCACCAGCAGAAGCTGGTTGTAAGGCGCGAACATGGGGATGACCACCAGAGTCGTCGCCAGGGTGAAACACAGTAACCACCGGAACGCGGGAGTCTCCTCACCGGCGCGCCGGTTGCGCCAGGCAAAGACGAGTACCATGGCAACCAATACTACTGAGGCGATTCGCGCCCCGATCGGCGGGAGGAAGCCATTGAGCAACGAATTTCCGCCGCCGGTGTAGCGATAGTAATCCTTCATGGCCCCGCGGAATTCAGAGATCCAGCCGGGCAGCAGAAACTCACCGGCGACGACAAGAACCGCCATGCTGATCACAAAACTCCAGAGCACGCGCTGCCGCTCGCGCCAATTTCCCAGCAACCAGATGCACAACCAAAGGATCAACAAAAAGACCAACTGGGGTTTAATCGAAGCCATCGCCAGTAATATGCCCGCCAGCACGAATCGCCGGCGGGTAACCGCATACATCGAACCTGCGAGCAGAGCAACTACTAACACCGTCAACTGCTGCAGCCTCAGCCCCTGGATTGCGGGAAAGCAACCCAGAGTCACCAGAATCGCGGTAAACGCCTCCGATCTTGACAGCCGCCATCTGAGCGTGCCTAACCATAGCGGGACCGACATCGTCGTAAGAGCGACGAAAAGCCAGAAGAACGTCCGGTGTACAGTCGAAAATGGAAGTGTCACCGTTGGAGCCAGCATCAGGACTACATATATTGGATAAGCGAAGCCCTGCTGGTCTATCGGATCATTCTTGCGCGTGGGATCGAGGGGCCGTCCGTAATATCCGATCTGAATCTCACGAGTGATATCGGCGGTATAGGGATCCCGGTGGTGCACCAGCAATTCGCGCGCACCCAGCCAGCGAGGATAGAGATCCGAAAGATTTCCCCGGGGAGCCCCACGCTCGGCCGATTCCGCCATTTGATGTGGCACCGCGATACTCTGCACCCATATCCACATGGCAGCGGACAACAACAGAGCTCCGATGACAAAATAAGACTTTCTAAGCATTCGCGATTAGTGACGACTGGGGAAGTGGCTGTTCTTTCAAGCACTGCAAACGCCGAACCTCGGCTATCAGGACAAAGAGCCACCACAATAGGAACAGAGCCATCAGGTTAATTCTCTGCCAGCGCATCCAGAGTAGGAACCACAAAGGACTTATTAGTAGCGGTATAGCAGGCGCAATGAGTGATTTGCCGTCCAGCGTTCTTTCGAAGCGGCAGTTCACGATCACAGCGAGCGGCACGACCAGTAATGAGAGGTCATAACTGTTCGTGCTTAGTCCCACAAGAAGGGCTGTCATAACCGCGCCCGCGAAGCAGAGCCGGAATAACGCTTCGTCTCGCGCACATTTCCGCAGAGAGGCAACGATCATCAGCAGTACGGCCGAGCCGGCCGCCACTACAACAGGCACAGCCGAACCGATCTTCTGCGCGAAGGGCCAACCAGCAACCAATCCGAATAAACTGGGCAGTTGGCCGGAGGGTATTCCTCCAAATGCGGGCTGCGAAACCACGCGCCATGCGTATGCCGGATAGTCCAACACTCCTTTCCAACCAACCAATCCCAAAGAAATCAGCACCGCGGCTGAACCTGATGCGGCAAATCCGAGCATGAATCTTCTACCGCGCCAAATCGTGAGAACGAGCGCCAGGGGAAGGATCAGATGGTACTTGAAGAGGCCAAAGCCGAGCCAGCATCCGGCAAGGAGGTCGGCATCGCGATCAAGCGCTCGAAAACTCAGAGTGACCACTAGCAACAACAAGATGGCATCCTGGCCCTGGTGAAAGTTTGCAAACACAGGGAAAAATGCGAGACCGAGCAGGACCATCTGCCAAACCGGAATCGATGCTAACGAGAGCAGAGAATTTTTCAGCAGCCTCGAAACTCCAAAAAGGATTGCGAGGTTGATCAGGTTCCACGCGAGGAAGGCCCGCGAATAGGACAAGAACGTCAACGGAAGGAAGAACAATGCTTCAAAGGGCGGGTGAATATAGGGTAGCGGTCCACGACGAATATCTGAGTTTCTGGCAAACTGGCCCTGCACCGCCAGTTGCTCATTGGATTGGTACAGTTGCGCTCCGCGTCCCTCGCGCAGGATCTTGCCGGCGGTGTAAAAAACTGTGAAATCCGGGTCGCCGCGGGCAATCCGGTCACGTACTCGCCAGAGGAAAAAAACGTGAATAGAGATGATGCCGGCCACAAAAATCCACAAGAGCGCTTTTCGTTCGCGCCACAGGGTGGTGGCCGATTTTTGGTCAGTGATCAGAGCAGTAGGCGATTCTAACGCGCCGGCACCCTATGTCGCTATGATTTCAGAGGCACAATATAGCCGTAATTACCGACATTTCCCCGTGGAAGAACCGGTTTTTGTGGGGATCCAACCGAGATCGGGGTAGCATTCACCCAGTTACTGAGGATTCGTTCAGGGTATGCAAGAATTTGTCACTTTTGGCCCAATTGCAGTTATGATTAGCCAGTCGAGTGGAGGCGCGATTAGCGCAGGAGTCCCAGCCTGAGCTTCGGATGACCATTCCCTATCGACCATTCAAAAAAGGCTGGCAGGAGAAAAGGACAATGTTCAAAGAGCTTGCGTGCAAGCTATGGTTTGAGCAGGAGGGGCAGGACATCGCCGAGTACGCGGTGATGCTGGCGGTGATACTCGTGATTGTCGTCGGGACCATTCGTTTGATCGGGTCCAATGCCAATAACGTGTTCTCCAACGTAGCCAGCTCGATACACTAGCAAGATTGATAGAAGTCTCAGAACAGGTCGGGTACACCGCCGGGCTGGCGGTTGTACGAGTCCGTCTCAGGAAAAAGCATGAATCGCACACGCTTGTTAATGATTGGAGTTTTGGCGCTCGCTGCGGGACTGCTTTCGGCGGTCTACGTCTACAAGAACCTGCAGCCGGGGAAATCCGCGGCTGCGGATACCGCAGAAGTCATGGTCGCGGCGAATGACCTGCAGGTCGGAGCCCGGGTTGAGGATCATGACGTTAAGATCATTCGCATTCAGAGTACCGATATGCCGCCCGGAACGCCGCGCAAGAAAGCGGATGTGATAGGCCACGGTGTAATCATCCCCATTTCGAAAGGCGAATTTATTCTTCCCAACCGGCTGGCGGGTGAGAATGCCGGATCGGGGCTGCCGGCCCTGATTCCGCCGGGCATGCGTGCCGTTTCGGTGCGGGTGAATGAAATAGTCTCGGTCGCGGGATTCGTAACCCCCGGCACGCGCGTGGATGTTCTGCTCACCGGCGCACCGACAGGCTCGGGCGAGCAGCAAACCACCACGGTTTTGCAGAACGTGGCGGTGCTGGCCTCCGGGCATACTCTGGAACGAACTTCCAGCGGTGAAGCGCAGAATACCGCCGTCATCACGCTACTGGTCACGCCTGATGATGCGCAGCGCTTAACGCTCGCAAGTAGCGAAGGGCACATTCAATTGGCGTTACGCAATCCGCTCGATACCAAACAAGACGACGTGCCGGCCTCGAACGCGAGAGGGCTGTACCGCGGGTTACCCGTTCCAGCGGCTGTGCACACGCCCGTTCGCCACGTTGTTCCTGCCAAACCCTCGACGACCGCCCCATCCACCGGCGTTAGCGTCGAGGTGTACCAGGGCGACAAGAAAACGGAATTTAAATTTCCAGATGAGGGCTCTGATACCAAGTGATGCGGAAGGGGCCCATTCTGAAAGCCGCCTTGATCGACCGGAAGTTTCCTCATACGGAGATCCATCGGAACATGAACGTTTGCAAGACTGTGGTCGGGACGTTGCTGCTCGCGGTTACGTCATTCGTTCCGGCGTATTCCGAAATCATGCAGCAGTCCGACAGTGGAGCACAGGCCCAGAGCCCTCCTTCCACCGGTACGCAGACGACGACTCTGCCCGCACAAACTCCCCCACAGGGTTCTGCGCCCTTGCGCGTGATGGTCGGCAAGTCGCTGCTGATCAACACGACTGAGCGATTGAAACGTATCGCGCTAACCGATCCCGCGATTGCCTGGGCGCAGGTGATCACCCCGACGCAGATTCTGGTTCACGGCCGGACGCCGGGTGAAATTTCTCTGCTGATCTGGGATGAAGTGGAACGCTCGCGCAGTTTCGATCTGCGCGTGGATGTGGACGTCAGCGCGTGTGCGGAAGAGGAACATCGGGTGTTCCCCGATGAGGAAATCACGGTAACACCTTCGCGAGCCGCCATTGTTCTCTCCGGCCATGTTTCCACCGAGGATGTCTCCAAACGCGCTGCAGAGCTGGCCAGCGCCTATTCGCCAAAAGTTGTGAATGTTCTCACGTTCGGACCGGTAGGCGCGCAGGAAGTTCTGCTGCAGGTCAAGTTCGCCGAAGTCGACCGCACTGCCCTCACGCAGCTGGGAGTGAATTTCGTTTCTACCGGCGCCGGAAATTTTATCGGTAACACCACCACCGGACAGTACGGCGGCTTTGGGCCTCAGACCTTAACGCAAAGCAAGACTCCCACGGGCACAACGACTACCACCAGCGGCGAGACCCTCAATAACGTCCTGAACCTATTCCTGTTTCGTCCCGACATTAACTTCGGCGCGGTGATTCAGGCTTTGCAAACGAAAAACCTTCTGCAGATTCTGGCCGAGCCGAATCTGATCGCGGTGAACGGCAAAGAAGCCAGCTTCCTCGCCGGCGGCCAGTTCCCTTTTCCCATCGTCCAGCCGGGCAATGGCTTTACTGCAGTGACGATTTCGTTCAAAGAATTCGGTGTCCGGTTGCAGTTCACCCCCGTTATTACGCCAAACGGCAACATTCACTTGAAGGTCGCGCCCGAAGTCAGCACACTGGACTTCGCCAATGCCCTGACCATTTCCGGATTCACCGTGCCCGCGTTGAGTACGCGCCGGGCGGAGACAGAGTTCGAATTGCAGGATGGACAAAGTTTCGTGATCGCCGGGTTGATGGACAACCGAGTGACCGACATCTACAACAAGATCCCCGGGTTGGGCGATATTCCGATCCTGGGCAATTTCTTTCGCAGCAAGAGCGTGCAGAAGAGCAATTCCGAACTCATGGTGCTGTGCACTGTGAAGCGTATCTCTCCCAGTAACGAACCGGCTACGGGACCAAAGTTGCCGAAGCCGTATCTGGATCCGGCGAAGTTCGATAAGAGCAAGTAGTTTGGGGACACGGGATTCCCGTGTAGTTGCAAGTTCCGATGCCAGAGCTATCAGTCGTCATTGTCGCTACCGATAACGAGCAGCGCGCTCTGCTGCAGGTGCTGGTGGATGGCACGAGCGTGGCGCGGACGGTGCATACCTGCACAAATTTTCCCGTGGCGGGCGCTGATCCGGTGACGCGTCGGGTGCGGGCGGCGAATCCCGATGTGATCCTGGTCGACATTCCGGGCGATAACTCCCAATTTGCTCTGCGGGCAATTGAGCTTCTGCACCAGGAGGTGCCCGAAAGCGCAATTTTCGCGATCGGCAACCTCAATCAGCCTCAGGTGATCGTCAACGCCATGCGAGCGGGCGCGCGTGAATTCATCGAGCGGCCTACGAACACGACAGACTTGCTAGAGGCATTCGTCCGCCTCACGACGGCCCAACGACGAAGCCGGCAGGAGGGCCTGCGCGGCAAAGTCTATTCCGTAATCAATGCCAAGGGTGGAAACGGGGCAACGACAGTCGCGGTGAATCTGGCGCTGGCCCTCCAGTCGGCCTACGGACAGACGGCGCTGGTCGATCTGGCACCGCTCGGCCACGCGGCCTTGCACATGAATTTGAAGCCCGCCTTCACCGTGGCCGATGCGACCCGCAACCTGCACCGCATGGACTCTTCCCTGCTCGAGAGCTTTATGACTCGCCACAGCGGCGGGTTGCAACTGCTCGCGGGGACGAACATTCCGGCTGCGATGGATCCGTCGACCGCCGAGTTCGTTCGTCTGTTCGACATGCTGGTGACGCATTATCGCTACGTGGTCGTCGATTCTTCCTCGCGATTCGATGCTGCCACGCGGCTCATCGCCAGCCTGTCGGAAAACGTTCTGCTGGTGGCCTGCAGCGATGTCGCTTCTCTTTGGAGCGCAGCAAGAGTGCAACAGTATCTGGGAGAGACTGGCAGTCGTGAACGGGTTCGCCTGATCTTGAATCGCTTTCGCAAGGTTCCGGGCTTCAGCGAGGCCGATGCAGAGACGGCGGTTGGGGCAAAGGTATTGTGGCGGGTTCCGAATCAGTATTTCGCTATTTCCAGCGCCATCGATCGCGGTACACCGGTGATGGATCAACGGAATTCCGAGATTGCCCGCTGCTTCTCCGGATTGGCACAGGAATTGACCCGCAACGATGCTGACGTAAAGCGCGCAGCATGGTCGCTATTCAAGTCGGTGTAGAGTTTAAGGCGCCATGGCAAATACTCAATCCTTCGAGCGGACCGATATCCAGCAGGTGAAAGCGGACCTGCACCGTAAAGTTCTCGACCGTCTCGACCTGGAGAAACTGGGCAAGACTTCGGGCGATTCGGCGCGCGACGAAGTGTTGGTCGTCATTCGTTCCGTCGTGAATGGCGAAGTCGTCCCCCTCAGTTTCGCCGAGCGCGAACGGCTTTCGCGGGAAATCCTGGACGAGATCTTCGGCCTTGGCCCACTGGAACAGTTGCTCAAAGACCCCAACATCTCAGACATTCTGGTCAACCGCTACGACCGTGTCTATGTTGAGAAGGCCGGCAAACTCGAACTGACCACGTTGTCGTTCAAAGACAATATCCACTTAATGCAGATCATCGAGCGCATCGTCTCCCGGGTGGGCCGCCGTGTGGATGAATCGTCTCCCATGGTGGACGCGCGCCTTTCTGACGGCTCTCGTGTCAACGCGATTATTCCGCCGCTCGCTATCGATGGACCTTGCCTCTCCATCCGGCGCTTCGGACGCGATCCGGTCACAGCCCGACAGATGATCGAGAACCAGACCCTGACGGAGTCGATGCTGGAATTGCTTTCGTCCATGGTAAAAGGCCGATTGAACCTATTAGTCTCGGGCGGCACGGGCGCCGGAAAGACGACGCTGCTCAATGTCCTTTCCGGCTACATTCCCAACTCAGACCGCATCGTCACCATCGAAGATGCCGCCGAACTTCAGTTGAAACAACAACACGTTGTGCGCCTGGAAACGCGGCCGCCGAACATTGAAGGCAAAGGCGCCGTGCGGCAGCGGCAGCTCGTGATCAACAGCTTGCGTATGCGTCCCGATCGAATCGTGGTGGGCGAGGTGCGCGGCGAGGAGGCCTTCGACATGTTACAGGCCATGAACACCGGCCACGAAGGATCGCTTACGACGGTGCACGCGAACTCGCCCCGTGACGCCATGGCCCGTGTCGAGAACATGGTCTCGATGGCCAACCTGAATATTCCTGAGCGTGCAGTGCGGCATCAGATTGCGTCCGCGGTTCATGCGGTGGTGCAGATTGCGCGCCTTTCCGACGGCACGCGCAAGGTCATCACGGTCTCGGAGATTACCGGGATGGACAGCGAGAGCATCGCAATGCAGGACATCTTCATCTTTGATCGCACCGGCATCGACGAAAACGGCAAGGTGCGGGGCGTGTTCCGTGCAACCGGCATCCGACCGCAGTTTGCCGAGCGGTTGGCAACCTCCGGAGCGCGCTTACGTCCCGCTCTGTTTGAAACGAAGGCTGAGGTGTAGGCTTCGGATATGGCTGCCAAACTCATGGCGCTCCTGGTTCTGGTGATCGTCGCGGTGACGACGTTTGCCGTGGCGTGGCTGTTCGACCGGCGCAACTCGCAAGCCCGCATCATCAAAGATCGATTGGCTGCGGAGCGCAAGGCGCCGGAGCGCGCTCCTGAAGAGGAACTTGCGCTGCTGCGTGACGAGCAACTGAGCCAGATTCCCGCCCTCGACACCTTTCTGCGACGCTCCACGCGAGTCTCCGATTTACAGAAGATGCTGGCGCAGGCGGACGTGTCTTTACGCGTCACCAATTTCCTCGGAATTTCCGCGTTGACCGGAGTCGCCGCTACGATCATCGCGTATGTCCTCAGCAAGCGCGTAGAGGTGGCTTGGGTCGCGCTGCTGGTAGGCTTTGTGCTGCCTTACTCCTACGCATCGATCCGGCGCAACAAGCGCTTCGAAAAATTCGAAGAGCTTTTTCCGGAAGCCATCGATACACTTGCCCGCGCAGTCCGCGCCGGACACGCGTTTACTACTGCGCTGGAGATGATCACCGCGGAGGTTTCCGAACCGGTGTCTGGAGAATTCCGCCAGCTCTATGAAGAACAGAAATTTGGCATGCCGGTTCGGGATGCGCTTCTGAACCTGACCGACCGCGTGCCACTGGTCGACGTGAAATTCTTCGTCACAGCCGTGATGTTGCAACGCGAAACCGGCGGCAATCTGGCGGAGATTCTCGACAATCTTTCGTACGTAATTCGGGAACGCTTCAAGATTCAGCGGCAGGTGAGGGTGTACACCGCTCAAGGCCGGCTCACGATGGCGTTGCTGATGGGCATGCCGCCCATCATTGTCACGACCATGTTGCTGCTGAATCCGAGCTTCATTCGCCCTTTATTTTCCGATCCCATCGGCCACTTTTTGCTGGTCGCGGGAATCACGTTGCAAACGATCGGATACTTTGTGATCCGAAAAATCATCCGGATTCAGGTGTAGTCCAGTTATGACGCCGTCTTTGGCTCTCGTTATCGTCGTATTCCTGACCGTCGTGGCAGCAGTTTTCGCTTTCGGCGCGGCCGTGGTCACACCCAACTCGGTGCTAGGCGCACGTCTGCGCGCTTTGGGCAGCCAGCAACCGCGACAACCCGAGAACAAGCCGGCGATTCGCGAACGCATCGAGCAGACCCTCGGCCCGATCAGCAAGGCGATCCCGCTTTCCCCTGCAGACGTGTCCCGCACCCGCCGCTGGCTGATACAGGCAGGATTCCGAGATGCCATCGACGTCAACTACTACTTCGGCGCCCGGATATTAATGGCGGCAATTGGATTCGCTGCAATTGCGCTGACTACCGATTTCAATAATCCCAACCCTGCCCTGCTCATTGGCGTTCCCGCGCTGGGATTTCTGCTGCCGCGCTTCATCTTAAAGCGCATGATTCGTGACCGCCAGAATCGCATTCGGCTGGGACTACCCGACGCGCTCGACCTGACCGTCATCTGCGTCGAGGCCGGCCTGGCGCTCGATCAAGCGCTGATGCGCGTGGGGCAGGATCTTCATCACGCTCACCCCGATCTGAGCGACGAATTCCATTTCGTAAATCTTGAGATGCGGGCAGGCAAGCCGCGCGCCGAGGCATTGCGTAATCTCGTGGAGAGAACCGGGGTTGACGATATCCGATCCCTGGTGGGTACACTCATTCAGACGGATCGCTTTGGCACGAGCGTAGCGCAGGCCCTCCGGGTGCATTCCGACTCCCTCCGCACGGAACGCAGGCAGCGTGCCGAAGAGCAAGCAGCGAAGACTACGATCAAGATGGTTCCCCCGCTGGTGATCTTTGTGCTGCCGTCGATTATCTTCGTCACGATTGGTCCTGCTGTCATCGAGCTCATTAGGCAGTTGGGACCGATTTCGGGCGGTCGGTAGAAGATCCCGAATCCTTAAGACACGGGACAGGAATGGGTTTTTTCCCCTCTGACGGGCAGGCCTTCAATCGCACGCGCCAGGCGCACCTCGCCACGGCTCTTGCTATCGCCAATACCCACTGGAGTCGCCTTCGCGGCCTGCTTGGCCTAGGCGCCGATGACTTCCGTAACGGCTCCGGGCTTTGGATCGTCCCCTGCCACGGCGTTCACACGCTCGGCATGGGCTTTCCGATCGATGTGCTCTATCTGGATGATGGATTGAAGGTTGTAGGCATCCAACCTGACGTACGGCCATGGCGTTTTACCCCGCTGTTGCGCGGTGCAGCGTCAGTACTGGAACTCCCGTGTGGCACGGCGGCCGAAACAAAAACCGCCGTCGGCGATACAATTGAGATAACCCTTCCCAAGGATTGCACTCAGCTTCCCACATGAGCCCGACTCTCGAACTCGAAGAAGCGGTCCCTACCCGCGACGCAGCCCCTAAGTTGCTCGTGAAATGGTCCTCGCGCTGGGAGGAGTTCGTCGGCTCTATCAAACCTGCTTTGACCCGCTCAGAAGCCCGGCTTGCAGGAGAGGCCCCGTTTGGCCTGATTCCCTTGCGCATCATGGTCCCCTCGTACGTCCTGGAGGCTTTCCTGATCGCCGCCGCAATATTTGTCAAGGTGAAGATCGATGAATTACAGCCGTACGTCGCGCCCAGAATCTCCAGCCATGATGTGATCTATTACAGCGGCGACGAACTACCACGCACCCAGGACCTGGGCGGCGCGGAAGCGGGGCGTACGGGAGAAGCCGGTGGCGAAGAGGCCCGCCATCGCACGCAAACCATCAAGGTGGCCCGCGGCGCCTCGCTTGTTCCCAAGATTGTGGATGCGCCGAACTTGAAACTGCCTTCGTCGAGCGATGCGGTCGCCAATTTATTGGCGATCAGGCCAGATCCTGGTCCGCCACCGTCCGAAGGACTGCGCTCGACCCGCGCTGCGCCGAATCTGACCGCAACGCTTGTCGCACCGGCTCCGAACGTCATTCGCGATTACACGCGGAACGGAGTCCGGCTTGATCCGGTGATCGCTCCCGCGCCCTCAGTGACGCGTGACCAAAGGCTTACAGCGCCCAGTCTCAGCACGACGCTGGTTCCACCCGCGCCGAATGTCTCGAGCGATCACACACTGGTCGCCCCGGCGCTGGCACCGGCGGTCATTCCACCAGCGCCTGCAGTAACGCGGGATCATCCATTGGTTGCGCCAGCTTTGGATCCGTCGGTCGCACCGCCGACTGAGAACGTCCGGCGTGATCCATTCCGGGCCGGACCAGTGCTCGCTGCCAACGTGGTGCCCCCGCCTGCTCCTGCCGCGGTAAGCCGCCAGCTTTCCGCCGCGCCGATTCAAACTATGGATCCCTCAGTAGTCCCTCCGCCGGTTTCGGCGCCGGAACGAGCGGATGTGCGACGGTCCAAGCTCGACTTGCCGGCTCCTGCTGTGGTCGCGCCGCCAACTTCGACGGATGTCACCGCCGATATGCGGCGTCTAACCGGCGCCACTCCTCCCGATCCATCGAAGGCCGTAGCGCCACCCCCGCCGTCCACCTCGGCCAGCGGATCGCTCATGAGCAACTTGATCGGCCGAATTTTCGGCCCGACCGAAGTGGTCGCGCCTCCACCAACCTCGGTGAATGCGAAGGGGACGTCCAGCGGATCGCGGCCCAGCCTTCCCGATAACGTTGCGCCTCCGCCGGCTTCTGTATCGGCTGACGGTGGCGGCACTCCGCGCGGGAATCGCAACGGTTCGGGCGCGTCGCTCACTCCGAACGTTGTGGCCCCGCCGCCAACAGTCGGTTTGAACGGAGGCACGGGTACTCCATCCCGTAGAGCGGCCGCGCCTTATGTTGGAAATCCTAGCGTTGTTCCACCGCCGCCAGCTCTCGCTGGGGCGGGCGGGGGCACCGGAAAAACCGGCGGGGGCGCGGGAGCAGACAGCGGACGACTGCTGGCAAATAACGTTGTACCTCCTCCTCCCTCGGTTGGGGGAGGTACCAGTACGACGGGCTCGGGACTGGGGCGAAAAGGACCGGGTCTTGGAGCGCCTCTTGATGCAGGATCAGGTTTGACACCTGCAACGAACGGCGGTAGCGGCAAAGATGCCGGTACTGTGATGTCGAGCCAACCGGGCACGAAGATTGGAGTGCCGCCCGACCCGAAAACTGGATTGCTTGCACTGTCGCCGGCGGGTGGCAACAAGCCAGGCGTGGGCGGAGCGGGCGGAGGCACCGGCATCGGGCGCGGCAATGGCCCGGGCAGTGGCATGACCGGCGCTGGAAACGGGGCGGGCAAGACTGGCGCAGCACGCGGCTCCGATCCCAACGCTCACGGCGGTATCTCTCCTACGACCGGTCCGGGCGGTGCGGGCAATATTCCATCCGGCAACCCTACGGTTCCCGGCGTAGATATCAGTGGTGGCAACGGGATTGTCACGCTTCCCAGCTTCGGTTCGGATCCGTCGGGCAACACACCAGCAACACCGGGTCGCTCGTCGGTCAAACAAAACAAGCGAACGTTCGACGTGGATGTCGTCAGCTCTGCAAGTGCTGCTGGCGCTTTTGAGCCTTACAAGAATCTTCTGCATGGAGAGAAACACACGAATTATATCGATACGACGATCGGCCTCGTGGTGATGGAATATGCCGACGAGGCGGAGACAACTCACGCCTTCGGAACCCTGACCGCTCCCTCTGCACTCCGCAATGATCTCCCGGAGGGTCTGCCCCGCGGACGCATGGTACTAACATGCACACTCGACGCCGACGGCAACGTCAAGAACCCGCGGGTACTCGAAGCGGGCCCCGCTCCAATGACCGCTAAGGTGCTGGCCGCTCTTCGCAGTTGGAAATTCCAACCAGCCACCAGAAATAATCAACCGTTGGAAGTCACCATGATTCTCGGCTTCGGGATCGATACCAGCGACCACTTCTAAGCGGCTGGAAAACGGCAAAGTATTGTGGTTCGACCCTTTCGTAGTCCACTTTCTAAAAAACCTTGTCATTCCGAAGCCGGGCTTCATCCGGCGAGGAATCTGCTGTTTGCCGTCAGCAAGGGAAAGCGGATTCCGACGGTTTTGTGGGAGTCCGAAGATTCCTCCCGAAGCCTGTCCTGATCGCGGTTGCGCTACTTCGCGCTTCGTCGGGCTCGCCGCTGCGATGGCGGAATGATCCCCTTCTCTGGCACTTCTCTTTCAATCTTGTCAGAGAGATTATGCAATGGCTTGTCGTGCGCGGAGGAAAGCTGGCGAGCTGATGCAGTCACGCTCAGGCCTTTGGCTGTGTAAATGGCTTCCTTGAAGGTGGGGGAGCCGCCGAAACCGACATTATTTTTTTGCGCGACAGCAAACACGCCATGCGGCACACCGTTCACAAATGCGGTCGCGATGTAGTCTCCTACCATCAGCCCATTCTGCGAATTGGCCAGCCAGTTCAGCGGCATCGCGGCAGAGGTTAGAGTTGCCGGAGTGTTCCAGGTGGACCCGCTGTTGGCCGAGGAGATGTATCCCACGAAGAGTTGACAGGTCGCTGCCGAGCAACTGCTTTGCGGGTAGTAGTAGTAATGCAGCGCGACGTGAGCGCTCGTTCCTGAGGTTGCCGGATCGATTCCAATCCCGGGAATGAAATGATCGACGGTACTCGAAGTGTCATCAATCGGAATACGGGTGACCGCGCTCCAGGTCACTCCGTCTGCGGATGTGCTGTAAACCAGGTCATTGGTCAGGCATCCCGATCGAAAACGGCAGTCTTCCCAGACGTTCCAGATGGTTCCGCCACCATCGACAGCCGCTGAGGGCAACGGCCCGCTGCGAATCCCACCTGCATCGGCGTGGAATTGAATGCTCGAGATCGTGACCGGCGCAGTCCAACTCGCGCCGCCATTGCTGGAGAGGAATGCGGCCATCACCCCCGTTTCTATCGGCACAACGACCGTTCCGTTCGGCTGGACGAGCGGTTGGCCTCCGATGCCAGCGGCTGAATTCGCGGTCGGAGTAGGGACACCCCACGTCAGCCCGCCGTCGGTCGATGTGCTCATCAGAATCTCGTCATTGTTGAAGGGATCGTCCCACTCGGTGTAGCAGTTCCCGTAGTGGGGGCTGGTCGGCCATGAGTCGCAGACAATCCAGTTCTTGTCGGAACTCGGCGCGAGCGGGTCGACGCTGATCGGGGTTCCCCAATTCAATCCATCCGTGGAGCGACTGACGACAACGGCCGGTGTTTGGGACGTACTCGACAGCGGCAGTGACGCAATCATCCACATGTTGTGCTTGGCATCGAACGCGACTGCCGGATCGCTGGCCGCGTCATAGGGACCGCTTCCCTCCCCTTTGGTCAGGCCGGGCAATGAACCTTGCGTCCAGGTCACACCGCCGTCGGTCGAGGTTGCCCATCCGATATCGGTCGCGCCGCCTGGGGCGATTCTTCCGACCTGAAACGCCGCAACCATTGTCGTGCCGTTCGACAGCAAGTGCGGCTCGACCTCGGTCGCGTGCTGACCCGGCGCAACAGTGAATGGATCGGAGCTTACCTGGATCAGATTCGGTCCGACAGGGTTTCCCGTTTGCGTGGATGTGGACGTGGATGTGGACGAAGAGCCGCCGCAGGCGGCTAGTGCGAGCGTGAAGGCAAAGATGGCGAACAGAGCCAACCCGGAGGAACTGCAGAAAACTGGTTTGGTCATACGATGCGATGTAGAGTTTCTGGGACTGCTCCCATCATCTGCGGAATTAGATGCGGGCGCAATTGAATTTAGTGGTCCGTAGCACGATCGCTGTCCTCCTCGATTTGGCTTCGGAGAAACACAATCGCCACGTCATCGGAATAAACGGGCTTCCATTCCGGCGTTTTGCTGAGGGCCGCAGACAGCGCGGCGCTTCTCGGCAGCACCAGGCAAGAGCTGCGCCACTTAAGGAAGTCTTCCCATCCTGGCTCTACGTGCATCATGGTCAAATACGAGCTCAGGAAGGGCTCGCCGTAGAAGTCATGCCGATCATCGATCACAACCTTATTGCGCGGATACAGGCGGTAAATCAAGTAGCCGCCCCAATAATCAGGACTGAGCACCGGACCGTGTACGCCGCTATGTGCGACAAAGCTGACGGCGTCGACCGGCATTCTGCGTGCGCCAAAGTGCGCATCCATCAAAAGCGCTGATCCGATGCGCCCACCGTTGAGAGCGATCGTCAAGGTCGCAACCATAGCTACGATTGGCCATAGATGACCGCGCCGAGTCGAGTCCATCACGCCCATTCTTTGAAGGAAACCCCAGGTGCCCGGCAAACAAATCAGCGGCCCGGCAATTGCTGCCAGAAAGATCGAAGAGATCGGGATGTTGCGTGAGGAGTACAGCGCCGCGTACACCGCGAAAATCATCAGCAGAGTCTGGCTGAGCCTGAGGCGGTTCGCGCGGCAAGCCAGGGCCGCGATCGCAATCAGCAGAAGCACCAGAAAACATCTCTGCGCGATGCCGTGGAAGTTGGGCGACTGGAACTCGTCGATGTGATCCATGAAGAAACGGTTGGAGAGGTAGGCATAGATGTGCGCGTGCAGATGCCATCCGTACGGATTCCCTAAGCTCGCGACCGCCGAAGCCAGCCCTACCAGCGTTAGTTGTCGCACCCGCTTCCCTGCCGCGATTTTCTGAAGCGATTCCTCGATGCGTGACTCCTTCAACCGCAGCCACGTCCACACGGATCCAAGCCAGAAAATTCCCAGGAGCACGAGGCCGAGAAGAAAGCCTCCATGCACGTTGACCCAAATCAGCATTAGAAGCGGTAGCAGCCATAGACGCTTACCGCTGTGGTGCTCATCAGATTCCCTTGAGTCAAGGATCCATAGCCAGATGAGAACGAACAACCAGCTAAGCACGTGCGGACGAGCAAGAAAGTGGATCGTCGAGGCGGACATGGCCAGCAACGACAGGAGCAACGCGGCCAGCACATCAGTCCCGCGCTTGACCAGCAGCCGAAACATCGCCGCAAATACCGCGGCGATCACGACTGCGGTGATCCAGACCACTCCATTCAAACCGGCAGACAGTTCCAGGCCGCCCACGAGGATGTCATATAGCCATTCCCATGCGATCCAAGGCTTCCGGATTTGCGCAGAGAAGGGATCGACGTGAGGGACGGTGTGCGTCTCGAGAATGAATTGCCCGGTGCGAATGTGCCAGCCGATCCCTGCATCCCCCAACAGCTTCACGGACAGCGGAGTGAATACCAACGAGGCCAGCAGTGCGACGAAAATCAAGTCCGCGACGGATGGCATCAGCCAGCGCAGTAAGGCGTTCTCCTGGGTACCTGCGAGCAAAGAACTTCTGGAACCGTCTGCCATCGCGTGAATCTTATAGATGTAGGGCCGCGTGCAGCAAGGTGACGGAGCAGGAACATGACTAGCAAGGCTCGAGTTGTAATTGTGGGTGCCGGCTTTGGGGGCCTGAACGCCGCCCGCGCTTTAGGCAAGGCCCTGCAGATCACCGTAATCGATCGCAAGAACTTCCATACCTTTCAGCCGCTTCTCTATCAGGTTGCAACCGCCGGCCTGTCTCCGGGCGAGATCGCGGCGCCCATCCGCTCCATTCTTCGTTCCCACAAGAATGTGGAAGTGCTGATGGGCGAAGTCACGGGATTCGATCTCGAGCGCCGGATCGTGCAAACTCCGGACGCCGAAATTCCCTACGATTATCTGATCATCGCCGCGGGTGCCACTCACTCGTATTTCGGGCATGAAGACTGGGAACCTCTCGCTCCCGGGCTCAAGACAATTGAAGATGCGCTGGAGATCCGGCGACGCGTGTTGCTAGCGTTCGAACTGGCGGAGCGGCAGGCGGCAGCGGCAGAATCGGAATTGCCCCTGAACTTCGTGGTTGTCGGTGGAGGCCCAACCGGCGTCGAACTCGCGGGCACGCTCGCCGAGATCAGCCGCCACGCTCTGGCTCACGAATTCCGTTCCATCGATCCTAGGCGCACGCACATCCTGCTGATCGAAGGCGGGCCGAGGGTTTTGCCGACGTATCCCGAAGATCTTTCGCGCAGCGCGGAGGAGCAACTCCGCGGGCTCGGAGTGGAAGTTCGGACTTCCGCGATGGTGACCCTGGTTGAACCAGGAGCGGTCGACATCGGCGAAACCCGCGTGCCCGCGACAGTCGTACTCTGGGCCGCCGGAGTCGCAGCATCTCCGCTCGGGAAGAAACTCGGAGCTCGGGTTGATCGAGCGGGAAGAGTACCAGTCCAAGCCGATTTGAGCCTGCCTGGACACCCGGAAGTATTCGTCATCGGCGACCTCGCAGCGGCCAAAGACGAGCAAGGCAAGATGCTGCCTGGCGTTGCCCCGGTCGCCATCCAGGAGGGGAAGTTCGTCGCCAAGCTGATTCGAAAAGAAGTGGAGCGAGCCGGAAGCAACAGAAATCCCGAGGGTGCCCCACCCTTGTCGCGTTCTCTGCGACAGGGTGGGGGTTTGGACTCCCGCCCCGCCTTCCACTACTGGGACAAAGGCAGCCTCGCCACGATCGGCCGAGCCGCTGCCGTGGCGCAATTCGGAAAGATTCACATCTCTGGATTCATTGCCTGGCTGTCCTGGCTGTTTGTGCACATCCTGTTCCTGATCGGATTCCGCAATCGCCTGTTGGTTTTCATCCAGTGGGCGTGGTCCTACGTGACCTACGAGCGCGGCGCCCGTCTGATCACCGGTAGCACGTATCTCCCGGGGTGGAACGCACCAAAGCCGGCAACGACGGTTACCTCTGAGCAGCAAGTGGGGCAAGAAATTCACTCCGGCACGCCGAAATAGGTAGACAATATTGGTGAGCGCCGCTATTGCGCAGTGATTTGGGGCGTGTGACGCTATGAAGAAATTTGCCAACACCAGCGCGTACGTTTGCCTCGTTCTACTTGTTGTCGTTTCCTCGTCTGCGTCGGCTGAGGTCCTAAAGGTCGTGGTGAACGACACGATTCAGCCCATCAGCGGGGAATACATCGCGCGTGCTATCGCCGAGGCTGCCCGCCGTAACGATCAAGCCGTATTGATCGAGATCAACACTCCGGGAGGCATGGTCAGCTCCACGCGGGAGATTATGGAGAAGATTTCCACCTCCACGGTTCCGGTGATTGTGTATGTGACACCAACAGGTGGGCACGCGGGTTCGGCTGGAATTTTCATTCTCGAGTCCGCTGACATCGCGGCGATGGCGCCCGGCACGGCGGCCGGCGCCGCGCATCCCGTGATTCTGATTGGGCCCGTACAACTCAAGCCCGACGAGGAGATGAACCGCAAGATTGAGAACGACGCTGCCGCGCTAATTCGCTCGGTGGCATCGAAGCGAGGTCGCAATATCGAGGCTGCAGAAGGCGCAGTGCGCGAGTCGAAGTCATTTTCAGATCAGGAAGCGCTGTCCCAGCACCTGATCGACTATATCGCCTCTAGCCCCGAAGACCTGTTTCGGCAGATGAAAGGAAAATCGTTCAAGCGCTTCAACGGCGAATCGGCGACCCTGGACCTCGAAGGACAGCCGATCGCAACTTTCAACATGACGTTGAAAGAGCGAATCCTGGACGCCCTCATGGAACCCGATCTGGCCTTCTTGCTTCTTGCGATTGGAATTCTGGCCCTGTACATCGAGTTCAATCACCCGGGTGCAGTGATTCCGGGGACCGTGGGTGCCGTGTTCATACTAGTCGCCGCGTTCGCGCTCAATCTGCTGCCGACACGGTTTGCCGCGCTTGGGTTGATTCTTGGCGCATTTGTTCTGTTCGCGGCCGAAGCCAAGTTCGTTTCTCACGGAGTGCTCACGGTAGGAGGCATCGTACTGCTCACACTCGGGGGCCTTCTTCTGGTAGACGCGCCGATTCCGGAAATGCGCGTACATCTTGCGACGGCTTTGGCAGTGAGCGTTCCGCTGGGGATTATTACGGCATTCCTGATGGGCATCGCTTTGAAGGCGCGGCGCAACAAAGTCGTCACAGGAGAACAGGGCCTCGTCGGCGAAACTGGTGTCGCTCAGACAGCGCTCTCGCCGCAGGGAAAAGTCTTCGTCCACGGCGAACTCTGGGATGCGATCGCACCGTCTCCAGTACCGATTGGGCAGTTGGTAGTCGTGCGCCGAATCGATGGCCTCACGCTGCAGGTTGAACCGCTGGCCGTCCCATCATCAACAGCCGAGCATCACGCACTGGCATAGTTCACCACAGGACACAGGGGATCACACAGGAACTCGATCACCCGGAATTCCTCTGTGTACCTCCCTGCCCTCTGTGGTGAGTCTTTCTTCTACTTCAAATTGAACAGCGCATTTACGTGCGCCGAGACGATGACGGCCTGGGCCGAGAAGTCTTCTGTCGGGGCCGGAGTGGCGGCATTGGGCGCCGCAGCAGCCATGGCACGAGCCATCCGTGGCATCACAACTCGCGGATTCTCAAAGGTGTCGACCGAGGCGTAGGAAAGATCACCCAAGGTTCTTCCACTGGCACGGGCCACGGTTTCAGCGGAGTTTCGTGCACGCCGATAGGCGTCTTCCACCGCATGATTCTTGGCCTCGTCCATATTTTCCAGAATGTAGTTCAGGGTTTGGGTTTCACTGACATTGGCTTCGGCAAGCTGCTGCGTGATGGGGCCGATCTTGGAAAAGTCCTTCAGTTTGAGCGTGACGTCGGTCGTGACGCGATAGCCGATTACGCGCTGCTTCGGCTTCCACTCGTAGATCGGTTGGACGGACAGGAATCCCACCATCGCGAGCTTTGTATCCAGCCCGTTAGCACGTAAGACCTGCCGCACCTGATCGACATTTTTCGATGCCCGCTGATACGCCGCCTGCGGGCTGTCATCCTGCACCGAGACGTTCATTTGAATCTGTGCGGTATCCGGAGCGGCTTCGAATTTGCCGTCGGCGCCCACATAAACACTGTTGGGCTGCGCCGTAACCGCGGGATGCTCCTGTGCAAACATTCCTATGGAAAAGACGAAAATTGCGGCAAGAACGAATGCAGATTTCATAGCGTTCCTCATGAAGGGGATTATCGGGCATGGGGGCAAGAATTCCTATAAGCGCTTCTATGAGAAGGTCATAAAAGTCAAGGCCGACGTGGCGGCCGGCCTTAATTATTGTTTTCCGAGCTGCATGGGACCTCCGGTGGGTGACTTGGGGAGCTGGCAAGGGCGCCGCCGAAGGGGGCGTTCATCTTGACCCTTGACAGCTCCCCAAGTCACTTACAATCGAGCTCGGAACGAAGCGCA
>DATMOO010000054.1:0-21861 GCA_035568275.1 Candidatus Sulfotelmatobacter sp.
CAGATGGTGATTACCGCGAACGACTTGAAGGATGCGGGGATCGAGATTCCCATGCTGGTGGGAGGCGCGGCGCTTTCGGCGAAGTTTACGCAGACGAAGATCGCGCCAAGCTACGGGAAAGCGGTGTGCTACGCGAAAGACGCGATGACTGGGCTGCGGCTGATGAACGAATTGATGGACCCGGCGACGCGCGAGGCGGTGCTGCGGAATCACACGGCGAGCGGAAATGGCGCGAGCGTCTCGACGACCGTAACGGTGCAGGAGATTCCCGCGGTGACGCGCTCGCCCCGCGTTCGAGTGGACCTGCCAATTCCACCAGTGCCGTACCTAGACCGCAAAGTGCGGCTGGTGCCGGATTTGCGGGAAGTGTGGGGGTACGTCAACCCGTTCATGCTGTTCGGGCGGCACATGGGTTTTCGAGGCGACATCGAGAAGCGGCTGGCGGAGCGCGATCCGAAGGCGGTTGAGCTATTCGAGAACATGGAAGAGGTGAAGAAGGAAGCGGCCGAGTTCATGAAGGTCCGGGCAGTTTGGCAATTTTTCGAATCGGAAGCGGCGGGCGATTCGCTGCAACTTTTTGCGCCGGGAGAGGCGACGCCACTGCATACGTTTCGATTTCCGCGGCAGAGGAAGGGCGACTTCCTGTGCCTGGCCGATTATGTGTTGCCGGCGAGAAATGGCCAGCGCGATCACCTGGCATTGTTCGTGGTGACGGCGGGCGAGGGAATCCGCGGGCGGTCGGAAAAAGCGAAAAACGAGGGCTACTATTTCAAGTCACACGGCTTGCAGGCGCTGGCCATCGAGACGGCGGAAGCATGCGCGGAATGGTTGCACCGGAGAATTCGCGAGGATTGGGGATTCCCCGATCCGCCGGAGTTGACCATGGCGCAAAGATTTACTTCGCGCTACCGCGGGAAGCGCTACAGCTTTGGTTATCCGGCGTGCCCGAATCTGGACGATCAGGCAGGACTCTGGAAGCTATTGAAGCCAGAAGAGATAGGCGTGCAGCTTACGGAGGGCTTCATGATGGATCCCGAGGCGAGCGTGAGCGCGCTGGTTTTCCACCATCCAGATTGCACCTACTTCTCAGCCGGGACCGGTGACGAGGCATAGACACAGCGTTCGCCGGTCATAAGTAATCCCCAGCATTGCGCAATTGTAGGTGTCAAGTCTCACTGGCTCGTACTTGCTTCTTTGCAAAGCGATGCCTCAGTTGGGAGACAGAGAGCCCCTCAAGGTCCATCATCAAGCAAAGTGCCGAATGCTCCGAGCTAACTCCAACGCGGGGGATGTCGAACCGATCCGTGGAGGATTCAACAAAACCGCCGTGCGCGGAAAATAGCGCTTGGTAGCCCGCCTGCCGGACCAATTGGCGCACCTCTTCTCGAATGTTGTCCAGACCACCGAATGGAAACGAAAACAGCGAAACGGGGGTCCCCAGGATCTGCTCCAGTTGATGGCGGCTCTCGAACACTTCCAGACGCGCCTGGTCCAGCTCTACCGAGCCAAGGTCAGCATGGTTCACTGTGTGTGCTCCGATATCCAGGCCATACTTGGCAAGCGCACAGACATCCTGCGAGCGAAAATTCTCGAAGACATGCGGGTATTTCTGTTCATCGTGGGCGAAAGCGCGATCGGTGTCAATGAATCCCGAAGAGACAAAAGCGGTGGCCGGCAATCCAGCCGCTCGAAGGAGGGGGGCTGCGTACGAATAAACGTCCCGATAACAATCATCGAAATGAACCACGACGGTTCCCGGCGGGAACTGGATGCCCTTCATGAGGCATTCGACGAGGCGGTTCGAGGCCACGACTTTGTAGTTCCGCGATAAAACAATGAGGTGTTCCGCAAACCGGCGGCAACTCGTGGTTAGCACGTCGATGGAGTAGTCGTTGACCCGGTGATAGAGGAGAATGGCTCCCCGGCGGCGGCGAAACCAGCGCACGGAGCGATAGATTCCGCAGTGAAATAGAATCAGGTGGAAGAAGGTTTTGAAAGCTTCGCTGGCGTCACTTTGAACACGCCAATGCGGCAAACGGCGCTGTAGTTCGCGGCGTTGCACACGGGTGGGGGTACTCCATGGCTTTTGTTGGGTGGGCGGCTGCGGGGTGCGGGTGGCCTTGCCGACGATAAGATCGGCGACTGTTGAGGCGAGCAGGTGGGCTCCGGCTTCATCAAGTTTCGTCTTCAAGGATTCGGGCGTTTCTTTAGGATGGATCGGAACCTCAGCCGTGCCCACAATGTCGCCAGTGTCCAGACGGTCATCGACGAAATGCACGGTGACCCCCGCTGAGCTGCAGCCCTGGTACAACTCCCAAAAGCCTGGAGGCATGCCACGGAATTCAGGAACTTTTCCTTTATGCAGGTTGACACAGCCAAGTCGCGGCACGGCGAAGGTTGTTCTCTTGAGAATGCGTGTCCCGAGAACCAGACCGAGGTCAGCACTACACTGGCTCAACCGCTTGGCTGCGGAATCTCCATTGAGATTGCCCACCTCGGCAACCTCAAATCCGTAGATTGCAGCCAGATCGTGCAGAGAGAAGCACGCTGCGGGAAAGGCTTTGCGCAGCAATTGTTCGACTTCGGCCGGCGGAGCAACCTTGGCAGTCCAGTGATCAAAGATTTCGCGCAGACCCAGGAGGGCACGAAAAAAAAGATAGCTAAGACCTTCGCGCCGTACGTTGCGGCGCAAGTTCCGCAGGCGCTTGGCAAGCGTATCCTTCTGTGTATCGACCAAGACTGTTACGGGGATGACGTTGGGGACGCGGCATACGTACTCGATGGACAATCGGGTAGAAGCATTGTCCTGTCCCACCAGGAAGGCCACTCTCAGGCGCCCGTCTGCCATGGCGGACGGGCCCATATTGGCGTGTCCCGTGTCTGTGGTGTTCATGGGGCAGCGTTGAACTTGCACCCTCGGGTGCGGTCAGTCATTCGAGATTAGCATCGGCATGGAAGAACGTCTAGTTTGGCAGCCATTGTCAGTTCGTTAGGAAACAATGCGGGGACTGGGTTGAGGCAGCAGCCCCCGGCGTAGTGGACTCTCGCATCCCCGAGTGTGCAAGACCCCTCGAGATGAAAACGCGGGCGAGCCTAGGCGGGAGTGCGGCGTTGCATATATTGTCCAAGAAACTTCCGTTGTGCAGCATGTAAGCCTGCTGGTGTCTCCGTAACTCCTTTAGAATGAACATATATTCGGTCCATTCGATGGCATCTCTCTTGCGAACGAATAAGCGACCGTTGGCGGGAGTAGTGTGCGGCCCAGATCCAAGGAGAACTTGCTTGAAACATAGACTACTGGTTCTAATGTTTGTTGCCTGTATTGTGGCTATCCCCGCAGCTGCGGGCCCGGTAGGAGTCACATTGACCGGGACTGGAGGGGTCAGCCAAGGCGGAGTGATCGTTGCGCCTTACTATCTTACCGTCACTGGGCTCAATGGGGGAAAGCCGATGGCAGTCATGTGCGATGATTATACGCACAGCGTCTATGTCGGTGAGTCATGGTCGGCGTCAATCCAGACATTCGCGACCTTGAGTGGGACGAGATTTGGTGCCGGTGCGTTCCAGCAGTACGCAGAGGCGGCGTGGCTCTTCACGCAGTTTTTGGCTAATCCTTCGAAGGCCGGCAACATTAACTTTGCCGAATGGTATCTATTTGCCCCTACTCAGGTGGCAGCCAATCATGGTGGCTGGACGGCTGGCGCACAGGCTTGGTTCGCTGCCGCGCAAACATGGTTCAGTTCGAATTGTTCGGCTTCCGGAAAGAGCTGCTCGGGGATAAATCTTGCGCAGTTCATCTTCATTACTCCGACAAACCTGACTGGCCCAGGCTCGCCGCAAGAGTATATCGCCATGGTGACACCCGAGCCGGCAAGCATCGCTTTGTTCGCCGTGGGGCTACTGTTCCTAGGCTTCTTGACCCGGAAGTTTTCGGCCAAGCAGGCTTCCGGAATGACGCTCTAAGCGACCGCATCAACAGACAGTCTGACAAAGAGGTCGGGCCGAACCCGACCTTTTTTTCTTGTTTTTTTGCTTGGTTCGAAGCGTCGCCATTCCAGTGAACATTCCTGACAAAAGGCAAGCACTTCAAGAATCTCCGGATTTGAAGCTGCAAGGCTCATTGGGTGATACCTGATGATCCTCGCCGACCATGCAAGGTCGGTACGATCAACTGGCAACGTTCTTCCGCTTCAGATCCGTCCCAGGTCTTTGTATCGACGGTGACACCTGTTTGGGGTCAGTGACTGGGCAGAAAAGGATAACAATTTGCCACTTGGGGGAAGATTGTCGGGAGGGAGGAGGGCCAAAGCAGCGCTCGTTGCAGGAAGGCCAAGGAGTTTAAGTACCATAAATCAAAAGACTTACGATGCTTTCGGCCTCCCATTGGAGGCCGGGTCCCTTGGAGAGTTAGTTGCAACCTAGGAATTAGGTCTCATTCTCCCGGTGGTGAAAGGGCTGCGCTAAGTGCCCCGTCAGCGACACGAGATGGAGCCCAAACAATTGCGATGACCAGCCAACCCAGCCAGATCCTTGAGTTCGGTCCGAAAATAGGAATTGTGTGTGGCTCAGGCCAGGCCCTGAATTCTGTGAATTCGGTGGTCGCTGAGATTGCGCGTACCAACATTCCAGTCCTACTTACGGGTGAGAGCGGGACGGGAAAGGATGTATGTGCCCGGCTTATTCATCGCCTCTCCGCCAACTCCGCCAAGTTAATGAAGAAAGTTAACTGCGCTTCTCTTCGCGCGGAAAACTTCAGTGAACAGATTTGGGAGAGTGTGCACCCCAATGCGCGAGACCGCGACTCTGGCATCGGGACGCTGTTTCTCGATCAGGTCGATGAACTCGATCTCAACTGCCAGCGAGCACTCCTGTCCCTCCTCCCCGACGGAGAAGCAGAGAGCGATGGGCCGGAATTCTCGGCGCGACTGATTTCTGCCACTTCATATGAACTGGAACGGGAGGTTGAGAGCGGGCAGTTCCGGCGCGAATTGTATTTTCGAATCAACGGGGTTTCCCTGCAGCTGCCTCCCTTACGAGAACGCAGAGAGGAGCTGCCGGTCCTCCTGGACAGTTTTCTAGAAGAGTTTTCCAGGGAATTGAAAAGAAAGCGTCCTGAAGTCAGCAAAGACGAAATGCAGATTCTAATGTCTCATGAGTGGCCAGGAAATATCCGTGAGCTCCAGAACATAGCAAAAATGATGATTGTTCTGGGAGATGCGCGCCCCGCCATCGGAAAACTGCGTTCCGTTCCGCCGAGCGGGTTGGCGTCGCCGAGAACCGACAAAGTCTCGTCGCTGAAGGATGCCGCGCGTGCTGCATCGCGGCGAACCGAGCGAGAGTTGATCCTCAAGGCCTTGGAAAGGACCCGCTGGAATCGCAAACGCGCGGCCCAACAGCTGCAGATCAGCTACAAGTCTCTCCTGTACAAACTCAAACAGATAGGGATCCCCGAGTCAGAGTCACGTGGGGAAGTTTAGGGAGCAAATGCCATGAACTGGCGAAGAGATTTGATCGTCCTTGTTGGACTTATGATTGTGACTGGACGGATATTTGCCGGGCAACAAGCAGACGAAAAGGCTGCGAAGGACAAGAAAAACTTAGAAACGAACACAACAAAGACTAAAGCAACGCAAGCACAAATGGATCCCGGGTACAAAATCGGCGCAGAAGACGTGCTGAAAGTGGATGTATGGAAAGAAGCGGATATAACACGCCAAGTTACAGTGCGACCTGACGGCAAGATCTCTCTACCTCTATTGGACGATGTCCAGGCAGCCGGACTGACTCCAACGGAGCTCAGCGGGGCGATCCGCGAGGGCCTGAAGAAATTCATCACGGAGCCACAGGTTACGGTCACGGTAACCGAAATTAACAGCCGGCGCGTCTATGTGACCGGTGAAGTAAACCGTGCAGGAGCCTATCCGATGCTCCCGAACATGACGGTATTGCAGGCCCTCTCAAGTTGCGGAGGATTCACACAGTTTGCAAACACGAAAAAGATATACATCCTGAGGATGGAGGACGGCAAACAAGTGAGGATTCCCGTTAACTACAAGGACGTGGTTAGCGGTCGAAAACCGGAGGAGAACATTCTCCTCCGGACCGGGGACACGATTGTGGTCCCGTAGCGAGGAACTATCATGCACCAAACACCTTTTCATTGCCGAATACTTCCTATCCTAATCCTGCTGGCCGCGACGGCTCTGCCCGCCGGGGCACAGGAACATACGCCGCAGGAGAACGCTCCGCCAAAACCAGCTGCTCGCGAAATACTTCCCATCATTGTCCCCGGGCAGGATCAAAACGATCAGCAGCCGCAGGACCCCGTGACTCCGGACACGAGTGCGCTTACCGGCGCTGAGAATTTCACGCTTGGTGCACCAGAGATGCGACACAGCTATTGGGTACCGGGTTTTTCGATCCAGAATTCCGCCCAGTCCAGCCAGAATGGAGCGAACAACTGGATTTGGGCCAGTTACCTCTTGGGGACGCTGAGCGCCCGTCTCGCTTCGAGGCATTCGGAACTTGCGCTGAATTATTCAGGCGGCGGCTCGGTCAGCAATTCGAGTACTCTTCCCAACAGCTACTACCATGAACTTTCGTTCTCCCAAACGTTTACCTGGAACAGGTGGAAGCTTGTTTTTCTCGATCAGTTCTCCTATTTGCCACAAAGTTCTTTTGGATTCGGTGGCGTCAGTGGCATTTCCACTCCTGGCGTAGGTGGGAGCCTGGGAGCCGCATTTCCGGGGCTGCAGAACAATTACTCTCCCGGACAGAACCTTTTTTCGGCAAATGTGCTACGGGTCAACAACTCCGTTGTGACTGAAGTGGACTATTCGTTCACGCCCCGCTCCTCCATCACCGTTTCGGGTTCTTACGGGATCCTGGACTTTCTCCAGGGAAACAACCTCCTAGGCAACAACATTAATACGAATGACGAGATTGCCAGTCTGGGCTACAACTATGATATGACCAGGCGAGACACGATAGGCGTTCTTTATCGCTTTACGGGCTACCAATACGTAGGAACTCCGCAGAGATTGAAGGACCACACAATCAGCCTGGCGTACGGAAGAAAAATCACGGGACGGCTGGCACTTCAAGTCTTCGGCGGCCCTGATGTGACGATGTTTAGTGTGCCGATTGGAGGAGTTTCGGAGCGTAACTCTTTCTCCGGGAGCGCATCGCTAATCTATGGACTTCCGCGGGGATCGGTTTCGATAAAGTACAGCCATGGCGTGTCCGGAGGCAGCGGCGTATTGGTGGGATCGAGTCTCGATCGGGTAGACACCGAATTCTCGAGGTGGCTTGCGGGCCGATGGGATACGAACGTAGCTGTTGGGTTTGCGCGGAACGGAGCGCTTTCTTCCAGCTTGACGGGAACCAGCACGCCGGCGCTCCTTTCTCTATTTGTATCGGCGGGACTCAACCGTCAGTTGGGTAATACAACGAGCTTTTCGCTGAGTTACATGTTCGGTCACCAAAACTCGAGCCAGGCGGTATGCCCCACCGGGGGATGTGGATCGAATTACATGCAGCATCAAATATGGGTGGGATTCCGGTGGCGTGCGCGGCCATTGGTTATCCGGTAACGGCACAACCAGCGACGATGCAAAGCGCTTTTAGAATGAGGATATGACGAAAAGCATTTACGCTGAAGAGAGAAGCAAACATTCGATGTCAGACCAAATGAGAGCCTGAGCCCTATGTACCATAGCTTTTACGGACTTCAAGAGAGCCCTTTCAACGTCAATCCCGACCCTCGCTATCTCTATCGAACGAAGCAGGTCGAGGAAGCGATGGCTGGGTTGGTTTATGGCATCCAAGGACGCAAAGGATTCCTCACGCTTACGGGCGAGGTCGGAACGGGAAAGACGACCCTTGTGAACGGCCTGCTCGATTGGCTGCGCGGGCAGCAAATTAAATCGGCATTTCTCTTCAACTCCCGGATGAACTCCAGCCAGCTATTTGATTTTATCCTCGCAGAATTTGAGATCAGCTGCGAAATACGGAGCAAAAGCCACCAGTTGATGCGCTTGAACCAGTGGCTTCTGGAACGGTATCGGGCCGGTGAAACAGCAGTATTGATCATCGACGAGGCACAAAACCTGACTTACCCGGTCCTCGAAGAGATCCGGCTTCTGACTAACCTCGAGACGGCAAGCGATAAGCTTATCCAGATCGTGCTCTCAGGACAGCAGGAACTCGAAGAAAAACTGAAATTGCCGCAACTGAGGCAGCTACGGCAGCGCATTACCGTAAGGTGCAAGACTTCCGCGCTAACACAAGAACAGACGCATGAATACATCGCAGGGAGGCTGCGCATAGCCGGGGCCAATGGCACGGCTATTTTCAGTGATAAAGCGATGGATGTGGCCTACAAATATGCGCACGGGATCCCCCGCGTCTTGAATTTATTGTGCGAACACGCCCTGATCAACGGCTACGTGGAGCAACAGCGGCCCATCGAGCCCGAAATAGTGGAAGAGGTCGCGCGAGACTTCCAGTTGGACGAGGTCGAACCGATCGCAACGCCCGGCAGCCTGGCCATCAGTCAAGAAGTATATACTTCTGAATCATTCCTGCAAAATCTAGGTGAAGCCCTCTCCCGATTCCGGATGAACCCAAACGCCACGCCAACGCGCGACCGAAAGCTGTAGCTCAAGTTCAAATGGAACCAAAGAATGAAACAGAGAATGACTAATTCGCGAGTGGCCTCCCCGCGGCTTATCCCCACCTTTGACTGACAAGTCCTTGTCCTACAGGGAACTTGTGGTTCTAACCGCCGAGCGTTTTTGCCCGCACCACCTGCCAGCGTATAAGGCCATGGTATTGCAGTACTTGTTTTCTTGCGTTCCTACTGTCGTGCCGATACCTAAATCAAACCCTGGGAGGGCGGACGCAGAACGAAAGAATTCCAAGGGCCCGCAACTCAAAAGAGAATCGGGATGAGGATGAGATTCCGCGTCACCAAATCTTAAGCGAATGCTCAGAGAAAAACGCGCCCCCGCGCAGCGATGCGCGGAGGCACGTGACTAAAGGGATTCGCGAATGCGGTCAGCTAGATCAGGACAGTTTAATGACTGGGTGCTCCGCTACAGGGCCAATTACCACATATTTATTCCCTTGGTATTGGCAATAGGGCCTTGCCTGTTCCACTCCAGATAGGCCTCGGTTTCTATTTAAACCGCACTTAGACGCTTAAACCGACGGCGCGCAAAGCGGCTCAGGAAGAGCAATCCGGTCCCAAAGATTGCAAGCGTCGCAGTCCCGGGCTCAGGAACGGTACTCGGCGTGCCGAGGCCAGTTCCAACAAAACCGGTAGTCGTCGCGTTGCAGCCCTGGGTCGGTTGGGGGCAGGTTCCAAGGTGGAATGCCCAAGCTGCGTTCGTCAGGTCCGCCATGGTGTAAGAGCCTGAGCTATTCGTAAGGGTAAACGTCAAATAATCCAAGGGTTGCTGCGGCTTATTGGGATCCTGAACATGGAACAGGGTGACCGCGTAGGTGCCCAGGCCTCCTCCAACGTTCGTTCCCCCATTCAAGCTGGAAAATACCAGTGGCACGTTGAAAGTGCCCGGGGCCCCGCTATTGCTCTGGAAGAAACTGGAGACGCTCACATTGCTCGACGTGCTGTTCCCGAGTTTGAAATTAATGTCATTGCCGTCCGGAACGATGAAAGTGTAGGCCGGATTCACGAGCACCGTGACCGTCACGCTGCCGTTCAAATTCAAATTCATGGTTACCGTGCCAAGGACGGTATTCGCGGGAACGATGCCACATGAGAGCCCACAATTGGCGTTCGTGATGTTCATCGTGACCGGGCCCGCCGATGCCGCAGGCGCAAACCCGAGCAAGAGTAGCGAGAGGCACGCCACAGCTACATAACCCGCCGACTTTCCGAAAACCTTCATTGGAACTCTCCTTGGACGCGCACTCGCACGCGGTACACCAACGGGACAGCCTAGGGCGTGCACTCTAACTGCCAAATCGGCAAGATCTGGCCGCCACGTAAGTAGTTGCAATGAAGATACTTACGAATGGATGGCTGGCACTCTTGGCCCAAGCTTCGCATGCTTACGGCATTTCCTTGCTCAATATGCGCAACCAAGTCATCTTCCTTCCCTTATCCCCGAATGGTCAGGGACGTAACGGGGTTGTCTCTATTGGGGTGTGGAAGCACAAAGTAGCTTGCCTTCATGAGCAGATTTAAGGAGTCCCTGACAACCCGAACGGAACCCGGGCTCGACATTGAGAGCGCTGCCTACAGCTAACGTGATGCGGACCGAAGAAGGAGCCCGAGGAGAAAGGGGGCGCGGCAACCCGGTGGCACATCGGGGATCGAATTCCTGCACCGTTTGCGTAGAAGGGGATTCCCGTTGCCGGAGCGCCAAAGGGGTGGACCGGACAGAACTAATTGCGCTGATTCCTAATTGAGTGTCCCAAGCGCTCGGTCAGCGGTCTTCGCATCCTCACCCGTGAGTTCTAAATGCCGCGCGGCGATAAGCTGTGTTTTGGCTTTTGTTTTTTCTCCGAGGCCCAAGAGAGTCATGCCCAGGTGGTAGCGATAGAGGGCTGACTTTGGTTCCTTCTCCACACACTCTTGTAGAAGAGGCAGAGCGCTGACGTAGATGCCCTTCTTGTACATAACCCATCCCAAGGTGTCTGTAATAGACGGGATTTGGGGCATGAGCTGTTTGGCGTGCTGCGCCAGAATCAAGGCAGCATCGAGGTTGCTTCCCTGCTGAGCATAAACCCAGGCCAGATTGCCTGCGGCAATCGCAAAATCCGGATCAATGGCCAGGGCCTTCTCGAAGTAAGCGCGGGCGTTCTCGACGTCACCCTTGTCAAGGTAAAGATTGCCGACCATGACGAGTAGGGGAACAAACTTGGGCTGGAGGGCGAGGGCCTTTTCGAACTCCTGGATGGCCGCGTCGGATTGCCCCGACTCCTGATACACCTTGCCGAGCTGTAAATGGGCGGACGCCTGGTTGGAGTCCAGTTCGATTGAGCGCTCGAGTTCCGTGCGAGCCAGGACGTAATTTTTCGTTGCCAAATTGAGCGAGCCAAGAATCAAGTGGCCCTGCGCGTCGTCTGGATAAGTGTTTACGTACTGCTTTAGCCGTTCGAATGCCTTAGTCGGCTGTTTGCTGGCGACCCAGACATCAGCAAGGTCGCCCAGAGCCTCGTGATCGCGAGGATTCAATTGAAGGGCGGCACTCAGTTCTTTCTCGGCCGCTGGCAACGCGTGCTCTAGCACGTAGGTTTGGGCCGTCAGCGTGCGGATTGTGGAATCGTTGGGAGCGAGTTTCTGGGCGATTGAGAACTGTTCCCTCGCGAGATCCATCTTGCCCTGCTGCACGTAAATTCGGCCCAGGAGGAGGCGCGTGAATTTATCCGCCGGCCGCAGGCGCGTGCTGCGCTCCGCGTCTTGCTGCGCCAAATCAAAGTCTCTTTGCTGGAAATGCAGGTCGGCTAAGCTGTTGAGGATATCAGCCTGATCCGGCGCCATGCGCGAAGCTTCCTCCAATTGGGCCTTCGCCTGTTCCTTGCTTCCTTTCTGAAGATAGGCCACAGCGAGGAAGTAATGGATTTGCGGTAAGTCCGAAATGTCCTTGATTACGGCTTGCAGGTTCGAGATGGCCTCGTCCTGCTTTCCCTGGGCCATTAGTAGGCGAGCATGATTGAGCAGAATGAAAGGGTCTTTCGTCTTCGGAGTAAGCACAGCCCTGTCCAGCTCGGCGGCCCTTTGCGTATCCCCCATGACTAAGCAGAGATCTTCCATCCGCTTTTTAATTTCCACATTCTTGGGGGCACTTTCGATGCCGCGCTGGTATTCCTGGAGGGCTTGGATATTCTCTTTGCGCTGAAAGTAAAAGTCACCGATCGCCATCGCCACGTCCGCGGAGTTCAGTTGCTGGCTGCCAAGCTTGCCCAGAACTTCGGCGGCCTCCTGGTTTTTTTGCTGGCTGTAGAGGAGGTCAGCCCTTGCAATATACAGTTCGGGCGAATTGGTATTTTGGCTGATCCCATTCTGCAAGACCTGATCCGCGCGGGCCACATCACCCTTTAAGCGGTAAAAACTCGCTAAATCCGCGTACGCTTGGATGGAACGGGGATCCACTTCTGTGGCTCGACGAAGCTGCCGCTCGGCATCGTCAAACTGGTGCAGGCTAATTTCCAGAAACGCCAGGTTGATATAGGAAGACGGATCATTTGGCAGTAGTTCCACGATTTTGACGAAGGCCTCCTGCGCCTTCTCGTTCTGGCCAGTGGCAACCATGGTCGCGCCGTAGAGCTGATAAGCAGCTGCGTTCCTCGGGTCCTTCTGAAGGACGAATCGGGCTTCTTCCTGGGCCCGGGAGAACTCACGGGCGGCAAGAAAGAGCCGGGCGCGATCCAGGCGAGCATCGAGTCTTGTTGGGTCAAGATCGATAGTGTGCTCGAGAGCCACAAAGGCTTGGCGCCACTGGTGTTGGGCGAGTTCTGCTTGCGCGAGCTCATAGGAAGCTTCCGTATAACGAGGGTCTAATTTCAAGGCATTTTGGAACTGAATCGCCGCTTCCTGGTACTTGTTCTTCTGCATGTAGCGCTTTCCGCTTTCCAAAAACTTGACCTTGCCCTTCTCCGGGTCCGTCGAACACCCGCTGAGAGAGAGGAGCAGCAGAAGGAGGAGCGCGGACTTTGCGATAAGCTGCCTGCAGCCGCGTTGCATTAATTTTGCCCGGTTTTCCATCCTAGGATTTCTCCAAAATGTGATTTTTCAACCGCAATACCTTCACAAATTCAAACCGCATTTCCGAATACCCGAGAGGAGCCTGATCACTGGGGGGGTGCGAGGCGCTTCGACGTAGAGTCGCGATGACTGCCGCAGTCCCGCCTGCCAAAAAAGCCCTTTGACCAAAACTTTCAGGTGAACGACTCAAAAAGTGATTGCTCCTTGACGCTCTCTTGCCGCTGAATCAAGTGGGACGTAGAAACGTCTGGTTTTCGCGCACTCAGAAAAAGTGCCCTGTCGTGAACATCAGGGCTTCCGTCTTTCCGAGTCTGCTGCAAGAATTCCTCTGCTGTTACGTCCGCCCATCCCCCTTCATGCAACATCCTTTTGTATTCGTCGATGCTGCGTACATGAACGGGGACGTCCACATCATCCACAGTGGCAAGCGAAGCCGCATGGTCTCGATAGAGACAAATGAGCAAGAACAATCGTCCGCGTGGCGCCAGTACGCGCTGAAGCTCCGCCAAGACTCGCTCCTGATGCTCGAAATAGTAGAAAGCTTCCACACTCAATGCCTTAGTGAAAAAATTGTCCGGCAAGGGAATGTGTTCGGCGGGAGCGCAAACGAAATTGACATTCCGATATTGGGCACTGCTACTTCTGGCGTGACGCAGCATTCCATCTGAAATGTCCATTCCGATGACGAGACTACAACGAGCCTCGGTACCAGCAATAAGACGCGAGGCAAGCCCTGCCCCGCAGGCGAGATCAAGTACGCGGTCTTCCTGGACGAGCTCCATCTTTGGGAGGGCTTGCTCGATGATTCGCCGGTGCGGGTTATCCATGCCTTCGCCGACACCTTTCGCGGCCCACAGATTGAATTCATGATGCAGCCGAACGTCCAGTGGTCTTCGGGTTACGACGCTGAGCCACACACGAAAGCGCAAGCCGAGGACACGCAAATCCTGATCCAATTGAGGATCGAGAGGTCTTCCGAGCGCCTTGCATTTCAGCAGGCGCAATCCTTTGCGGATGCGAGAAATGCTAATCAAGATCTGCCCTCCATTCCGTAAAAGTGCACGGAACAATTGCACTCAATCCTCAAGTTGCCTCCTGTCGTTCAGGTCCTTCAAATGAGAGGAAGCCAAGGCAAAGTAATAGTCTTGGACCCGGTGAGAAAAAGTGACATCGCCATACTGCATGGCTGCTTCGCGGTTTTGCCGCGCCATGGCTTGACGCCTTTCAGGCTGATTCCACAGCCTGAGAATTCGCTCCGCTAACCCCGCGGCACTTCCCGGCTCGAAGAACTCACCTTCTACAAGCTCGCGATTAGCGGGTATGTCCGAAACCACTGCGGGCAATCCCATAGCCATGTATTCCAGCAGTGCATTCGAACTGCTTTCGCTATGCGATGGCAGAACGGCGATATCGGCCGCCCGGAGCCACGGCCGCACGTCCGCGTGTCCGCCGACCATGCGAACTATGTCGTTCAGTCTGGCATTCCTTATTTGCTCGGCGAGAGTCTTTTGTTCTGCTCCGTCCCCGACAATCAGGAAGACGGCATTGGGTAGGCTTGTCTGAAGGAGACCCGCAGCTTCAATGAAGACAGGAAGGCCTTTGATGGGCCGTAAAGTGGAGACGACCACAAAGACGGGAGCATCCGCCGGCAAACCGAGATTATTGCGCGCGACCTGCCTCGAGGCGGCAGTCGCCGGAGAAAAATAAGACAGATCAACCGAATTCGGCAGGACCGAGATACGTTCCTGCGGAATTCCCTCTTGGCTTGCAAGCCCAGCGGCGACAAATCGCGCATTGCACTGCCAATAGTTGACGGCACGATTCAACACGCGCAGCGCCAGCGTGTGGTGGAACTTTTGCCAATATCCGGCATTCCTTCTGGATTGGACAATCACCGGTACGCGATTCAGCCAGGCAGCGATTGTTCCGTAGAACATTCCATCGATGAAGAATGTTTGAACAATATGCGGCTGGAATCGCTTCAACGCTTTGCGCAGGGATAGAAATCGGCGCAGCCGAGATTGCTTTCCAATTCCTCCGATGAGCTGGACCGGGCACCCCACCTGTTTCGCAGTGGCTGAAGGCGTGGGCTGGAGGACAAAGATGGTTGGTTCAAAGACATGCGGATCCAAGGTCCTCAGCAACCGGACGATGTGCCTTTCTGTTCCCCCTTGATCCCAATCCCCGATGAAGTCGATTATGAGGGCCAGCCGGATTCGCTCTACGCAGGAAGACCGATGGGTTGGAGCGACATCATTTGCTGGTCTGGCAGCCCCCGCCGTGTCCAAACCCATTTCTTGCGTTAAAGCCTGCGGGGACGAAAACATGGCTTTGATGCACTCCTCGCGCGAACTGTCAAGAGAAGCCTTGATTGTCGAGGAAGGGAACGGAGATTTGGGCAGTCCTTGCATATACAAATTTGTACACCCTGTATCAAGCAAATTCTTGGCCGTTGCAGAGGCCCGGACGATAGGGCAAGACATATGTATCACATTGATTTTATGCCACTTAGCTAAACTAAGCTGCTGAGTAGCAGGAAGGCAGAGGGGGGACAGGTGAAAAACATTTCCACTTCTTCCCTAGACGCAGGACAAGGGAGATTCGAGGAATTGCCGGAGTCAACTAGGAACCCAGAGGGTGCAATTTGTCAGTTTGCACCGCTTTGAACAGAGTCAGCCGATGCTAGTTGACGGTGAGGGTCACGGTGGCTGAGTGCGTGATGGCGCTCGCTCCTGATCCCGAGGTCGCCGTCACTGTTAGCGGGTAGTTCCCGGGTGGCGTTCCTACTTTATTCACGGAACTCGTCACTAGCCCCGAGCAACCCCCGCTCACCAGCGCTAACAGCAATAGCGCCGCTCCTGGAGTCCACCGCACTTGCTGCTTTCTTCTCCCCAACAGGCTGGCCAGCATTAGCAGCGCCAGCAGTGCCAGTTCCCTCAGCAACTCTAGTCCCTGTTCGCCCATCGGCGGAACGATCCACCGGGGCCTCGCGCTGGGCCCCTGCATCGAGTGTGCCGTGGTCGTCACCATCACCGTCGCCGTCATTGCACCCGCTCCAGTCGGTGTCAATACGCCCGGCGTCACCGAGCAGCTCGCTGCCTGGGGCGCTCCTTGGCATGTCACGGTCACCGCTTGGTTGAACCCTCCCGTTGGCGTCACGCTTACCGTAAAGTTCGTCGGCTGCCCTCCCGTCGTGCTGACAGAATTTGTCGACGTGGTAACCGAAAAATTTCCGGCATTGGCTGCAGAACCCGTGCCCGTCAGGCTCACCATCTGCGGGCTTCCCGAAGCGTTGTCCGTAATGCTCACGCTCCCCGTCCTCGTCCCCGCCGCCGTCGGCGTGAAGGTCACGCTGATCGTGCACTTGGCGCTCGCCGCCAAGGTGCCGGCGCAATTGTTCGTCTGCCCATAATCCCCGCTCGCACTTATCCCCGTGATCGTCAACACCGCGTTGCCCGTGTTCGTCAACGTCACCGTCTGTGCCGCACTCGCCGTCCCTACCGTCTGGCTGTTGAACGTCAGCGACGCCGGTGTCACGCTCGCCGCAGGCGCCGGCGCACTCACCCCAGTCCCCGTCAGGCTCACTGTCTGTGGGCTCCCCGAAGCGTTGTCCGTTATCGTCAGCATCCCCGCATATCCAGCGGCCCCATTGGGGCTGAACGTCACGCTGATCGTGCAACTCCCCCCGGCATTGAGCGCACTCCCGCAGTTGTTGCTCTCCGCAAAGCTCGTAATATTGCTGCTGACCGAGTTGATCGTAAGCGTCGCGCCACCCGTGTTCGTCAACGTCACTGTCTGTGCCGCACTCGTCGTCCCTACCGTCTGGCTGTTGAACGTCAGCGACGTCGGCGCCACATTTGCTGTAGGTGTCGCCGGACTTGCCCCCGTACCCGTCAGGCTCACCATCTGCGGGCTTCCCGAAGCGTTGTCGGCAACACTCACGCTCCCCGTCCTCGTCCCCGCCGCCGTCGGCGTGAAGGTCACGCTGATCGTGCAATTCCCTCCCGCGGCTAACGAACTCCCACAACTGTTCGTTTCCCCATAATCCCCACTCGCACTTATCCCCGTGATCGCCAACGCCGCGTTGCCCGTATTCGTCACTGTCACCGTCTGTGCCGCACTCTTCGTGCCTACGGTCTGGCTGCTGAACGTCAACGACGCCGGGCTCACCCCTACTACCGGTGTAACCCCTACCCCCGTCCCCGCCAGATTCACCACCTGCGGACTGCTCGCATCGCTGTCCGTTATCGTCACTGCCGCCGTTCTCGTGCCCGTCGCCGTCGGCGTGAACGTCGCACTGATCGTGCAATTCCCTCCCGCGGCTAACGAACTTCCACAGGTATTCGTGGCTGCGAAATCTCCGCTGTCCGTACCCGTGACGGCAATACCGCTGATGGCCAAAGCCGACGCGCCGTTATTGGTGAGCGTGGTGCTCTGCGCACTGCTCGTCGACCCAACCGTCTGGTTCCCAAAGCTCAAACTGCTGCTCGATAAACTCACTTTCGTTGGTTGGGTCACGTACCCCCCCTGATTTCGCGATAAGGGGCTGAATGAGGGCACACCATTCTGGAAATCGACTTCTGTATAGATGCGGGTATTGACCAACGTGGGCATGTTGGCGACAATCTTGCGCGTGGAAGTATCAATTACATCGCCGCAATCACCGACGACCACGAAGCGCCCATCCCGGCTATGTTGGAGCCACCCCTCGTCGGGAAGTTTACAGTTTAGAGAAATATCGGCAACGTCAATGGGGGCTGAACCAGGTAGGCCGGTAACGTCGAACACGTGGAGGTGATTATTGGGGAGGTCGATGAGGTACACCTCCCTCTCATCCGGAGAAAGAGAAACGCCATGGCTAACGCCGCTGATACCATTGAACGCGCCACTGGTCCAACAGAAACCGGGCGGGCACACCCAGTAAAGAATCTGGCCTGTCTTGATGTCGCCTACGTAAAAACCAACCTTGCCAGAAGTGGTTATGAAAGAGTAAGTCTCCTCCGCGTTGATTGTGAACGGGCGGACTCCGCCAGAGACCGGGCCAATATTCCGAATCACCGATAGTGTGCTTGTGTCCCCAAGAACAAGGTAGTTGGTATACCGCGGCCCCATATAGACATGAGCACCGTTCAGGCTCGTAATCGTGTTGTGAGGGCCACCACCGAGGCTGTTGATTTGGCCGATGGGATTTCCGGTGTTGGCGTCTATTACTTCCCATATGCCTTGTTGGTAGCAAGACTCTCCCGTGGGCATGTAGATTTTCTGACCATCAGGACTAATCGACATGCTATCGATACCGAAAGAATAGGACCGGGTCCATAGAACTGTATCGTGGACCAAGTCGTACTTAAGCAGTTCACCTCCGGAACAGCTATAACTGTTGTAACTCAAGTAAAGCATGCCGGTGGCGGCACTAGCGACAGCTCCGCGTACGTAAATAGGCGCCTGTCCCTTCGTCAAAGGGAACGGAACGCTCTTCACCAAGCTGAATCCATTGTCCATGTCGTAGACATCGATCGAGCCAGGCGGAAAGACGTACACGAAATGATTCGGGCTCGCGGAACATATTCCCGCATTGAGCCCAAAGATCAGTATCGCAACGACGGCGCAAAATAGTCGTACCGTTTTCGGCAATTTCGGCATTGTCAGCCCATCGATCCATCTCAAAGATGTAATAGACCCCAGAAGAGCTTACGAGTTTCTCCGAGGATGGGGAACTGGCCATAAAGCCAATTTTCGGTCTATAGAGGCGAACAGATTGAAACCTGACCCATAGTACACTGGGGTGCTCGTGCTTCCAGGAAAGTCACCGAAGCTGAACGCCCATATGGAAAGCTCACATCGCACCACAATGAAGAGTTCTAGGAGTACAAACCGAGTCCGATCGGGTCCCGTGCTGAACCACCCGCTACAGCCATTAAGTAAAACCTACAATTACATCCGCCCTCATCAGTCTCTGGCCTGCCTGACGCCCTTAGAATTCATCACTTGCTGGAAGCGGAATCGACGAAAGGCAACGTGTCATTAATCTGCTGGACCAATACATGAAGTTGACTCGTCGAATGAAGATGAATAAACTGCGTTTCCAGTTCCAATAGGCCGAAATTGTATTCCGGGCCTACCCGCAGCCAAGGACGATGACAACTCATGCGCGGTGCAAGACTCTGGCTCACCGGGGCTTTGATTCTCATATCTATTCCCAATGCTGGGGTAAATCCATTAGTTGAGTTTTCTTCAGATGCTGCGAACCCAATCCCCGCGATAAAGAATGGTCTTAAATTCACTCCGCTAAGCCTTTCAATCCGGGGGATGGGGGCGATAGAAGGAAGCTCGCCAAGGAAGAAAACCCCCAAATTTCGTCAGATCAATTCCTGCGGTACCTTAGACAGGCAAGGTGCAACGTACCTGTTGCAGAATGACGTATCGGCAGCGGGCTCGTGCTTCAGCATTCAAGCGAACAACATCACTTTGGACTTGAATGGACACCTCGTTACGTACGCTATACGAGCCGCTCAACAGCCGCGCTATGGAATCCTGGCAGAAGCCTGCTGGGACACGAGCTTAGCCGGCAACCCGTGCGGCGGTACCGCAGATCATTTCACGGTCGAAAACGGAACCATTACGCAGGGAACCGGAGCTGCGCCCTACTCTCACGCCATTCGCATCGGTCAGATAAACGATACGAACCATCTGGTTGTCCACGATGTGACATTTAACGTCCACGCTAGCTCCTCCATTCCCGTCTACACAAGTTATGCGGGATCGGAATCAGCAGTTTTCGATAACATTGTCCACAATGACGTTACCTCAGTTTTTAATCGCCATCAGATTCAAGGAGCCTCGATCAAATTCCAGAATACCCAAGCAGCCGGGACTGGGCAAAAGATTCACGACAACACCATCATAGGGGGTGCGCAAGGAGGTATTTACTCGGCTTCCTTTGGCACACAAATCTTCAACAACACAATCAGTCAAAACGGTCGCTATTCGAACGATTTTGGAATCTATGAATGGGGGAACAACACCCAGGCCTACAACAACACTCTTATGCCCACCTCGGGGCGAGGGATTCAGATCGGTGGCGGGGCCGCCAGCGTGAACGGCCATGAAATCGGTTCGCATGGCGCGGTAGCGCACGACAATAAGATCGTGGTTATCGAACTACAGCAGAACTGCGACTATAGTACGGGCGGGACCGCCTGCAATGCCTGCGAGCTTGGCGGCACGTATGGTATTCAGTTCGACGACAATCCATCGAACGGGGTAGCCTACAAGAATGCGGTGACTGCGAAAGCAGACCAATGTCCTGCACAAGCATTGCGCCTAACGAAAGTCGGTCCGGGGAATAGCTCGCATGACAACATCTACGTTGCTCAAAGGATAGGTTCGAGCACAGCCATGGCGACGGGGCTGGGCTTTGAGATAGCACCGAATCATTTTTCGTCGATTCACGACACTTTCATCGGAGACACAGCTACGGTTTGGATAGACTGGGGCGGAGCAATTGGCGGATTCACCTGCAGTCAATGCACGTTAGGTAAGGGAACCAACCCTGCTTCCAACTATGTCACTCTTTCCTTCTTCAATGGGGGCGGAACAGTAAAGGATCTGCGTTTTCAGGACACGACATTCACTGGAGGCGCGGCAAAAGACTCGACTGATATGCGGCCGATTGACGGCAACCATCAATCCACGGAGTATTTCATCGACTGGACCTATACGTTGACGGTACAGGACAGTTTTGGAAACACCATTTCTGGGGCTACAGTGACGATATCTGACGCACTAGGCAATCGCGTGTTTAATGGGTCAACGGACAGAGATGGGCAGATTTCTACGACGCTGAATGAATTTAGGATGTTTAACTCTGCCAGCGTCGTGACGAAGGAAATGCACACGCCGCATACGGTAATGGTGAGTGCGCAGAAGTGCCCGACGAGCAGGTCCCCGCTAACCGTAAAGATTGACCAGACAACGGTTCAAACTGTTCAGTTGACCTGTTCGGCCAACGACAAGATGCACTAACCCTAATTCCTAGAGTTAAATCCGGACCATTTGACCGCGTTCCGTCGAACGTGAGCGTCGGGGACTGGCCGCTGGTGTAAAGCGAGTACAGCCCTCACATGAGGTCTAAATCTGTCCCCCCGTCCAGTTGTTTCCCCCTCTGGCCCTGGTGAGAATGGCTGCGGAGGAAGCGCCATGCCCTCGAACGTGGTTCTACGTGTCGGATGCCGCAAGGTTGGCGGCCTTGGGACTGCGTTCCTGACGATTTTTTTAGCAGTTGCCTTTGCAATAGTACTAGCACTAGCAGGCTGCTCGGGGCTTGTGTCGTCCAACTCTCCAAGTTCAAATCCACCGCCGCCCCCCATCTCCTTGTCAATTAGCACGACCTCTCTGCCCAATGGGCAAGCCAACGCGGCTTGGTCAGGTACACTGACAGCCAGCGGCGGAACAACGCCTTACACCTGGTCTCTGGCTTCAGGTTCGTCCTTGCCTTCCTGGCTCAATCTGAATGCTTCCAGCGGACTATTGAACGGAACTCCCAGCGCAGCGGGTACAGTTTCTTTCACGCTTAAGGTGACCGATTCCAGCTCCACTCCGCAGACCGCCACCAAATCGTATTCGTTCAGCATCGCGGCAGCTGGGCCGACGCCGGTATCGATCACCACCGCGTCTCTTCCGAACGGGCAGGTGGGCACGGCTTGGTCAGCTACGCTGACAGCTAGCGGCGGAACGACTCCTTACACCTGGGCTGCTTCGGGTTCGTCCTTACCTTCCTGGCTAACTCTGAATGCCTCCACTGGGCAATTGAACGGCACTCCCAGCGCAGCAGGCATAGTTTCTTTCACGCTTAAGGTGACTGATTCCAGCTCCACTCCGCAGACCGCCAGCAAATCGTATTCGTTCAGCATCGCGGCAGCCGGGCCGACGCCAGTATCGATCACGACCGCATCTCTTCCAAACGGGCAGGTGGGCACGGCTTGGTTAGCTACGCTGGCAGCTAGCGGCGGAACGACTCCTTATACCTGGTCTCTGGCTTCAGGTTCGTCCTTACCTTCCTGGCTAACCCTGAATGCCTCCACTGGGCAATTGAGCGGCACTCCCAGTGCAACAGGCACAGTTTCTTT
>DATMOO010000055.1:0-58856 GCA_035568275.1 Candidatus Sulfotelmatobacter sp.
CTGGCTGAAACTCCAGAACGGTCCGCCGCCTCCAGTGGGATTGCCATGATGAAAGCCGTAACCGCGTCCTTGCTGCTCGCGGTCGCGAATGGTCAGATAAATTTGCCCGCCCAGCGCCTGGATCCCCTGCTCGATGACGGCTTTGGCTTTGTCGGAATTCTGCACAGCTTCTTTATCAAGCGCGATCGCAGGGGAGGGCGAGGCCTTCGTTGCGTCCTTCGGCCCGGGAGCAGGAACTGCAGCATTCTGCGTCTGCGCTCCGGTCTGCGAACAAGCCGAGCACACCAACACCAGAATCGTGAAGAACAGTTTCATTCGTTTAGGGATGGATCACGCAATCAGAATTGTAGCGTTTTCTGTGGATTTTCGGCTGCGGGCAATCGATGCTCCTCTCAACCGTTGGATGCAGGAGGACCGGGGAAAGCAAGCCGGAGAGCTAATTTTCTGGTCTGGATCCGACCTCGCGGACCGCATGGACAAGACGCCACGGCGTTTTCGCGAGACCCTACAGGGTGGTTCTGACGTGATATAGCCAGCGTCACGGAAGTCAAAAACCCCACCCTGTCGCATAAAACGCGACCAGGGTGGGGCACCCACACATGTCTCGGCAAAGCTAGCCGGCCAGGACCGCTCCTCCATTTACGTTGAAAACTTCCCCCGTGATGAAACTGGCGTGTTGAGTACACAAAAAGAGCACCGGGGCGGCAATCTCTTCGGGCTTGCCCACGCGTCCCAAAGGAATCGTGCGCAGGATCTGCTCTCCGCTTTTCGGATCTTCAAGAGCTTCGGCGCTCATTTCGGTGTCCACCCAGCCGGGCGCAACGCTGTTTACGTAAATTCCTGCCGATGCCAGCTCCGTGGATAGGCCCTTTGTCATGCTGATGAGCGCGCCCTTGGTGGCGGAATAGTCACAATGATAGGCCTCTCCCCGCTGGCCGCTTGTCGAGCTGATCAGGACGATGTGTCCGGCGGGGCCGCTTGTGCGCGGCTGGGCCTTCATCTGTGCGACCGCGTGCTTCACCAAGCCGAAGACACCGTCGAGGTTTATCGACATTGTGGAGCGCCATTGTTCGTCCGACATCCGCTCGATGGGAACGTCCTCAACCGGCCAGACGCCGTGATTAGCGATGAGGATGTCGAGGCGTCCGAAACGCTCGACGGTTTTCGCTACAAGGGAACGAGCGGCCTCAGGATTGTTTAAGTCGGAGGCGATCGGAAAGACGTTGGGACCGCACTCTTTCGCCAAGGCTTCGGCCTGAGAGCGGGTGCTGCGGTAGCTGAAGGCGACCTTGGCGTCGGCGGCCGCGAACATGCGGACGGTGGCGGCGCCGATGCCGCGGGAACCACCGGAGATCAGAGCCACTTTACCGGAGAGGGATAGAAGGATTGACATGACCGACTAGGCTACCGCATCGGGCACGATGGGAACTAGTGGGTCTACTGCCATGGGTCTACTGCCATGACTGCGTTTGTCATTCCGACCGAAGGGTGGAATCTGCTCGTGGCCGGCGCCATGGCACTGCAGGCGACAGCAGATTCCTCAACAACGGCTAACGCCGTTTCGGAATGACAAGAATGTAGGGAGCTGTTCGGCCATTTTTTCCTCGGAGCGGCACCATCTGACGCTGTGCTCAAACGCCCGGGCTTGAGGAAGTGCGCTCAGCTTTCAGCCCGCGAATCAGCAAGCGCACGAGCATGCCATCGAAGCGGGTGCCGCTCATTTTGGAGAGTTCGTCGAGGGCCTGATCGGGCGTGCGAGCGGAGGAGAATGACTGTTCGGTGACCATGTTGGCATAAGCGTCGGCAAGGCCAATGATGCGCGCCCAGAGCGGAATTTGTTCGCCGCGAAGTCCATCCGGATATCCGGAGCCATCGAAGCGCTGATGATGGTGCTCGATCGCCTCTCGCATCATGTCGGAGTGTGGGAGCTTTCCTACAATTTCCGCCCCGATGTGAGGATGCATCTTGACCTGAAAGAATTCTTCGTCATTGAGCGGTCCGGGTTTGTTGAGGACTTGCTCCGACACGAAAATCTTCCCTACGTCGTGAACACGTGCGGCGAAGACAAGATCGGCAGTTTCCTCGGAGGACAATCCCAAGGCGCGGGCAATGACTTCGCTGTAGCGAGCTACCATGTCACCATGCCCCGCGGTAGCTACTTCGCGGGACTCAGCGGCGCGGCTCAGTGACTCGATGGCTTCCCTGAGCAACTGGACCTTGCAATCATGGTCCCCGCCGCACAGTTTGTAGAGCGTGGAGGTCAGTTCTTCAAGTTGCTCCGGCCCGGTGCGTTCGCGCTGCAAGAAGCCTTCGATGTAAGCCGAAATCTGCTGGCGCTGGCGGGCGAACTCCTCGCCTTCGACGAACTCCTGCGCGGTCGAGACCAGATTGCCGCCAGAGCGCTTGGAAACATACATGCCGGCGTCGGCGACGCGGATGATGTCTTCGACGGAAAAGCCGTGCATGGGGAAACTGGCCACGCCGAAGCTGCCCGTGATGTGATGTTCGGCCAACATGGGATCACTAGCCAGCCACTGGCGTAGGCGCTCGGCCAGCACCTGCGCCTGTTCGGGCCCGGTTTCGGGCATGAGCACCATGAACTCGTCGCCGCCATAGCGAGCGACTACGTTGGACTGGCGCGATTTCTGTTCGAGCAAGCGTCCCACGCGTGCCAGCACCAGGTCGCCTTCGAAGTGACCCAGGGTATCGTTCACTTCTTTGAACTTGTCGAGGTCGATGAGAACCACCGAGAATGGCCGTCCTGAGCGCGAGGCGCGCTTCCATTCCGCGGAGAGCGCTTCCCACACGAAGCGGCGCGTCTTGATTCCGGTGAGGCCGTCAGTAATGGACTGCTGCTGCAGCTTCTGAAAGTGGAAGGCGTTGTGCAGGGCGGTGGCGAGCAAATCCGCCAACGTATTCAGGATCAATACGTCCTGTGGCGAGAACGCATTCTCGTTGCGGCTTTCGACATTGAGCACGCCGAGCAGCGATTCACCGTAGGTGATCGGGATGCAAAGTACGGCGCGCGCATCGGGAAGGATGCTCGAAAGATTCCCGGGGAGGGCATTTTGAACGAGTGCCCGCTCACCCGTGCGCGCGACCCGGCCCAGAATGCCGGTGCCTAGCGGAATGCACTTGCCCATGGCGTGAGCCGTCGCGCCCGCTTCGGCTTTGATTTCGACCTCTTTTGTGCCCTTGTCCAACAGGCCGATTCCGATGTGATCGAAGCTGAAATTCTTTTGAATCTCATTGGCGATCTCGGTCAGCATGTGAACCGGATCGTCGCTGGAGATGGCAGTCCGGGAAATGTTGTTGAGGAATGCCAGTTGGCGGGAGCGGCGCTGCTCGTCTGCAAAAAGGCGTGCATTCTCCACCGCGACGGAAACTTGCCCGGCGGCGGTGACCAGCACGTCGAGGTCCCGCTGCTCGAAAACGAATTCGCGGTCGGGATTCATGGCGACCATGATTCCCGACGCTCTGTTCCCGAGAAAAATCGGCACTGCGATCAGGCATTTTGCCGGCCGCTTGGGGACGTGACTGATTCCCAGACGCTGGCGCGTAGCTTCCAGATCGGAGCGAATCAGCAACGGTTCGCCGCTCCGGATCACGTATTCGGTGAAGGCGTTGCGCAGTTCCCGAGTGCGCTTGGGAAGCTGGCGATTGTCGCGAACTTCCAGTTCAAAGCGGATCTCCTCCGACTCCTGGAAGGCGATGTAGAAGTGGCTGGTGTCGAAGATTTGTCCCAGCTCGATCTGGATGGTGCGAAGGATTTCGTCCTGATCGAGACGGGAGCTGATGGCCTTTCCGATCTCTGTCAGAAGTTCGTATTCTTTCGTGCGCCGGTAGGCATCATGACTGAGGACGTAGTTCTCGAGTGTGAGGCCAAGCTGCAGCGCCAATCCGACCATGAGGCGAGGACCCGATGAACCAAAAGCACGACGTTCGGCGTGGGGAAAAAGGATGACGCCAAAATTGTGCTCGCGAGTCTGCAGGTTGACGGCGGTGAGATGCTTGACTCCGGCTTCGGCGAGGATGCGCTTGAATTCGGCAAAGGCCTCGTGGGATCCCACGGGAAGCGACTCGGTCATTTCCGCCACGTCATGGACGGTGTAGATGCCGCTGTGGCGGAAGGCCAGTTCCGAGATGTAATCGCCGGCGCCGGTAGTCTCGAGCCTTTCCACAAAACCGGACGGAAAATTCTGTTGTACCGACGGCAGCAAGCCACGCCAGCGCTCGCTGATCACGATGGCGGCGCGGTCGATGGGCAAGGCCGTTCGCAGCCGTTCCAGCGCGGCCTGCATGTTCGGTACCAAGTCCTCGGCAAATAACAGACGGCGCGGGTCGGCTCCTATGGTCGACAGCGCGAGCGTATTCTCCTGCACCGCATTGCGCTGGTTTTCGAATAAAACCATGACCATGGCAATGCCCAGCAGCATCTGCGGAACCGGGCCGAAAAGCCGGCTGGCGTTGCCGAACATCTCCATCAGCGGATTCTGGATATGTCCGACTCCCATCAGCACGCCCCAGAGAGCCAACGCAAAGGCCAGCACCTGGAAGGCCAGTGATCCGCGTTTGTGGCCGTTCACATAGAAGACGGCTGAGGAGTACAACAGGATGGCGGCGAGTCCGATACCCAGCTGGATGGCGGGTTGAACGTCCGGACGAAAGACCCCATAGATGATGTGCCCGTGCAATGTGAGCAGGGCCAGAATCACCCCGCCGGCGCCCACGGCGGCATCGTACCAGCGGAATTGCGAAGGGCCACGCATCAGCCGGGTCGAAACGAAAATGCACAGCGCCATCGCTACCAGAAAAAGCTGGCTGATAAAGAACGCCACTGAGGAGGACGGAAACGTGTCGAGCACATAATGCAGCGAGTAGGCAGCCCATGCCAGCTGCCACGCGCGGAAGTAGGGTTGACGGCTTTGCTCGTGCAGATATGTGAAGACGAGGAACAGCAGGACGGAAACGAACCCGGGGACGACCGCCGTTGTGATGACAACACTATTCATAGGGTCGGCGTTTACCAGCTGGCCAGAGTCGCCGGCTCGCTTTCGGGGGAAAACCTGTGGATCTATGGTTTCACAACCGTGCATCCGAACTCAACAGAATTTAAGTACAGTGTCCGCCTTCGATTTCTTTAGGTGTCAAAGGGTTGCAGGTAAACCATTTGGCGGCGAAGCTAGCTTGACGATGTCTTTTTCCGCCCCGTACCATCGAAAGTTCGATCATGTCTGACTCCCCGAGCTCTTCCTCACAAGGAAATCTTCGAGTGCGCTTTGCGCCCTCGCCCACGGGCTTTCTCCATGTGGGCAGCGCGCGAACTTTCATATTCAACTGGCTGTTTGCCCGCCGGAATGGCGGAACGATGATCCTGCGGCTCGATGACACCGACGTCGAGCGGAACACAGATGCCTCGGTGAACTCGATTTTTGAGGGCCTGAAGTGGCTCGGCCTCGCCTGGGACGAAGAGTACAAGCAGTCGGAGCGCGGCGCCCTGCACCGAAAGATGGCCGAGGCGATCTTCCAGAAGGGCCTCGCCTACAGGGATTTCACTCCGGCGCACTCCGGAGACAGCGAGAAGTCAGGAGCCCAGGGAACATGGCTATTCAATCCCGCGATGCGCGAACTGTCTCGCGAGGAAAGTGACCGTCGCGCAGCCGCGGGAGAGCCCTTCGCCCTGCGTTTCCGTGTGCCGCGCGAGGCGGGGCAGGTCGTGCGTTTCACAGATGCGGTTTATGGCGAGCAAATGAAAGCCGGGGCAGACATTGAAGATTTCGCGCTGCTGCGCTCCGACGGCATGCCGACGTATCACCTGGCTTCATGCGCCGATGACGCCGATCTGCACATCAGCCACATCATTCGGGGCCAGGATCATCTTTCGAATACGTTTAAGCACGTACTGATCTTCGAAGCCGGCGGATACGCTCCGCCGCAATTTGCCCACCTTCCCCTGCTGGTCGCGCCCGATGGAACCAAGCTTTCCAAGCGCCGCCATGGGCCGGTGGTCAGCGTTACAACTTATCGCGACGCGGGATTTCTGCCGGAAGCCTTCATTAATTTCTTGTGTCTGCTGGGTTGGTCGCCGAAAGATGACCGTACGAAAATGAGCCGTCAGGAATTGACGGAGATCTTTTCGCTGGAAGGAATCAACCGCGCGAACGCCGTCGTGAACTTCAAAGAACCGGCCACCACGCCCGAGGAGACTTTCGATCCGAAAGCCGTGTGGTTGAACGCGGAGTTCATACGGGGATTAGCGATCGAAGATCTCAGCCAGCAATTACTTCCAATCGTGCGCCGCGCGGGATTCAACGTTACACCTGAGAAGATGGCGCAGATTACACCGCTGATCCGTGAGCGCATTAAGCTGTTGAGCGATGTGCTGACCGCAGCGGATTTTTTCTTTGTCGAGAAGCTCCCGCCCTACGCTCCTGCCGAACTCATTCCACAAAAGGGAGACGCGGCGATGGCTCTCAAAGTTCTGCAGAAGGCGCAAGCTGTGCTGGCGAACGTCGAGTTCAAGCACGATCCTTTGGACCACGCGCTGCGCGCTGCAGCTCAGGAGCTCGGAGTGAAAACCGGGCAGATGTTTCAGCCCATTCGCGTAGCGGTCTGCGGGCGCAAGAACGCGCCTCCGTTGTTCGAAACGCTGGAGGTGTTAGGCGAAGTTGCTGCGTTGTCACGCGTCGAGAGTGCGATCCGCTTGCTGGCCTGATGGGCTTACAACACGCTGGGGATGGACGGGCGCGCTTCCGGGTCGTTTTGATGATGAGTTTGGGATCAAGACCGAAAAGCGTAAACCACGAAGGACACTAAGGTTCACGGAGGAAAACCTTAACAGGAGAAACCTTCGTGAACCTTCGTGTCCTTTGGGGTTGTGATTTTTGTCTTAGTAGCTTTTTGATTTTTCCTGAACGTATTCCTGCCCGTATTTGTCCAGATGTCGCGGCGGTGGATCAGAAGAGTGCAAAGTGAAGGTGAGCACCGGCGTGTCCGGCCCAAACTCCAGATCGCGGGCGAGAGAAGCGAGTTCAGCCTCAGAGGCAGACTCATACCAGAATTCCACTTTGTAGCGGCCTGGAGGAACGTGACCGATTTGAAAGAGTCCATCGGCGTTCGTCATCGCGAAATAAGGCGTGGTTAATGCGATGACAGCCGCGCTCATTTCCGGATGAATATTGCAGAAGATGTAAGAGACGCCGGGCTGCGAGAATCTCACTTTTCGCGCCGTACCGCTTTCATACAGGCCCAGGTCAAAAGGTTTTCCTCGATAAATCGAGAAGACGTCGTGAAAGAAAGGATCCTGATTTGGAAACTCGATTTCGGTTCCGACACGAACAGCGATGACATGCGGTGAGAATCGTTTGTCTTTCTGGACGAGGCGTGCTGCAGGTCCCGTGATCGCGGAGTCCACCGGATGGGTGGGAGTCACCCAGACTACGACGTCGGCGCTACCCGACTTGTGGCTGGAGCGATGGACGACTGTAACCTTCCCGCGCAGCGTCAGGTCCTGCGCCGCGAGGGCGCCGCAACTCAAGACTATCGCCGCGAGCACAGGCACCCTTCGCATCAGAAACGAACCCCCGCGGCAAGATTCAGCTGATCACCCTTTGCGCCCGCGTTATTCGGTACTTGCGTGAAAAGGTGGCGGTATTCGAGCGCGAACAGAAGAAACGAGTTCGGTTTATAAATGAAGTTCACAAGATCAGTGCGATTCTTCTGCATGGCGGGAAAACCGTTGGCATCGAAGGAGAACGGAAATACGCGGAGATCTTTGCCGTAGTTTTCGTCCTGACCAAATGCGCCATTGACTTCCACGCGTACCGTTGGAGTGAATTTCAACTGGACCCATCCTCCGGTCGAGCGGAGAGGCTGTAATTCGGTGTGAGGTCCAACCGGCTCCGGGTAGACGACGCTGGCCCAAAGCCCGCCGCCGAGGCCGCCCACAGCTTGTCCTGTATACCATTCGCCTGAGATTTCGAAGAGCTTTCCGAGACCAGCCTTGAAGTCAGAGTTCAAAGTCCAGCTCTCGACTGTTGGGAACGTCTGGTATTGCTGGTTCGCGCGGTATCCGGCGAAGCCGATGGTGAATGGGAACTTCTCGGCTTTGTAACGATCGAATGCGATCCGCCCCGCGATTGCCGGCGCACGGGTCGTTTCGCCGGCCGTGGGATTTCGACCCTGGAAGGCTGGAACTTCTTCAGTAAGCGGATCAAGAACACCGCCTTGCAGCACCAGAGATGACGCATCGTTCAGATCGAAGCGATGTGTGACCTCGATTGCGGGAGTCCAGACCCAAAGATTTCCGGACCACGACATGGCGGGCTCCAGGACCGTGGCGTAGGAGGTCGGCGAAAGCGGAGAGAAGAACAGATTGTCCTGTCCGAACGCGAGTGAGGTATTGTTCCAATCCAGATTGACCTTGGCCGTGCGGAGGCGAAGCAGCCCCGCGGTCACGCCGAAAGATGTGGTGGGACTGCCGCCCGCGAAATCGATCTCAGCGCCCGCCGAAGTTCTCGCTCCGAATATTTTCGGGCCGGTAGCATCGATGCCCAGGGTAGTTTGCCGCAGAGTAGCGCCAACACTGGGCGGCGGAGCGCCAGGGAAGTTCGGCAAAGCGAGACTGGGGAGGTCCTGCATATCGAGTATGCCCTTGTTCCAGTAGGAATTGAAGAGAACCAGGCCGGAAAGCTTGACCGGATATCTGCTGGCGCTCTCCACTTTGTCCTGATGCATTTCGTTGATCTTCGCCGCCAAAAAGCCCACGTCCTGATCGGCCGCCGAAACGGTTGGCTCTGGGACGGCCGCCGGGGCAGGCTCGGTCGGGTGACCAGCCTGCACCTGTCGGCGCAATTCTTCCAGGCTCAGACGAAGTTCCTCGATTTGACGTTTGGAATCGTTAAGTTCCGCGCGGGTCTGCTGCAATTGCTGGCTCAACTGCGCGATGTTGGGGCTGGGAGACGTCGCATCCTGTGCCAGCGTGCAACTGGCAATGGCGCACACGAGGGCGCCGACAACCTTGGGGAACTTTGTCATTGACGTTGTAAAGATTTTCATTACCCGGAAGGAGTTACGGCAAGGTTACCAGCGGTGCCAACACCGTGTGGGTGATTACCAAAGTGTCTGGCCCGCTAAACATTTCCACCTATAGTCTGTCATGCAGGCGTGCTGCATCACTTCACTCACTTACGGACAAAGCTTCTGGTCTCGATGGTCGCAGTCGTCTTCTTTCTGACCGCGGCGGTCCTGGCGTTGGTGCAAGCAAGGATGCGCACCGAAATACGCGCTGACCTGGCCTCTACATTGCGGACGCAGACTCGCGTTTACGCTGACGTGGAGAGTGTCCGTCGCGAACAGGTGCAGCAGAGTGCATCGTTTATCGCGCACCAACCGAGCGTCAAGGCCCTGATGTCCACGAATGATCGGGTCACTGTGCAAGACGGTTCGCAGTGGATTCTTCCGGCCAGCCATGCCGATCTTCTGATCCTCGAAAATCCGAGTGGGGCTGCGCTGGCTGTGCACGCCAAGTCGGAAGACGTGACCTCCGCCAGCGTCACCCCGCTATTGAAAGCCACGAATGGCGATGAGGACTGGTGGTACATCAGCGGGCATCTGTACGACGTAAGTCTCGTGCCCATTGTGGCGGGCGCCGGAGAAGAAGAGCGCGTGCTTGGCCGTATGGCGCTGGGCAGGGAGATGCGCCGCGAAACCATTCTCAGCAGTGGCGACTTCGGAAAATCAGCCTTCACCTTTGAGCGTGATGGACGCGTGTTACTCAGTTCATTGCCCGCCGACGTCTGGCAGGAGTTCGAATCGGCACTGCCCCGCGATGCCGCCTCCTCGACTGCGGAACGAGTCTTTCAGGCGCGCGGCGAGCGATGGCTGGCGAGCTTCGTGGAGCTGCCGGGCGATCACCCGGTTCGCCTCTATTGCCTCCAGTCGTTTGACCAGGCAACGAGTTTCCTGCGGGAGTTGAATCGAATGCTCGCGCTGCTGGGCGCGGTGGCGGTGCTCGGCGGAGCGTTCGTAACATTTCTGATCTCGCGGCAGATCACGCGCCCGATCGAACAACTGGTGGCCGGAACCCGGCTGTTAAAGAAGGGCGACTTCGATTTCCAGGTTCCAATTCGAGGAAGGGACGAAGTGGCTCACCTCGGACGGGCATTCAAAGACATGCGCGACAGCTTGAAAAAGTCGCGTGAGAGCATGCTGCGAGCCGCTCGCCTGGAAGCGGTGGGGAGGCTGGCCGGCGGCGTAGCCCATGACTTCAACAACTTGGTCATGATCATCAAGGGTTACAGCGACATGCTGATGGACGCCGTCCCTGCGCAATCGCGTCCACACTTGGAGGAAATCAAGAAAGCCGGCGATCGCGCCAGCGGCTTGATCCGCCAGTTGCTGGCGTTCAGCCGCAAACAGATTCTGGAGCCGCAGGTGCTTGATCCCAACCAGAGCGTTCGCAACATGGTAAAGATGCTGCGCGTGCTGATTGGCGAAGATATCGAGCTGGTCACGAATCTTTCCGACGAGATGTTGCGCGTCCTCATGGATCCGGGACAGCTCGAACAGGTGATCATGAACCTCGCGGTGAATGCGCGCGACGCGATGCCACAGGGTGGCAAGCTCGTCATCGAAACAAGGCTGTATCGTCTGGACGAGCCCTTCGCAGCTGCCAATCGGGAAGTCCCACCCAGCGACTACGCCTTGATTACCGTCACTGATCACGGCTGCGGTATGGACAAAGAGACCCTGGCTCATATCTTTGAGCCGTTCTTCACCACGAAGGAACTGGGAAAGGGCACCGGCCTGGGACTGGCGACTGTCGATAGCATCGTGCAGCAGGGCAAAGGCTACGTCGCTGTGGAAAGCGAAGTCGGTGCCGGAACGACATTCAAGGTGTATCTGCCGTCGATAGCCGGTACAGCTTCTAGCTCTAGCGCTCAAAGAACCGCGGCATCGGTTCAGGGCAATGGCACAATCCTGCTGGTTGAAGATGAGCCCGCTTTGCGCGCTCTAGCAGCGACAGCGTTGAAAAACCTTGGGTATACCGTTCTCGAAGCCGGCAGCGGAGTGCAAGCCATCGTGATCGCGAAGGGGCACATCAATCCCATCGATGTAGTCGTCACCGATGTGGTCATGCCGCACATGAGCGGGCCCGAACTCGTTGAAAAGCTCCAGGAAACTCGGCAGGACTTCGCCGTCATCTTCATGTCAGGCTACACGGACGGACTGGCCCTTGAGCGCGCGCGCATCGGGATCGAGGTCGCCCTCCTGCCGAAACCATTCTCCACCGGGGAACTCGGCGCGAAGATTCAGGAAGTCCGGAAGAAGACCTCCAGCTTCACTGCCAAGGCGTCCGCCTCGGGCAACTAAGCGTAGCCATCGGCTAAGCGGGAAGCTCAGCCAGATCCGGTGGCTGTAGACGGGCAAATCAGCTGGGAGCAAACCGCATGCGGGAAGATCTCGCCGGTCGAAACCGTCTGGAGCAGACACAAAGCTTCAGCTGGTTCATACAAGAGGGAACTGGGAAGTCTCCCAGTCCCTTTTTATTTGTCTCGCAGTGATCAGAACATCAGCCCATCAACCAGAACCCGCCGACGACGACGGCCCCCATTGCAAGTGCGCATTGTATCCAGCGCGAGTAGGTTCTGTGGACCGATCCGTCTTCGCCGGTCAAGCGCGACATCTCAACGTAAGGCTTTAGCCCACGTCGGAACCATCCTTCGACGTCGACCGTTTGACCGATGAGGGTATCAGCGGCCCCGACGGCGAAGAGAAAACGAGCGAAGGGAATCGATTGCCGGTAAAGCATAAAGATCATTCCCGTGGCGTCGCGGAGGACCAAGTCCGGACTCCAGAAGACTCCGGGCACGCCGCGTCCCACGATCTCGCCCTTGAGCCGGACCGCCCGCGGCCGCATCTGAGACACCTCGGTGTCCTCCAGCAGCGCGGTCACCGATGCGGCCTGAAAGTCGCCGCGATATCGATACGCCACTCGAAGCAGCCATCCGATTCCGCTGACGATAAGAAGAATCGGCTTGGCATTTGCTGGCAGAACGATTCCGAAATAAGAGAACCACTCAGGCACCCATAGCACCGCAAAAAGAGCGCCGATACTCATCACAGGCAAACCCCACACCAATAGCTGAAAGGGAAATGTCCCCCAGGCGATCCGTTGATCTGTAGGGAGCGGGTATTGCGGTGCGTGATGCGCATTTTCAGATTTATTCAATGCTCGCACCCGCAACGCGGTCAGCGGATGGGTGGAGTTGAGTTCGTAAAAGCGCGCCCATGGATTGACCAGATCCCATCGCATAATCGCAGCCGCGCTGGCGGGATCCGCGCCGCTCAGAGCAAACGCCGCGCCTGAGTGCAGGTTCGAGATTCCCATTACGGCCAGAGAGCCCGCAATTCTGTAGTCGCGGTGCATTTTCCCGTCGGCTGTCTTGATGTGCACGGCTTCTTTGTATTGGCCATCGGCCTTCACCATGCCGTAGGCAATTTTAATCAGAGCCGACGAGAGCGCCTCTGGTGTATGCGTCACCTCAGCAGCGTAGTGATCGGCAAAATACTCGCGAGTGCGGTTGAGCAACAAAACGACGAACTGGCTGATCCAGTAGCAGACATAAGCGCCATACGCGACCGCGCGAAAGTTGTTGATATTCCGGCTGAAAGCATAGATCTGGTAAAGCAACAGCGGAACCAAACCTGCGACCGTCATCACCACGAAATCCCAATGCTCGATATGCCCAATTTCATGGGCGAGCACCGCATTGGCTTCATCGACGGTAAGCACGTCGAGCAAACCTTGGGTGACTACCACCCTGGAATCCCCCGGAGTGTGGCCGAATGAAAATGCATTCGGCGTGCCGCTGTGAATTATCCCGATCCGTGGAATTTTCACACCGCGTTCCGCACACAGCTTCTCAATGAACTCACGGTTTCGCGCGGGCAGCGCGGGATAATGATCGTCCCAGTGAATGGAAACGACCAGCTCGATAAGCCACGGGCCAATTAGGTACTGGAAGGCGACGAAGACGAGCGCGAACCCAATTGCTCCCCACATCGGGATTCCAATCCGCGCGAGGTAAAGATCTCCGACTGCGAAAAGCAGGCCGTACAGGGCAAGAAGAATCAGAATCGATCGAGTGAAGAACTTCACAGGAGCCTCCAAGAACGCAAGAATCCGGGGGCCGATGATCCAAACGAGCCGATTTTACTATGGGCGCGCGCTAAACCGGACACGTTGTTGGCCTTGACGTAATGTACTTTGTGTTATAAAGTACATTGCATGCGCGACTCTCTGGAACCCTTCGTCGGCACCATTCCCAAGCGGTGGATCCCGCCGGAAATGGTGCAGGCACCCCTTCTCGATCACTCCGAGCCCCGTGGATTCATGGAGCGGCGCTACGCCCTGCTGATCAATCCCTTCTATCCCAAGGATGGCAACGCGAGCTTTGGCAAGCACGTGCTGACTCCGACTCTGGCCCTGACCAGCTTCGCCGCCACCACGCCTGCACGCTGGCGCGTCGCATATTGGGACGAGAACTTGCTCCATGGTCGGCCGCCGCACGATCCCATGCCGCAGGTCGTTGGCATCACCGTACATCTGACCTTCGCGCGGCGCGCCTACGAACTGGCCGATTGGTATCGCGCCCGCGGATCGAAGGTCATTCTTGGTGGACTTCATGTGTTGTCGTGTCCCGAGGAATGCGCACCTCACGCCGACGCCCTCGCTCTTGGCGATGGCGTTCAACTCTGGCCGCGAATTTTGCGAGACATCGAAGAAAACAGTCTCCAATCCCGTTACGTCGCCACCTACGAGAACGATTACTGCGACGATCCTTCGCCGCGGCGTTCGATCCTTCCTCGTCGCAGTTTCTTGACGACCACCAGCCTGATCGCAACGCGCGGCTGCCATAACCGCTGTGGCTTCTGCTATCTAGCGACCGATGGCCTGCGCATGCCCTATCGCATGCGCCACCCGCAACAGGTCGTCGATGAGTTCAGGGCTGACGATCAGCCCTATGCGGTCTTCATTGACAACAATCTCGGTTCGCGGCGCGACTACCTACACTCGTTGTGCGCCGCCCTGCGCCCGCTGAATAAGATCTGGAGCGCCGCGGTCACAATCGACGTGACCGACGACCCCAGCCTCATCCGGAATATGGCGCTGGCGGGCTGCACCGGCGTCTTCATCGGATTCGAGTCGCTCTCTGATAACAACCTTGCTGATTCGCATAAAAAAACGCCAAAGACTTCCGACTACGCCCGCCGCGTCCGCATGCTTCATGACTACGGAATTCAGGTAAACGGATCTTTCGTGTTGGGATTCGATCACGACCGCAAAGACGTGTTTGTTCGCACGGCCGAGTGGATCGAGGAAAACCGGTTGGAGTGCGCCACGTTCCACATTCTGACGCCTTATCCAGCCACACCGCTCTTCCGCCAGATGGAAGCTGAGGGACGCATCCTGCATCGCGACTGGAGTCTCTACGACACGGGCCATGCAGTCTTCCAGCCGAAGCACATGACTCCCGAGGAACTCGAACACGGATACGCATGGATCTATCAGCACCTGTTTTCGCACGCCTCGATCTGGCGTCGCAGGCCCGAACAGTGGCAGGCGGTTCCGCTGTACATTGCGATGTCCTATCTCTATAAGCGGTCGAACCGCTTCTGGCATCTGCTGATCAAGCACGACCTTGTCAATCCGGTATGGAAGCCCTTAGTTGAGATGACCCGGTGGCGCCACGTTCACTACCGGCAAAAACTGGCGCAAGCTGCCATGGCGCATGGCTCGCCTGGACAGGTAGTTTCCGCAGGCGTGTAATTTGTCGCGCCACCGTCCCGGCGGCTGTCCCGCGGCCATCTTGGCCTCCAGACACGCGGGGCCAAGATGGGCGCTGCGCGACAGCCGGCAAGGATGCCGGCGTTACGACTTGATGACTGTCGTCACCTCAGCCGGGCGTTGCGTCATAGCGAAAAGGTGGAAAGACGCATATCATCTGCCCTTTGAACGGGGTGTTCCGAATGAGAACTGCACGCTCGCTCCATCCGCGCCTGCTCGGCGGCTTGGTCCAGGGACTCGCCATCATCGCCATGACTTTTCTGCTGGCGTCGGCCGCCGTCGCACAAGCCGCGAACGCGCAGCAGCCGTTCTCGCCGGATGATCTCAAGAAATATTCGGGAGTGCTGACCGAGTTGGGTCAGTTCTTCCAGAAGATCCACACTGAGGTTCAGTTTCCAGCTCCACGCAGCCAAAGCCGGCTCTTGCCGTTGCTCCCCGAGTCGACCGTCTTGTATGCCGCATTCCCTAACTATGGTGAGGCTTCGCATCAGGCGCTGGCTGTGTTCCATCAAGAACTGAAGGAGAATGCCAAGCTTCGCGCCTGGTGGAAGCAGGGCGGTATGGCCAAAGAAGGACCCAAAATTGAGGACGCCCTCGAAAAGATTTATGAGCTCTCGCAGTATCTGGGAGACGAAATTGTTGTCGGGGCCGCGCCAAGTACAGGCAAAGAAGATCCTAAATTCGTCATCCTTGCCGAAGTGCGTAAGCCCGGTCTGAAGGACTTTCTCCCGAAGATACTCAAGGATTTCGCCGAAAAATCTACGCCGGCCATTCGAGTGCTGGACGTCGCCGAACTGGCCAATGCGAAGGATGCCCCTTCCGCGGACCAGCCAGTGATTCTGGTGCGGCCTGACCTCGTTGTCCTGGGCGAGAACCTCGGCACACTTCGCCGTTTCAATGCGCGCCTGGAACAAAATACCCAAGCCTTCGCCTCGACAGAGTTCGGCCGGAGATTGGAGCAGGGATATGAAGGCGGCGCCTCCATCGTTGCGGGACTCGATGTGCAGACGATTTTGAAGAAAGACGGCCCGAAGGACGATCAGAGCCGGGCAATGCTTGAGCGCAGCGGATTCTCTGACATGAAGTATCTGGTGTGGGACCACAAGAGTGTGAACGGGCAGGAGACCAGCCAGTTCGAACTGAGCTTCACTGGCTCGCGCCGCGGTGTCGCTTCCTGGGTGGCCGCTCCCGGTCCCATGGGCAGTCTCGATTTCGTTTCCCCCAAGGCCGCAATCGCGGCCAGCATCCTGCTTAAAGACCCCCAAAAAATATATGACGAAGCTGCAGATCTGGCCACAGCCTCGAATCCCAATGCCCTTGCGTCATTGGCGCAGATGGAGCAGGGACTGAAACTCAGCCTGAGAAACGATCTTTTCGCCCGATTGGGAGGCGAGATCACTGTGGAACTCGACACCCTCCCTCCTCAGGAGCCGGTCTGGAAAGTTCTGCTCCGAGCTAAGGATCCGCGCGGCCTGCTGGCGACGCTGAAGACATTCTTCGTGGCGACCAGGGTGACGCCTACGGAATTGGACGAAGGTGGAATCACGTACTACACGCTTCCGATTCCAGGACCGAAGCCGCGCGAAGTCTGCTACGCGATGGTGGACGGATATCTGATCGTAGCCTCGAGCCATGCGACTTTGGCGGAGGCTATCCGGCTGCATCGCAGCGGTGAATCGTTAGCCAAGTCAGGGATGCTGGCCGCGTCACTGCCGCCGGGCAACTCCGGCGACGTTTCCGCGCTGCTCTACGAAGATCCGCGAGCCATGGCTGCGTTGGGTCTGATGAACGTCTCGCCGGATCTGGCGAATTCCTTATTGAAGTCGACTGCAGAGAATCAGCCCGCAGTGGTTGCTGTCTACGGAGAGGAGACCGCCTTGCGCGAAGCCAGCCGCAGCAGCGGCGTCGACTTCGGTGGCGCGATGGTGGTGGCGGCGATTGCCATCCCCAGTTTGCTGCGCGCAAGAATGGCTGCGAACGAAGGGAGTGCCGCAGCAAGCGTTCGCACATTGAACACCGGGCAAATCATCTATGCAAATACGTACCCGCAGAATGGCTATGCCCGCGATCTCGCAACTCTCGGTCCGAATCCCAACGGACCAAACGACATCTCTGAGAAACATGGCAGCCTGATCGACTCTACCTTGGGGGGCGCGAGCTGCACCGCCGGTGATTGGTGCGTCAAATCTGGATATCGCTTCACCATTACCACCGCCTGCAAGTTGCAGAAGTGCCGCGAGTATGTGGTCACTGCCACACCTGTCAACACTAGCACCGGCCTGCGCAACTTGTGTTCCACCTCGGACGCCGTGGTTCGCTTTCAGCTTGGGGCGCCGCTAACTTCACCGGTCAGGGCTGCCGAGTGCCGGACCTGGGCGCCTATGCAGTAGAGGGGCTGGATATATTCCGCTCATGCTTCGCGTAAGTCTGAAGTCTTAAAGTCTTGTCATTCCGACCGCGAAGCGGAGGAATCTGCTTTTTGCCGGCAGCGGGCACGGCGCCAACCAGAGCAGATTCCTCACGGCAAAAGGCGCCGCTCGGAATGACAACGCAGTGGCTGTTTCAACTCTGTCGGATTCCCCGGCTCATCCGGATTGCGATCTTCTCGACCCTGCGCAAGATGTCGCGGATATCGTCAGCAGTCGTTCGCGGGTTCATCACCACAATCCGCAACACTCTGCGGCCGTCGAGCACGGTGGAACTGATGTAGCCAAATCCACTCTCGTTAAGCTCTTCCTTGATTGCCCAACAGTGCCGATCCGAATCACGATCGTGCTGGGGCGGCAGCCGGAAACAGAAAATGTTCGACTGAGGCTGATGCACAGGTTCGAGAGTTTCCGACTCGGAACAGTAGTGGAATGCGGCCTGCGCAACGTCACAGACATGCGTCGTCAAGTGATCCCAAAGCTCTCCGCCATACACGCGCCACACCAGCCAGGTTTTGAGCGCATCGAATCGCTGCGAGCAGGCGATCGTAATTTGACCCAGATCAGGCCAGCGCCGCTGCGAACCAAAGAGGTAAGGCGCCTGTTCTTGCAACGGGCGAAGCAGGCGCGCCCCATCGCGCACCAGCACTCCGCCGGCGGCCAGCGGCATGAACATCATCTTGTGCGGATCAAAGATCATCGAGTCGGCCCGGTTGAGACCTTTCAGTCTCCAACGCAAGCGGCGGCTGAAGGCGAGACCGGCTCCATGCGCCGCATCGACGTGAAACCAGGCGCGGTGCTTTCGTGCGATCTCAGCCAGCGCCACCAAGTTGTCGAAGCTGCCGGTCGGCGTAGAACCGGACGAGCCGACGAGAATGAACTTCCGAAAGCCAGATTTCCGGGCCGAAGCAAACGAGCGCGTCACTTGCGACACATCCGTGCAGAACTCCGCGTCGGGCGGAACCTTGAACACTGCGTCGCGGCCCAAGCCAAGAATCGCAGCCGCTCTTCCGATCGAGTAGTGGGCCTGGGCTCCAACGATAATGGCGATTCGAGCATTCCCGCTCTTTGAGGCCTGCGGGACCAGAGCGTCGCGCGCCGCCAGCAATGCCGTGAGATTGGCGAACGCACCGCCCGGAACCAGAGAGCCTTCCGCCGCCAGCGGGTAGCCAAACAGCTTTTTGAATCCCGTCATGAGATCGCGGTCAATCGCGGTCGCGATCGGCGACATCTCCCAGACGGCGAGGCTTTGATTCATCGCCGCCACCACCGATTCCACGAGCGCTGCGGCGGGAATGGGTGCGGCAACCTGCTGGGCGCCATATCTGGGGTGGGACAACGCCAGACTCCCTTCACAGATCTCTCGCACTAAACTCACAAGATTCGGAGTCTTGCGGCCCCGTCGAACAATCTGAGCTGCAAGTCGCTCAGCGCTGGGCTTGCGAACAGGCCTGTCGTTGACAGCTAGGGCCTTGGCGGCGACGGCGGCGAGTTCCAGGGCCAGTTTGCGTATGGTTGCGGGTTTCCATAACTTCTGAATCACTTCTTCCTTGCTGCTCGATTTCACGATGGCTTCTTTCCTTAAGCGGCATAAATCGCTATCCCGCCCATAATCATACATTTAACTCCAGCAACGAGTTAGGCCGCGAAAAAAGCCTTGACAAGAGCCAATACTGTGTGAAATACAGTGTGTGTCACATACTATATGTCGAACGGTAGCCAAGCAACGACCGAAGTCTTCGAGAACCTGAAGCTGGAACTCCGCCGCGGATGCCTAACCCTAGCGGTCCTTACCCAGCTCCGGAGCGAGCGCTACGGCTACACGCTCCGCAAGGCGCTCGCTGACGACGGCCTGGAAATCGACGAAGGCACGCTGTATCCACTCCTTCGGCGTCTGGAAAGCCAGGGCTTGTTGGTGAGCCAGTGGCGGGAAGAGGACAAGCGCAACAAGCGCTTTTATCGTCTCTCGCCGATGGGAGAACAGATTCTGGAGCAGCTATTAGGCGAATGGCAGCGCATCAATACGTCGCTGAGCAAGATTCTTCAAGAGGCATAGCACATGAGCCCATCATCCAGCCGTAATCCCTTAGACCTTGTTGATCGATATTTGCAGGCCGTTCGCTTCTGGTTGCCGAAGACCCGGCGCCAGGAGGATCTCCTTGCCGAGCTCGGGGAAGACTTGCGGTCGCAAATTGAAGACAAGGAATCCGAGCTTGGCCACGCTCTCGGCAAGGACGAAATCTCAGAGATTCTCAAAAGGTGCGGAGCGCCAATGGTCGTCGCCAGCCGTCTCGGGCCAAGGCGTCACCTCATCGGCCCGACGCTCTTCCCGGTCTATGAGTTTGTGCTCAAGATGGTGCTGCTCTGGATCCTGGTTCCGGTGTTCATCTTCATCGTGGGTCCGGCGACGCTGGCCAGCACGAACGGAGACTGGGGCAAGACCGCGCTCGTCACACTCGGGAATCTCTGGTCCGGGTCCTTCGTTGCAGCGGGAATCATCACGCTCGTATTCGGGATCCTGGAACGCACGCACGCGATCGCAGACATCAATTGCAAGTGGGATCCGAGCAGCCTGCCGCCCCTGCAGAAACCGGAACGCAGGACTTCGTTTGTTCAGACCATCTGCGAACTCGCGTTCAATGTCTTTGGCCTGGTGTGGCTGTTGCTGGTTCCGAACCATCCTTTTCTGATTCTTGGACCGGCTGCGGCCTTCCTGAAGTTCGGGCCGTTCTGGTACACGTTCTACGTGCCAGTTGTCTTGCTTACCGTAGCAGTCATTGTGCGGTTGGCCGTCGCCCTGGCTCGCTCGCAATGGACGGCCTTCCCACTCTGGTCGCAGCTTTTGCAGACGGCAGTATCGCTGATCCTGGTGCACTACATGATTCAGGCTGCCGGTTACACCGTGCACGGAGAGTGGCATCCGTTTGTGACGATCGCGGATGACGTGCGCAGCTCGGAGCAATTTGTCCGCTTCACAAAGATCGCCGCTATTGTGAACGTGGCGCTAATGATCAGCCTGGTGTGCACTTGGGTAGGATTGTGCATCGGCGGCGCCGTGCAAGTCTGGGAATTGCTGAAACATATCCGCAAACAGGGGACTGTCTCGCAGCAACCTGCCTCCGTGCAGCTGCGGTAAACGGCCCCACAATTTCCATTATCGGGTGTAGTCATTCTTCACCACTTCGCCGCCCTTCATCACGAACTTCACTCTTTCCAGCGTGGTGACATCTTTCAGCGGATCGCCGTCCACTGCAACGATGTCGCCCCACGCTCCGGGCTCGAGAGCCCCGACCTTGCCCGACCAACCCAGCAGGTCAGCGGCATTCACCGTCCCCGCCTGAATCGCCTGCAGCGGCGTGAGCCCTAACTTCACCATGACCCCGAACTCGTGTCCGTTCATCCCGTGCGGATACACCGCCGCATCCGTGCCGAGGCAAACCTTGACTCCGCTGGCGAAGGCATGAGCAACGTTCTGGCGCGCCGCCGGGATCACTTCCTGCGCCTTGGCCAAGAGCGGCGGAGGCAGGCGCGTGAGTCCCGCGTTATCGATCATCCAATCGCCAAGGTAGAGCGTCGGCACGAGATAAGTGCCGTGCTCCTTCATGAGCGCGATTCCCGCATCGTCGATGTACGACCCGTGCTCGATCGAATCGACGCCCGCCTCGGCTGCCCACCGGATCCCCTCCGCCCCATGCGCGTGCGCCGCTACTTTACGCCCAAGGCGGTGCGCGTCGGCCACGATAGCCTTCATCTCCTCCAGCGTGAACTGCGAGTGCTGCGGATTGTCGCCCAGGGAAAGCACACCGCCAGTCGCGCACACTTTGATCAAATCCGCGCCGTACTTGATGTTCTCGCGCACCTTGTGTTGCACGGCGGCGACGCCATCGGCAACGCCGCTCTCCGTGGCGTGATACTCGAAGGGCAGCATGTTGTTGTCGCAATGTCCGCCCGTGATGCTGAGCGCAGGTCCGCTCACCAGCATGCGAGGGCCGGGAATATCGCCTGCATTGATGGCATCGCGCAACGCAACATCGCTGAATTGCGACGCTCCTACGTTTCGCACGGTGGTAAAACCCGCGAGCAGTGTCGCCCGCGCGTTCTTGGCGCCGATCAAAGCCTCCCGCGGCACGGAGATCGCCAGCCGCTCGTAGCCGAACTTGGGATCCATGGTCAGGTGCGTGTGCGCGTCAATCAGTCCGGGAAGCACGGTCGCTTTCGGCAATTCGATTCGGACTGCATCGGAAGGAACCTTCGCTTCCGCCGCCGCACTGATACTAGCGATCTTCCCGTCTTCGATCAGAATCGTCTGATCTGCCAGCATCTTGCCCGATTTCACATCGAGCACGTGTCCCGCATGCACTGCCACCCGCCGCGTTTGGGCCTCCGCCGCACTCAGACACAACAACGCAACCGCCAAAAAGGCACAGATCTTCCTCATCCCCGGTTTCCCTTCTCCTCAAAAATTGTCTCAGCGATAACCGCGATTCGCGCGCACCATCCCATCGAGACCCCAGGTGCGTCCCGCATCCGCGGCGTAAAAGACGATCAATAGTAACAACAAAGGAAGATGATCCAGTTCGTTGCCGAAATAGCGCCAGACCGGCACCCCATGTCCCGGCGCCCACCACGTCGCCAGAAGCATATTCAACAAAAACAGCCCGCCAAGAATGCAGCCCGGACGTACCCACAGTCCGATCAGCAAGGAAATGCCGACCGCCAGTTCGACGATTCCAACGACGTATCCGAAGAAGACCGCATGGGGTAACACAAGTCCAGACAGCACCGGCCGGTAGAAACCCACGGCACTGTTGGCAATGTAATCCTGCAGATAAGTCCGAAATCCGCCGTGGGCAAACTCGGGCCCGGCCACCTTGTATTCACCGAAAAGAAGAAAAAACACGGACGTCGCCGTGCGCACAACGGCAATCGTCCTGGATAAGGCAGGAGAGTTAGCCATCAGGTGTGATTGGGATGGGAGGCCGGGATGGTGCTAGCCCCCGGGCCCGTCATTGGTCATGTACTGTTCCAGCGAATCCAGTTCGTGGCTGAGATCGTCGACGCGCCATTCCAGCAAGTTGCGGATAGAGAGAATCCCCAGCAACTTTCCGTTATCGTCGGCCACAGGCAGGTGCCGGAAGTGCCGCTCCAGCATTATGCTCAGCGCCTCGCCCGCTCCCGTGCCCCGCGTGGCCATCTCCACCGGCGTAGTCATCAGTTCGCGAACGAAAGTGGTCTGCGGATCCTGGCGGCTGAGCGACATCTTGCGAAGCACATCGCGCTCGGTGAAGATTCCGGCCACCCGATATTCGTCGTCGACCACCGCGACCGCTCCAACATGGTGATCGAGCATTTTATTGATGGCGTCAGCAACGGTTGCGTCAAGCCCCACCGCGGCGATTTCCCGGTCACAAAGCTCCAGCACGCTCATAAACACCTCCGACAACTGTTCGATCCGAAAAGACCTGGAGACTGGATTGACGCATTATGCTCACAGCCCAGCGGATGTCAAGGGAAATCAGGCAGGAGTCGTTTTCCTCTGTGCTCCTCTGTGTCCTCCGTGGTGAGTCTTCACTTGCCCCGATAGACCTGCCCATCCTTCATGACGAATTGCACATTCCCGAGCTGCTTGATGTCTTTGAGGGGATCGCCGGGGACAGCGATGATATCCGCGAAAGCGCCCGGTGCTACCACGCCGATCTCCCCTTCCCGGTCGAGCATCACCGCCGCGCGCGAGGTCGCGCTCTGGATGGCATCCATGGGCTGCATACCGAATTCCACCATTCGGGAGAACTCTTGCGCGATCGGCTCCGTCCAGGGGATGCCTCCCATGTCGGTGCCGAATACGATCTTCACACCCGACTTCAGCGCCTTCTTGAACGACACTTCATGCACCGAAGCCCGCAAGCGGTCGCGCTTTCCCTCTGGTGTATCGGGTGGCGCCCAATCGGTGTAATAGACGCTCATCGTGGGCACGTACCACGTCCCCTGCTTGAGCATCTGTGCGATGGCCGCATCGTCGAGATCCAAGCCGTGCTCGAGGGAGTCGCAGCCACCGTCGAGAGCACGATGCAGGCCGATGCCAACGTACGCGTGACACGCGACCTTCTTGCCCCAACCGTGGGTCTCGTCGACGATGGCGCGCAGTTCCTCGACCGTGAACGTCGGCTGGGCAACCAGTTCACCGTTCTTACCCACCCATGAGCGATGCGTCATGTAGACCTTGATCCAGTCCGCGCCGTGATCGAGCTGTTCGCGTGCTGCCTTGCGAGCCTCCACCTCGCCGTCTGCGATCTGCGCTCCCTTCGGCATCTCCAGCTCCGGCGCATAGCCTTCCAGGTTGTAGCCACCGGTGCTCGAGATCGCTCGCGTCGAGACGATCAGCCGCGGCCCGGGAATGTAACCCATATTGATCGCTTGTTTGATGCCGACGTCTCCGTAGCCCGCGCCTTCGGTCTCGACATCGCGCAAGGTGGTGAAGCCTTGCTCCAGCGCTCTGCGCGCGGCGACGGTGGCGCGAGCGGCTCGTAGCGCCAGAGGTGCATTCAGAATGTTGGCATCGTATCCGCCTTTGGCCGGATCCTCTCCCTGCAAAAAGATGTGCGTGTGCGAATCAATGAGACCCGGAAGAACCGTTTGTTGCGAGAGATCGATGACGATCGCGCCCGCAGGCGTCTTCGCGCTCGCAGCATCGGAAACGCTCTCAATACGGTTGCCGCGAACGACTATCACCTGATCGCGCCGCGGCTTGTCCGACTTGCCATCAATCAGCGTGCCGGCACGAATGACCATAACCGATGGAGCAGTTGGAGCGGTTGGCTCCTGAGCAACCGCATTCAGCACGAATGCGAGAAACACGACATAAGAAATTTTCTTCACTGGCTCCTCCCCGAGTTATGGCGGCGCGATGTCGACGCCTGGTCTTACGACGGATTTCGTCTGATAATCGCGGGAGGGATTCTATCCTAAGAAGCACTGGACCCGCCTGGGCGTTCTCGACCGGAGGTCGATGCTGTGCAATTACGGATTGCCGGAAATGCGGATGCCGAGGGGCTCATGGACTTGATCAACGCGGCTTTCCGCAAGGCTGAGAGCTTCATTATCGATCGCGACCGGGTCGATCTTGAAGTGGTTCAGTCGTTGTTGGCGAAAGGAGAGTTCCTCGTGGCCGATGACGAAGATGCGCTCGCCGGCTGTGTCTACCTGGAGCTTCGGGGTGAACGAGCCTATCTGGGCTTGTTGTCCGTCGATCCCGCGCGGCAGAAAGCAGGCGTCGGTTCCATGCTCATGCGCGAGGCCGAAGGGCGTTGCGCCAAGGTTGGTTGTCGCTTTATGGATCTCCGAATCATCGACCTGCGCAAGGATAATCACGCTTTCTACAAACGCCGCGGCTACGTTGAAACCGGTACCGAACCGTTTCCTTCCGACCTCGCCGCCAAGCTGCCTTGCCATTTTGTGAACATGTCGAAGCCGCTGCCCTGACGCTCATCCTAGGAAAGCGTCGGCTTCGATCTCCACCAGAATCTCGGGCGAGATAAGTGCGGCCACCTGCACCATCGACGTTGCCGGACGAATATCGCGGAAGAATTCCCCATGGGCCTTACCGACCTTCTCCCACTCCGCAATGTTGACTACGTAGATGCGCGTTCGTACGACATCCTTCATGCCCGCTCCAGCCTTCCCCAGTGCGCTCTCGATGTTCTTCAGCGTCTGCACCGTCTGTGCATATACATCGCCGATGCCAACGATCTTTCCGTCGGCGCCGGTCGCGGTGGTGCCCGAGACGTGCACATGCGATCCTACTTTCACCGCACGAGAGTAACCAACGATGGGCTCCCATTTGACGCCGCTCGCTATGTTCTGTCTTGCCATGCATCTCTCCGTGGACCGCGAATTCTACATTCCGAAGCAACGTTCTGTGACCATTGGCAGCCATCGTTATCAAGTGCCAACAAACTACAGGAGACTTCGCGCAGAAATCATGCGCGCCCCGCATTCTTTCTGATGTTCCGAATGCACAACTTGATTCAGCTTCGCTCGCTTCTAACTCATTAGCGAAATCAATGGTAGGGATAAACAAAAGTCACTTGCGCTTAAACAGCAAACTGGGTTATGTAGAGACGCAGGGTGGCTGAAATTCCGTGCTTGTCGCGGAGTTCAGGGGGACCTAGATGATACCGGAATCGCATCCGTTGCAGGACTTGTTTCAGGATTTGGTCGGACGTCATTACGCGGAGGAGATCGGTATCCGCGATCCGCAGATTGTGGCCTACGTCTCTCACCTGCTGTCTGAGTTTTGCGACGCCGAGCAACTCTTTAAAATTCGCGATGCGTTCAATCGTCCTCTCAGCGACGTCGGAGAGATGTTGCTCGAATCGGATCCGGTCTACGGCCCCGCTCCTTCATTTGACCACGAGCGCCAGGTGCGCAAACACATCGGCGATTACACGCTCTTCTTCGCCGGAATGTTCCCGGAGAGCATCAATCACTTTCGCCTCCGCCGCCAGCGCCTCGAGAATTTTGTGGATTGGATGAAAGCGGGTAAGGAGAGCTACTACATCGTCTCCAAGTTCGAGCACTTCGAATACGCCAAGGTCGCACCCCTTTTTGCCAACCTCTCGCGGAATTTCGAAGCATGCGTGGCCGGCCTGAACATGGTGAAGAACGAACTCCAGGAAATGCAGCATCCCATCGTTCGCAAGGCCGACGAACTGATCATGTAACGACTACTCGTGTAGAGACAGGCGCCTCGGCTGTCGGAATCGATTTATCCTCTCACGTCAGCACTGTTTCCCAACCGATAGAAGCTAAGCGTTGTGCTCCCGTGTACGAGACGCCGGAATCTCCACAGCGCACCGAATTCCTGCCCGGGATCGAAGTTCTTCTCGTGTTCGGCGATCACCACCGACATTACCCAGATCAGTGATGATACCGCCAGCGCTCCCAGCGTTCGCGGATAAGCGTCCTTCATCCGATATGGCGGATCGATGAACACCACATCGGCCGCCACCCGGTCCCGCTCCATGGACCAGAAGGCCTGCGGCACTTCCTGCTGCACAATCTTGAAGCCCTCAACGATTCCCAAGCTGTGGAGATTTTTCCGAATTGCTTGAGCCGCCGAATCCGAATTTTCCACAAAGTGTACTTGTTTCGCGCCTCGGCTCAAGGCCTCGATGCCGATCGCTCCGGTTCCGGCAAAAAGATCCAGCCACACACTTCCCACCAGCGCCTCAGGATTCCCTTGGGTCAGCACATTGAACAGAGTTTCGCGGAGGCGGTCCGAGGTCGGACGTATATCCATGCCGCGCAGGGATCGCAGTGGCCGGCTTCGGTATTTTCCCGCAATCACTCGCATGGCTCTGCACTTTTGGATGCCGCAGTCACTATATCCAAGCATGTAAAATAAGAGTAGCGAGGCCTATGCGAAGCTGGTCTGTTTCCATTGGACATATGTTTGGGGTGGACATCCGCATCCATCTCACATTTCTGATCCTGCCCGTCTTCATTTACTGGACCGACTACGCGATCCGCCAGCAGAACGCAAATGGAGCTCGCGATCTGGCGTTAGTCGGTATCATCCTCGCTTGCGTGGCAGCCCACGAGTTCGGACACATGCTGGCGGCGCGGCGTTACGGTCTGATCCCCAAAGCTGTCATCCTGCTTCCGCTCACTGGTGTCGCTCTATATGACGACTCGCGCGGGGAGAAGCAGGCCGCGACCCTGATATGGAAGCGCGAAGTTCGGATTGCGCTCATGGGGCCGTTGGTAAATCTAGCCCTCGCGAGTCTCGCGGCCGCCGTCATCACAGCCGCAAACAGTGGGATTGAACTTTGGAAGTGGCCTTTCTTGCTCGGGTCGAACCTGCCCCGCAGCATCGTGTGGGCGAACATCTATTTGGCGTTTGTGAATCTTCTGCCCGCTTACCCGCTGGACGGCGGGCGTCTGGTGCGCGTCTACTTCGCGCGCAAGATGGATGTTTCTGCCGCCACGCGCCGCGCAGTCACCATCAGCACCGCCATGTCCATGGTCCTGATCTTCGCCGGCCTGTTTACCGATCCCTGGCTGACCATGGTGGGCGTGATCATCTTCTCGGCAGCACAACTCGAAGAACGGGCTCTCGTGTTTCAGTCCGTGCTTGATAACGTCCGGCTCGAAGAGGTGATGCTCACCGATTTCGCTACGCTCTCACCGGCCGATACGTTGGAAGATGCGCTGGAAAAAGCGGTCCATTCCCTGCAAGACGATTTTCCCGTGGTGCGCGGCAGCGATATGGTGGGAGTGATCTCGCGCCAGCGCATTCTTGAAGCGCTCCGCGCCGAGGGCAATGGCTACGTTCAGGCCGTAATGAGCAAGATCTTCGAGGTTTCCGTCCGCCAGGACTCACTTGGGACGGCGTTCCGCAAGCTCACCGTGCGCAATTCCAGCATCATCCCGGTCGTTGAAGATCAGCGCCTGGTAGGCATCGTCACCCTGCAGAACCTGATGCACTCGATGTCGTTGCTGGCCGAAAGCCGCAAGCTGCGCCGGGACGAAACGGAATCCTGAGATTTCAGAGTAGATTTCAGATTGCAGATTTCAGAGAGTACAGATTTCAGAAGGCAGAATCTGGATTGTAGACGAACCGACGTGGATTTCGAGTCTCCGCACCAAGGATGCGGTTCAATCTTAAATCTAAAATCTACAATCTGAAATCGGTGTGAATTCGCTCTAGAACAGCCGCACTCCCTTCGCTCTCTGCACTGCCGGTATCCCGCGCAGTCGTGTCAACACCACGTCCGACACGGCGCCGTCCACGTGCACGACCGCAATCGCTTCGCGCGGCTGATCGGAAGTCTGCTCCCCGCCTCGCCTCCCCAGCGAGAAGTCCGCAATGTTGATCGACTCTTCGCCCAGGATCGTCCCCACTTTCCCGATGACGCCCGGCACGTCGCGGTTACGCATGTAAATCAGATTGCGCTCCAGCGGAGCCTCCACGTCGATGCCATCCACATGCAGCAACCGCGGAGCCTCTCCATGCAGCACTGCGCCCTTAACCATGTGCTCTTCGGTCGAGGTTTTCAAAAAAATCGAGAGCACGCTGCCGGCGCCGCCCGTCGAAGCCTTCGCCTTGTGCGATTCCAGAACCCGCAGCCCGCGCTCATCCGCAATCGTCGCCGCATTCACGAGGTTCGCCTTCTCCTCGAGCGCCTGGTTCATGATCCCCTTAATCGCTCCGTTCCGTATCAACTCCGTTTTCCATTCGGCAATGTGCCCGCTGTAACGGATCGAAATCTCCTCCAGCGATCCTTCGGAAACCTGCGCCAGGAACGCACCCATCCGCTCGGCCAAAATGATGTACGGCTGCATCACCGCATATTCGTCGGCGGATACCGAAGGCACATTCACCGCGTTCTGGATCACGCCGTGCTTCAGATATTCCTTCACCTGCCGCGCAATCTGCACTCCAACCGCTTCCTGCGCTTCATGGGTCGAGCCGCCGATGTGCGGTGTCAGAATGGCATTCTCCAGCGCCAGCAAAGGCGAGTTTTTCGGAGGCTCTTCAACAAACACATCGATCGCCGCCGCTCCGACGCGCCCATCCTTCAGCGCGGCCGCCAGATCAGCCTCATTCACCAACTCGCCCCGCGCACAATTCACCAGCCGGACCCCTTTCTTCATCTTCGCAATCGAGGTCTGGTTGATCATCCCATTCGTTTGCGGTGTCAACCCAACGTGCAGCGTGATGTAGTCTGCGACCGCGTAGACTTCATCGAGTTCCGCCAGCCGGATACCCTGCTCCTTCGCCACCGACACCGAAACGAACGGATCATGCCCGATCAGATCCATCCCAAATGCGCGCGCCCGCCGCGCCACCTCCATCCCAATTCGCCCCAGCCCGACAACTCCCAGAGTCTTCCCGCGCAACTCGGTTCCCTGCAGAGATTTCTTCTCCCATTTGCCGGCGTGCATCAACGCATCCGCACGGCAGAGGTGACGAGCCATGGCCAACATCATCCCAATCGTCTGCTCCGCGACCGCCACTGCATTGGCCCCCGGCGTATTCATCACCGCGATGCCCTTGTGCGTGGCCGCTTCCAGATCGATGTTGTCCACTCCCACGCCAGCACGGCCAATCACCCGCAACTTGTTCGCATGCGCGAGCAGCTTGGCGTCGGCCTGTACCGCGGAGCGCACGATCAACGCATCGGCAGACTCGAGATGTTCAGCGAGCTTCCCGTCCAACTGGTCTGCGGTAAGCACCGTCCATCCCGGCTCCTGCAATTGAGCTACGGCTGAGCACGAGATCCTTTCCGCCACAATGATCTTCATGAACGCATCCTTTGTATGTGTATGAGGCTGCTGGAGAAAATGCGACAACCATAACATTTGACGGGAAAATGACACGCTGCTGACAATCCAGCCACGCTCGTTTTCTAAGCTCTGTCCCAATGGGCCCCGGCCCTTGGGAGAACACTATGAAAACCGTCAACACGATTTTGCTAGGGACATTGATTGCCGTCACTCTTGCCTGCGGCTACTCCAAACCCTCTGGCTCGGGGGCGCGAGCCATGCCCGCAATCTCGACACTGAATCCCACGAGCGCGACTGCCGGAGCCCCCGCATTCACGCTGACAGTGACCGGCACCAATTTCGCCTCGAAGGCCACCGTTAATTGGAACGGAACTGCTCAGACGACGACCGCCAGCATGGCTGGGCAACTCAGCATCTCGGTCCCGGCATCGGCAGTCGCGACTGCCGCAACCGTCCAGATCACGGTTACGAACCCGGCGACAAGCAGTGGTGGCATTTACGGTGGCGCAACACCTGCGCAAACCTCGGCCGCGATGCCCTTTACGATCAACTAAGCCCGGTTTCAGCTGCGGCCGAGAGTCAGGCTTGCTACCGGGCCGCCAGCGCTCCTTCGTGACTGCGGGCGTACACCTGCTGGGCCGCCCGCACTGAAGCGCCGTATTCGACGCTCTTGTCGGTGACCCGAGCCAGCACATGCTCGAGCGCACCGAGAATGCCGATCGTGTCGAGATAGTCGTAGTACCCTATGTGCGCGATTCGGAACAGTTTGCCTTTCATCTCGCCCTGCCCGTTCGCCACCACGGCGTCAAAGGATTCGCGGAACTCTTTCACGATCTTTCCCGAATCCATTCCCTCGGGCGCCGAGATCGCTGTGAGCGCGGCCGCTGGGACTGAGGCGTAAAGCTTCAACCCGAGCGCTTTCGCTCCGGCGCGGGTCATCTCCGCGCATAGCTCTGCGTTGTTGACCAACTCCTCCCGGCCTTTGGCGAGATCACCTTTACCCATGCCACGCACGAATTCAAGCGCTGCTCCCAAAGCCGCAAACAACGACGTCGCCGGGGTGTAAGCCGTTTCTCCCTTTGCCGCCGACTTCCGCTCCTTGCGGAGATCGAAGTAGAAGCGCGGCGAAGTCGTCGCATCCATCCGCTTCCACGCCCGCTCGCTGATCGCGCAGTACGCTAGCCCGGGAGGCATCATCAAGGCTTTCTGCGATCCACCGATGATCACATCCACGCCCCAGTCATCGACATCCAGATGTGTCGTGCCCAGTCCCGTGATGGCGTCCACCACCAGCAGTGTGTCGTCCCCTTGAGTGCGCACAATCTTCGCGATCCCGCGCACATCGTGGCGCGCTCCCGTCGAACTCTCCGTCGCCTGCACGAAGACAGCGCGCACGTCCGGCGTTACGCGAGCGCGAATGTTTTCGAGCGAAAACGTGTCTCCATACGGAATGCTCAGGACGTCCACATTGCAGCCAAAAGCCTTGGCCAACCCCGTCCAGCGCTCGCCGAACTTGCCCGCGGTCAGCACCAGTACTTTGTCTCCCGGCGAGGTTAGATTCGACACGGAGGCCTCCATTACACCGGTGCCCGAACAGGCCAGCATCAGCACGTCATTCTTGGTGCCGATGAATTCCTTCATGTCGGCGAGCACGCGCTGAAACAGCGCCTTGAAATCGGCCGTGCGATGATGGGCGGTAAATGAAGCCATGGCGGTCTGCGCCGCCGGCAACAGCGGCGTCGGCCCGGGAGTAAAAAGACGATTCTTATGCAACATAAGCGGAGTCCTTGGGTGTAGGAATAGTCTTTTAGTTTATAGGAAGGCTCGGCGCAGAGCACGTCTGCGCGACCAGACCTGTAGCGCAAATTGCTCTTTTATGCAGTGATCGCGGTCACGCAATACGCCTGGGAGACGGCGCCGCAGCGGTTTGCGACGATTCCGCCTCCGGGAGTTGCTCAGCGAGCCGGTTTCGAGGCAAGAATCTCTGGCTTATCAACCCTCGGCGCCTCAGCAAGCAGGTCTTTGGCCTTGGCAAAGAGCGCCTTCGCAATCTCCCCGTTCAGGTGGGCGTTGCGCCCGTTCTCGTCGGCAAAGGTATCGAAGATGCCGTATTTTCCCGGACTGATCTTGATCGCGTACCAGGTCAGGGTGCCGGGCTCGCGCTCGGCCAATGGTTCGGCAGACTTCAGGAATTCCTCGAGCTCTCTCTCTTTGCCCGGCTTCGCTTCGAGTTGCGCCCAAATTGCAAGTTTGCTCATGATGATTCCTCCATGGGTATCTGATGCCCCAGAGTCAATCTTTGTTCCGCTGAATCGAGTAGGTAGGACGGCGCTCAGACCAATCAACCACAAAGGATACGAAGGTACACGAAGGAACATCGGGGAGACCTTCGTGAACCTTCGTGTCCTTCGTGGTTTCAGCTTTTTTTCCAGCACCCGTTTATGTTCAACCGACGCGGGTTCTTGCGTGCTTTGAGTGTCTTCCGCTGTCTCTCACGTCCACCATCTATAATCCCCCCATGCCCCTAGTCGATCAGATTCAAAAAGACATTGTCACCGCCATGAAGGCGAAAGACGAAGCCCGCCTCTCCACGCTCCGCATGGTGAAGAGCGCGCTCCAACTCAAGACCGTCGAAAAGATGTCCCCGCTCGACGACAAGGAGTCCCAGGCAGTGCTTGCCACCCTGATCAAGCAGCGCAAAGAGTCGATCGAGCAATTCACCAAAGGCGGACGCCAGGAGATGGCCGACAAAGAGGCCGCCGAGATCACCGTGATCGAGGGCTACCTGCCGAAAGCCGCCAGCGAGGTCGACATCGCCGCCGGAGTCAAAGCCACGATCGCCGAAATGGGCGCTCCCACGATGAAAGAGATGGGCACGGTCATGAAGAACGCCATGGCGAAGTTCAACGCGGCTGGCATGCGCGTGGATGGGAAAGTGGTCAGCGAGTTAGTAAAGAAGGAGTTGGCAGGGAAGTAGTTCCCAAATCGGGCATAGCTGGTGTTCTTGCTGGTTCTGAGTACTGCGAACAAAATGGGAATATGGTATATGAGTTCTGGGGAAGCTTTTGAGAAGGGGGCCTGTGAAGTTTATCGCAACTGACGAACGACTAGAACTCCCCCTTTACGGCCTGTCCGAGGCCGCACTTTACCTGCGTGTGCCGATCAAGACCCTGGAATACTGGGCATTCGGTCGGAAACCGGTTTCCCCGCTGATCCGCCCCGCATCCAAGAAGCCCCGATCGCTCTCCTTTTTGAACTTATTGGAGTGCCACATGCTGGCTTCGCTGCGGACGATATACGACTTGCGGCTTCCCAAAATTCGGCAAGCACTCGTACACCTAAATAAAACCACAGGATTCAAGCATCCACTGATCGAACAACCTTTGTTAACAGACAGGATCGACCTGCTCATTAGGGAGATCGACCGCTTCGTAAATCTGTCCAGAGGCGGGCAACTTGCGATACCCGGAATCGTCGAAGCTCACCTTGAGAGAGTCGAATACGACAAACCACTAGGTGTCTTCAAGTTTTACCCCTTCGTGCGCGAGCGGAGCGCCACAGAGCCAAAGTTTATTGTCATAAATCCGGCCCTCGGCTTCGGAAAACCTGTAATTGCCGGAACGGGCATCTCTACAGCTGTAATCGCGTCTCGCTTTAACGCTCGCGAATCTATACCCGAACTAGCCAAGGAATATGGCCTCGAAGAAAAGCACATCGAAGAGGCAATCCGCTGGGAAACCCGAGCAGTTGCAGCTTTACGATTTCATCCTTTACCTGGATAAGAATCTCGACAACTGCCAACCGATTCTTGAAGCCCTCCATAACAATCAAGTCCAGCATCATCGTCACAGAGACCATTTCCCACGCGGCACACCGGACGAGGTATGGCTTCAATTCGTGGCAGAGCGATCATGGGTGGTTTTAACGAAAGACAAGAAGAATCGCTACAACGAGATCGAACGCGCCGCGATTCGTCGGTACCGAGTACGGGAATTCTACTTCGGATCCGGAAACTTCACGGGTTCAGAGATGGCGCAGGCTTGGACGATGGCGATACCTCAAATTAGGAGTTTGGTGCGAGAATATGGTCCACCGATGGTCGGCAGCATTGCGCGATCTGGACACATCACAATTGTCTACGACGAGCGAGGCTCGACACACGAGAGACCTAGGCGCTCTCTGAAGTAAGAAAAATGTTCACCTTGTCCTCTGCAACTCTCTGTACGCCGCGCTCTTCGAAACCCCCCGCTCCTTCGCCACCTTCTTCAGCGCGGCCTTCTCGTCGATCTGCTCCTCCCCCATGATTTGCTCCACACGCTGCCGGACCGAAGGACGGGCGAGAGCGCCCGTCTCCACACGAGCTTCGCCCTCCTCCGCCTTCCCGATCAGCAGCGTGATCTCACCCTTCACCGTGTCCCGCGCCTTCAGCGTCTCCAGCACTTCATTCGCCCGCCCGCGCAGAAACTCTTCGTGAATCTTCGTCACTTCGCGCGCCACTACGACGTGCCGTGCCCCACCCAGCACCTCGACTACATCCTCGAGCGCCTCAACGATCCGGTGCGGCGCCTCATAAAACACCTGCGTCCGCGGAGAACTCTTCACCGTCTCCAGTAGGGTGCGCCGCTCCCCGCGTTTTGCCGGAAGAAATCCGCTGAAAAGAAATGAATCCGCGGGCAGCCCGCTCGCCACCAGCGCCGCCAGAAAAGCAGACGCGCCCGGCACCGGCACCACTGGCACATGATGCCGGATCGCCAGCGTGATCAGCCGGTATCCCGGATCGGAAATCCCCGGCATCCCGGCGTCGGTCACCAGCGCCACACTCGCACCTTCCTGCATCTCCTTCACCAGTTCCGCCGATTTCGTCATCTCGTTGTGCTCGTGATAACTGGTCGTCCGCGTCGAAATCGCATAATGATTGAGCAGCTTCTGCGTCTGCCGCGTATCCTCGCATGCGATCACGTCCACTTCCTTCAACACCCGCAGCGCCCTCAGCGTGATGTCCTCCAGATTCCCAATCGGCGTCGCCACCAGATACAGCGCCGGTCCGCTGGATTTCACATCGCTCATGGCCGGAGTCTACCACTGCGGCGGATTGCAGATTTCAGATTGGAGATTTCAGATTGAAAACAGCAGATTCCAGACGGAAGCGGGTTCCGATCTGCAATCTGAAATCATCAACGTAACGTTCCGATCCATTCGCACGTTATGCTGGCGAAATAGGAGCCGCTCCATGACCCCGGCAGCCTTCCGCAAACTAGCTCTCTCCCATCCCGAAACCGAAGAGCGTCGACACATGAATCATCCCGACTTCCGAGTCGCCGGAAAGATCTTCGCCACCCTCGGCTACCCCGACAAGACGCGCGGCATGGTCAAGCTCTCGCCCGAAGATCAGCACTACTTTTCGAAGGATTACCCAGAAGTATTCATCCCCGTGAAAGGCACCTGGGGACGTCGCGGCGCCACCAGCGTCCAGCTCAAAGCCGCAAAGAAACAAGTTCTTGCCAAAGCCATTGCAGCCGCATGGCGCAACGTTGCCCCGCGCCGCCTCGTGGGCGCCTAGAAACGGTCCGCAACGGCAAGGATTTCACAGTAGCGCGAAAATTGGGCCAGTCGGATGGGCTGAAGGGAAACGATAATCCCTTATTGTTCAATCGATTAGCGCGCCATCCCGTGGTACTCCGCTTGCTCCCATCGGGCACCGAGGAGATCTCCCATGCCCGAATTAGCGTCTGTGGCAGGTTCCATCGTTCGATTCCGGTCCGTGGTCGCGGGGCTTTCGGCCCTCGTGATCGCCGCCGGCGGCTACGCTTTCCATGAGCACAACGTATCCAAGCAACTGGTGGAGCAGAATAGCGCCGTCACCTCCACGCTGAACGCAACCCGCGATCAGGTAAATGCTCTCAATACCAAGCTCGACGCGATGACTGCGGAACGGGCAGCGGACAAGGCCGAGACCTCGACGCATTCGCAGCCCGGGGTCTATCGGAAGCCGATGATGGCCGCGGCTACGCGGCACCGCATCGATGACCCGCGCTGGAAGAAAATGCAGGGCCAACTGGACAACCAGGCCAAGCAAATCGACGCCACTCGTCAGGATCTGACCAGCGCCCGCACTGAACTCCAAGGCTCCATCGCGACCACTCACGAGGAACTCGTGTTGCTGGAGAAGAAGGGAGAACGGAGTTACTACGAGTTTGACCTCGACAAGACCAAGCAGTTCCAACGTGAGGGACCGGTGGGCGTGCAACTGCGCAAGGCCAACACCAAGCACGAGTACGCCGATCTCGACATGCTGATCGATGATCTTAGGGTATCGAAGAAGCACGTCAACATCTATGAGCCGGTGTTCTTCTACCCGGCGGACTCGAAGACGCCGGCTGAACTGGTGATCAACAAGATCAGCAAGGACCATATCCACGGCTACGTGAGCGAACCCAAGTACAAGGGTGCCGAAGTGGAAGCAAAGGCCACGCCGTCCACGAACATCGAGTCTGTAAACGGGAATGACTCTCAGGCTGCGACAGCCAAGCCTTCTCCTGGCCGGCAACGCCTGGAGCCGCCAAAGTAACGACGAAGGAGGCGCCTGATCCGGCGCTTGCACTACCGTTACCTCGTGAAAAGCCATCCGGTGTGACGAACTGAACGTCGGTTTCTGCTGTCGGGAGAGGCCGATCAAATTGACGCTTCGCTGCTTCGCCCCTAAAATCGATGTGAAACGAAGTTGTTCCTCACAACCGTCTCACATCACATGCCACTTTACGAATATCAGTGCAAGAAGTGCGGTCATCGCTTCGAAAAAATCCAGAAGTTTTCCGACAAGATGGTCAAGAAGTGCCCTGACTGCGGCGGACCGGTCGAACAGATGATCTCCGCCCCAGCCGTTCAGTTCAAAGGCTCCGGTTGGTACGTCACCGACTACGCCAAGAAATCGACTTCGCCGGGTTCTTCAGGCGGCGATTCCGGCTCCACAGACAAGAAGGACGACAAGTCCAAAGCGGATAGCGGGTCCAAAGAGAGTTCGAGCAAGGAAGGCTCGTCGAAGGACTCCTCGAAAGAGAGCTCTTCCAAGGAAACCCCGCGCCGAGGGTCTGGCCGGCACAAATAGAGCGGCTTCGTCTTCGCGAGTTGCCGGTTTCTGACCGCTGGTTACTGGTTCTTCAACTCCCGATCAAAGTGGTCCGCAATCATCGTGAACAGATGCACCCGTGCATCTTTCCCCGCAATGCTGTGTGTTTTATTCGGATAAATCATCAGCCGGAACTGTTTGCCTGCATTGATCAGCGCATTGATCATCTGAATGCTGTTCTGAAAATGCACGTTGTCGTCGCTCGTTCCATGCACCAGCAGCAGGGCGCCGTGCAGCTTGTCGGCTGATTTGGTCACATCCGACATTTCGTATCCAGCCTTGTCGTCCTTGAGCAGCCCCATGTAGCGCTCGGTGTAGATCGAGTCGTAGTTCACCTGACTCGTCACCGGCGCCACAGCGACCCCGGCCCTGAAACGGTCCGAGTGGGTCATCGCATAGAGGGTCATGGATCCGCCATTCGACCATCCCCAAATCCCGACGCGGTCTTTATCGAGCTGCGGATACTGCGCCAACAACTGATCCAGCGCCGTCAGCTGATCCTTCAGCTCAACCGCTCCGAACTCATGCCGGATCGCGGTCTGGAACTTGCGATCGCGCCCCGGCGTGCCGCGATTATCCACGGAGAAAATGGCAAAGCCTTTGCGCGACAGGATTTCGTCGAATGGATCGGGAACACTTTTGCGCACCGTCTGCCCCGCAGGACCACCATAGATGTTGATGATGAGAGGAATCTTGCCGCTCGCCGCGCCCTCAGGAGGCAGCAACAGCCGACCATACAGAACCGTCCCCTCATCGGCCTTGAACTCCAGATATTTCGACGCCCTCAGTCCGTACTCAGCGATCTCATCGTGCGCTTTCCAAACGGGATTGCAGGTTCCTCCCACGGCGCACAGCGACAAGACCGGCGAGGCCTGCGGGCCGAAGTACATCTGCGTGTAGTGCTTGCCATCATCACTGAAGTTCGCGAGGTGAAACCCTTCTTCCGTGGTCAGGGCTTTGAGCCCGGATCCGTCAAGCTGAACCGAGTAGATATGCGTCTGCCGCGGATCATCCTTATTCGCCTCGAAGAACACCGTACCCGATGCCTCGTCGACGCCCTTAATGCCCAGCACTTCGTAATCGCCCTTCTCCAGCTGCCGTTCCAGCTTCGCGTCCGCCGCCATCGGATTCTGCTTGTCGAAACCGTAGAGGTAAATGTGCATGTTGCCATCGCGCCAGCTCGGCCACAGGAACTGTCCACTCGATTTCAGAAAGTGGATCTCGGTATGCTCAAAGTCGAACCACGCGCCTTCTTGTGTCTCGGTCAACACCAGTCGCGGCTTCCCTGACTTGGTGTCCACGAAATACAAATCCATCTTGTCTTCCGTGCGGTTCAGTACCTCGGCCCAGATGACGCCATCCTTCACCCAGCCAAATCGCGGGATGTAGAAATCTTCGGCACTGGGCAAGGTGATCCACTTCACCTTGCCCTTGTCTGCATCGACCACGCCCAGCTTTACCACCGGATTCGGATCGCCCACCTTCGGATATTTCTCCTGCTCCACCGCCGGATGTGTCGGCATCCAGTCGGTGATCGGATAGGTTGGTACATTCGTCTCGTCCATGTGCAGGAACGCGATCTCTTTGCTGTCCGGCGACCAGAAGTAATTGCTGCGCACCGCCAACTCCTCGGCATAGACCCAGTCGATATCGCCGTTAAAGAGATTGTCGCCCGTATCCTTTGTGAGCTGCTTCTCGTTCTTCCCGCTCACGGAATTTACGTACAGGTTGTGCTTGCGCACATACGCCAGATGCTTTCCATCGGGAGAAAATTTCGGGTCTCCGCTCGGATCGCCCGCCGAAGTGAATTGAACCGCCGTCTCAGTCCCCAGGTCGTAAAGCCAGAGCTGCCCCTGGGAATCGAAGATCAGGTGTTTCGAATCCGGAGCCCACAAGTACGCTGCGACGTGATAACGCGTCAGCCGCTCCTTCTCCCGCTCGTTCTTTACCTTGTTCACATCCGGATCGAGCGACGCCAGCTTCGCCGCGCTGACAAGAATCTTCTTCTCTCCCGTGGCTGCGTCCACGTACCACAATTCGCCCTTTTCGCCCTTCTCATCGCGCTGTACAAACGAGAGCTTCGCCCCGTCCGGACTCCACTCCGTTGTCTCCGGACCGCGCCCCGCCAGCCCTCCCGGCTGAAACAGGGAGTCAATGTTCAGGGGTTTTGTCGGCGCGCTCTGCGCCACAAATGGAATTGATCCCAACCAGGCAAAAAGAGCAAGACAAAAGAGCAGACGTGTACCTAGTATCACTGGCCAACCTCGACGGGAAAAATGGAAAACGGAACCCACAGGCGAACGTTTGAGTGTACACCGCTAAAAGCCCCACCGCACGGCGTCAGCGGGCCAAGTTCTCCCTTCGTGACCCTTCGTGGCCTTAGTGGTGGATGCCTTTTTGGCATTACAACCTTCGATGTGCGTCGAAGGACCGCAGTCGTGGCGCATGCTAAAATCAATACACCGGATGCTCTTAGACATAGAAAATCTGCTCAAACTCCAGGATGTCGACAAGGAAATTCGCCGCCTGCACGACGAAGTTGCCGAACTCCCCAAGCGCGTTGCCGTCATCGAGCAGAAACTCGCCGGAACTAAAGCCCAACTCGATAGAGCCCAGGCCGCCGTCAAAACCGACGAGGCCGCCCGCCGCAAGTACGAAACCAATATCAGCGACCTGCGGGGAAAAATCTCCAAATACCGCGACCAGTCCCTCGACGTAAAGACCAACGAGCAGTACAAAGCTCTCCTGCACGAAATCCAGTTCGCTGAAAAGGAAATCACTTCGAACGAAGACAAGATTCTCGAACTGATGGTCAACGCCGATACCCGAGACAAGGAAGTCAAAGCCGCCCAGGTGGATTTGAAGGCGGAAATGGCCGAGATCGACAAAGAGAAAGAGCAGGCCCGCCTACGCACCGCCGAGGACGAAAAACTACTAGCTGAAGCCCGGGCCAAGCGCGATCAGTTGCGTACCGGCATCCGCGAAGACCTGCTCCGGCATTACGAGCGCGTCTCTAAGTTCCGCGGCAGCGGTATCTCCGAAGTTCGCGATCAGAAATGCATGGCCTGCCAGGTGATGCTACGTCCGCAGACCTATAACGAAGTCCGGTCGGGCAAAGAGACGGTTGTGTGCGATTCCTGCCAGCGCATTCTCTACTTCAATCCCAAAGAAGAGCTGGTTGAGCAAAAACCCACGACCCACCGCCCGAAACGCCATCACCCCAAGATCGATGCCCCGCAAGCCTGGTACTACCGTCCTGAGTTCGCCGGAGATGGCGAGGTTTTCCTGTGCCTGACCAATGCCAGCGGCCAGGCCAGCCGCCGAGTCTATGACATTCACACTGGACGCCTGATCGGCGACATCCTGATCCGTGAAGGCGACTTCCGTCAGGCCTTCCCCGAAGACATTACCGGCTCCACGCGACTCAACGGCAACTGGTCGGAAGAAGATCTCGACGGCTTCGGTGCAGAGCTTCCCATGGTGATCCTCGATTCGCTGCGCACGGATCTCGACGCCGCCCGCCACGAAGCCAGCTCCGGCTCGCACGCGAAACCGGCAGTTCCCGCCCCCACCGAACACGCTGCCCACTAACTAGAAAACAATGTAGGGACAGCCGCCTCGGCTGTCCATCGAGCGCAGCTCGACTCTAGCCCACCGAAACGATGGCGCGGAATTCCTGAGCTCATTGAGGTGCTATCGGGGATGTTTTCGCCAATCACCCAATTGTTCCCTGTTTACACAATTCGGAGTTCAACTGACCGTTCGTTGCTGTCCCTTATCACTGGGGTGCGGAAACCGTGGTCGAGGCTTCGATGTCCTTGACGATCTCGGCGAAGGCGCGCCGGAGGCCGTTTGGTTCGGCTACATCGAAGTGGCGCGGGTGAAGGTGGCCGAGCATGTGGCCGACCTCATCGAAAGCGGTAACGGCGGTAGGCATCGAGTTTTTCGTAGTAAGCCAAGTGTAGGAGAACTGTACAGGGAAGAAGAGAGCATTGCGACGTTCAGGGGGTGATACCGGTTCCCTGTCGGTGCCCTCGGGGAAGATAAGGCTATCGCTGACGCTGATGATGGCGCGGTCTGCGTTGAGGAAACCTGGGCTGCACGCGGCGTTGTCGCTGATGACCTTTTCGAGAAACCGGTGAAAGAACTCACGTGCCTTGGTTCTGCCAGCGAGGGTGTGAGCGTCAACGCTGGCGTTATCGCGAACGATAGGGATTGCCTGCTGAATTTGGTTCAGATTCGACTCCGGATCGGCAGAAGAACGATCGAGCGCGACTTTAAGGCGAAGAATGTCGATGGCGCTCACGCGAACACATCCGTGCGAAGGCGCGAGTTGAGCGAGGAGTGCGATAGCTCCGCGCAGCGCGTCCTCCGCGTAGGGCGGACGAAAACTATCGAGGTTATTAGGAGTGAGACTGAGTTGCTGGTTGCCAGTTAGGTTGAATACGACGTCGACTTGCACGGGAGCCTGCGTGTGAACGGGGAGGTATTCGGGAATGGGCGGCCGAATCCTGCTGAGATCTAGGAATTCAACCTTAGGAAGATCGCGGTCGATGTCAGGCAGGACGCTGGGCCGATCAACTCGCATCATTCTGCGCCACACGAAATGTCGTTCGTTGACCGCGTCGTAAGCCACTCAAGCTAAGCGATAGGTGCCGGGCTGGACAAATGCGTATCCCTGCCAGAGGACCGGCTCGGCCTTCGGCGGCTTACACCGCAGATCAACGCGAGAGTAGTCATAGTTCTGGAACCACTTACCGCTCTCGTCGGCGATACGCAGAACGATATGCCAGTTTGCACGCCGTTCCTTTCCGTTGGCGGGCAGGGTGGCCCGGACACCTACGACGAGGCGCTGACTGTAGGTGAGAGCAGGAGGTTCGAAGTGAACGCGCCAGTGAGGCGCGTGTGGGTCCGTTTCCTCGAACCAAGCGATCGGAATGTTCGATTCCTGAGCCGGTGCGTGGAGAGAAAACGACAGCATGCACGTGATGTAAAGCGTGAGTCCACGGAGCAGGGCATGGCACCGCTCGTCGATGACGACATTCACGCCCATGATTTGTCTTTCAGCCAGCATTCTAGGCTTCGCCTGACTGCAAGACCTAGCCTTTAGCGCATTACGCCCAAAGCAGGACTGCGGAGCTGGACAACTGTCGTAACCAAGCGTGGGTGTTGAATAAGTCCAGTTTCCTCCCAAACAGCCAAATTTGGAGGATACAAAACGCCTATAAAATTGGGAAAGTCGTTTGTGGGGCATCCTCGCACAATTTCATTATTGCCAGTTTCTCGCGCAGGAGTTTTTCAACAGCCACAAGCGATAGCGCTCAACGACCACATGTGGGGCTGACCGATTCAGTGGCGTTACAATCCCCAGGCATTACCATGTCCCCATGCCACCGATTCCCGCACGGTCTGATCTCCCCAAAGTCAAAGTCTCTCCCCGCGGTGTGTCCCGCCTGAAGTCAGGTCACGTTTGGGTCTACCGCTCCGACGTACTCGAAGCCGACGGCACTCCTCCGGGCTCCCTCATTGCCATCACCGACCAGCGCGGGAAACCACTCGGCACCGCCCTCTACTCCAGTTCCTCACAGATTGCGATACGGATGATCTCTCACGAGCCCGTCTCAGATTTTTCTGCGCTGCTGCGCCGACGCATTGCCGACGCGGTCGCTTACCGCGAGAAGGTTGTCCGCGACACCAACGCTTACCGGCTCATCTTCAGCGAAGCCGATTTCCTTCCCGGCCTTATCGTCGACCGCTATAACGACATTCTTTCCCTTCAGATTCTGACCCAGGCAATCGACGCCAACCCTGTCCGCGAAACTGTCATCTCTGAGTTAGTCGATCAACTCAGCCCCGCGTCGGTGATCGAGCGAGTCGATCCGCGCGTCCGCGAACTCGAAACCCTTCCGCCCCGCGCCTCCGGTCTGGTACACGGAGACAAGACCGCAATCACCTTTACCATGAACGGCGTGCAGTTCCATTTCGACGCCCTCGAAGGTCAGAAGACCGGAGCCTTCCTCGACCAGCGTGAAAACTACGCCGCCGCCGCTCAGTACGCCCACGGCGAAGCCCTCGATGTCTTTTGCTATCAGGGCGCCTTTGCCTTGCATCTCGCGCCGAAGTGCAAACATGTCACTGGTGTCGACAGCTCTCGTCCCGCGCTGGAAGTCGCCGATCAGAATGCCGCCCTCAACCACCGCGAGATCGAGTGGATCGAGGCCAACGCGTTCGACCTGCTGAAGGACTATGCGGGATCCAGCCACCTCTATCACACCATCGTGCTCGATCCACCTGCGTTCGCCAAAACCAAGCGCGATCTCGATTCCGCCGTACGCGGCTACAAGGAACTGAACCTCCGTGCTCTGAAGATGCTGGCGCCGGGGGGAATCCTCGTTACATGCTCCTGCTCCTATCACGTCAACCAGTCCACGTTCCTTGAAATGCTGGCCTCGGCCGCCGTTGACGCCCACCGCACGCTGCGCCTTCTTGAGGTTCGAGGACAGGGAAAAGATCATCCGGTTCTGCTCAACGTTCCCGAAACTGCGTATTTGAAGTGTGTCATAGGGCACGTAACATAAAGCAAAATAAGCAAAATAGAGTACTTGACAAGAATACACTCAACTTTTATGCTTCTTTTATGCTAACAATGTGTCTAATGAAGTGAACCGGTGGAAGAGCGGCGCTTCAGCGCCGCGTCTAGACAACTTAAGACTCGGGCTTGAGCCCCTGCTTTTTCGCGCCGGTCACAAATTCAAGTTCCGATCAAACACCATTTTTGAAGGAGGATTTAGCCATGACCGTATTAACCCGTTGGGAGCCATTCCGTGAATTCAGCACGTTACAGGACCGCATGAATCGCCTGTTCCGCGAGTCTTACAATGATGCCGGAAGGGATGAATCCCTCACCACTTCGAGCTTTGCCCCCGCCGTGGATGTCTACGAAGACGAGCACAAGGTCGCATTGAAGATTGAAGTGCCCGGAATCGACGAGAAGGACATCGATGTCCGCGTGGAAAACAACACGCTGACCGTCCATGGCGAGCGCAAGATCGAAAAGGAAGAGAAAGAAGAGAACTACCGTCGTGTGGAGCGTCAGTATGGCAGCTTCACCCGTACCTTCACTCTGCCCCAGACCGTCGACACCGAGAGCGTCTCGGCGACTTACGACAAGGGCGTCCTGAAGATCACGTTGCCCAAGAAAGCCGAAGCGAAGCCGAAGCAGATTAAGGTCAACGTCAGCTCCGAAAAACCGATCGAAGCCAAGGGCCCCAGCAAAGCCGCGTAAGGCAGTGGCCAGTGATCAGTGATCAGTGATCAGTTGCCAGTAAGGCCATGTAGGGACAGCCGCCTCGGCTGTCCCGCGAAGGCGAAGCCGAGCGGTGCTGATGGAACGTGGAAGAGCGGCCCTTCAGGGCCGCGTTAGAGGCAAGAAAGAATGTGGGCTTTAGCCCCTGACAACGGGAGGCGGCAGAGGTGACCGCCTCCCATTCATTTTGTAAATTGTGAAATTTAGGAATTGAGTAATTTGAACCCCGAACCGCCGAAATCTCTTCCAATTACTCAATTACCAAATCCGAGGTTTAGATCATGCCCATCCGTTGGGACAAATTCACCGTCAAAGCGCAGGAAGCCGTCCAGCGCGCGAACGAGCTCGCCTCCGAGCACGGCAATCCCGAACTGCTGCCGATTCATTTGCTCGCCGCCTTACTGGAAGACAAGGAGGGCATCGTTCCGCCGGTGCTCGAAAAAATCGGAATCGGGCCGCAGGCCGTGCTGAGTGCGGTCTATGCCGAAATCGAGAAGCTTCCAAAGGTTTCTGGACAGGCCTCGCAGGCCTCGCTCTCGAACGAGAGTAACAAGCTGCTTGAGCAGGCCTTCAAAGAAGCCAGCAATTTTAAGGACGAGTACGTTTCCACCGAGCACCTGCTGCTGGCCATCACGCACCTGAAGCGCGATAAAGCACAGCAGATCATGGCGCAGCACGGCGCGACCCACGAGGCGATCCTGAAGGCGCTCACGGTGGTTCGCGGATCGCAAAAGGTTACCGACCAGAATCCCGAAGCGAAATACCAGGCGCTGGAGCGCTACGCTCGCGACCTGACCGAACTGGCGCATCGCGGCAAGCTCGATCCCGTCATCGGACGCGACGAAGAAATTCGGCGGGTCGTTCAGGTTCTCTCACGCCGCACCAAGAACAATCCTGTGCTGATCGGCGAACCTGGTGTGGGCAAAACGGCCATCGTGGAAGGCCTGGCGCAGCGCATTATTTCCGGTGATGTGCCGGAAGTCCTGAAGAACAAGCGCGTCGTCGCGCTCGATCTCGGGGCGATGTTGGCGGGAGCAAAGTACCGCGGCGAGTTCGAAGACCGCCTAAAAGCGGTTCTCAAAGAGATCGAGGACTCGCAAGGCCAGATCGTTCTCTTTATCGACGAGTTGCATACGCTGGTCGGAGCCGGTGCGGCCGAAGGCGCCATCGACGCCTCGAACATGCTGAAGCCGGCGCTGGCTCGCGGAGAGCTCCGCGCCATCGGTGCGACCACACTCAACGAATATCGCAAGTACATCGAGAAAGATGCCGCTCTCGAGCGCCGCTTCCAGATCGTCTTCGTCGGTGAGCCCAATGTCGAAGATACGATTGCAATCCTGCGCGGCCTGAAAGAGAAGTACGAAGTCCATCACGGCGTGCGCATCAAGGATTCGGCTATCGTCGCGGCCGCGACGCTCTCGCACCGCTACATTTCCGATCGATTTCTGCCGGACAAGGCCATCGATCTGATCGACGAAGCCGCAGCCTCATTGCGTATCCAGATCGACTCGTTGCCAACCGACATCGACCAGCTCGAACGCAAAGCCACGCAGCTGGAAATCGAGAAGCAGGCGCTCAAGAAAGAAGACGATCCGAATTCGAAGGAACGGCTTGCGGTTATCGAGAAGGAACTGGCTGAGATTCGGGAGAAGTCGAATACCCTCAAGGCGAACTGGAAAAAGGAAAAAGATCTCATTGCGCGTATTCGGGCGCTAAAGGAAAAGATCGAGCAGCTCAAGGTCGAAGAGCAATCCGAGTTGCGCAAGGGCAACAATGAGCGCGTCGCGGAGATCCGCTATGGGCTCATTCCTCAAGCCGAGCAAGAACTCGCCAAGCTCAGCAAGCAAATGGAGAGCCAGGGCAAGCAGCGCATGCTCAAAGAAGAAGTCGACGAAGAAGATGTCGCGCGCATCGTCTCCAAGTGGACCGGAATTCCAGTCTCCAAGATGCTGGAAGGCGAAGTGAAAAAGCTGGTCACGATGGAAGAGCGCCTGCGCCAGCGAGTCATCGGCCAAGATCCGGCGTTAGAGCGCGTTGCCAACGCAATTCGCCGCTCCCGCGCTGGCTTGAGCGATCCCAAACGGCCGATCGGCTCGTTCATCTTCCTGGGTCCCACGGGCGTGGGGAAAACCGAGCTCGCTCGTGCGCTCGCAGAATTCCTTTTCGACGACGAACGCGCGATGATCCGCATCGACATGTCCGAGTACATGGAGAAGCACTCGGTCGCTCGTCTGATCGGCGCGCCTCCAGGATATGTGGGCTACGAAGAAGGTGGACAGCTTACCGAGCAAGTGCGTCGTCGTCCGTATTCAGTCGTGCTGTTCGACGAGATCGAGAAAGCGCATCCGGATGTGTTCAACGTTTTGTTGCAGATCATGGACGATGGCCGGTTGTCCGATGGTAAAGGCCGTGTGGTCGATTTCAAGAACACGATCATCATCATGACGTCAAACATCGGGTCGGCGTTCCTGCAGGCTGAGGGTCTGCGCTCCGACGAAGAGTTCGAGAAGGCCACGCAGCAGGTGATGAACCAGTTGCACGCGCACTTCAGGCCTGAGTTCCTGAACCGCGTGGACGACATCATCGTCTTCCGTCCGCTCGGAAAAGATCAACTGGTCAAGATTATCGAGCTGCGGTTGGAAGATGTTCGCCGCTTGCTGGCCGATCGCAAGATCTCGCTCGAGCTTACCGATGCGGCGAAGGATCTGCTGCTAACGCAAGGCTACGATCCGAACTTTGGTGCGCGTCCTTTGAAACGCTCCATCCAGAAGCTCATTCAGGATCCGCTGGCGCTGAAGATCCTCGACGGGGAAATCCTGCACGGCGATCATGTGGTCGTCGACGCCGAGAAAGCCGGCAAGATGACGTTCGCGGTCAGCAAACGCATCGGGGCAAAAGAACCGGCAAAAGCGAAGCGGTAAGAAAAGCGCCACGGTTTTCACTGATCTTCACGGATAAACCAAGAAAGAAATATCCTTGCAAATCCGTGTTGATCCGTGGCTAACGTTTCGCGGCAAATACGTCGATTACCGCGGGCGCTTGTGCCAGATACCATCCAATCGCGACACGCAGTGCAATCTGCAATCCGTACCAGAGAATTGGAATTCCGAGTTCTGCCATGGAAATCTTCGGGATGAGCGATGCGGTGCTGATCACGATCAGCAGCATCGCAGTCCAGCGTGCCCAATTCTGCAGACGAAACAGTCCCCACGCAAGGAGCGCGTAAACACTGCCTCCGAGCAGCATCATGTACGGTCCGGCGAGTTCCAGTCCGTAGAGAAAATGTCTTCCTGCCATGAGCGAGATTGCGCTGGGCGACGCGAGCTTTATCGCGCCGATTCCCCAGAGATAAGCGGCGATGAGAGCGAACAGCGACGCAATCGCCGTTAGGCCTTTCGGACGCTGCATGCGACGAGCGTAGCAAGAACCGGGACTCCAACAAAACGGTTGTCATGCCGAACCGTTCGCAGCGACCCAAAAAGCGCCGCGAGAACGGTGAGGAATCTGCTTTCCCTCGCTTACGGCAAACACCAAATTCCTCGCCGGATAAAGCTCGGCTTCGGAATGACAAGACTGTTGAGATTCGTTTTAGGCCAGATCGAACAGCAGGACCTCAGCGTCTTCCGTGGCTTTGATGGACAACTGCTTCTCGTTGCTAATGGCCGCTCCGTCGCCTTGATTGAGTTTACTGCCGTTCGCTTCAACGGCGCCGCGCGCGACTTGCAGCCAACCGTAGCGACCTGGTTCGAAATCGTGGGCGACTTCCTCTCCGGACTTCAGCAGCGAGACATAGAGCTTTGCATCCTGATTGATCTTGACCGATCCATCGTTGGCATTGCGCGACGCGATCAGGCGAAACTTGCCGCGCTTTTCGGCGTCGGGAAAAGTCTTCTGCTCGTAGCTTGGCGGCAATGCAGCTTTCTCCGGCTGAATCCAGATCTGCAGAAGATGTACGGACTCAGTCGTCGACGGATTGAACTCGCTGTGGCGGATTCCGCTGCCCGCGGTCATGCGCTGTCCATCGCCGGGAAGGATCACCGATCCGGTTCCGAGGCTGTCCTTGTGCTCGAGTTTGCCTTTAAGAACGTAGGTGATGATTTCCATGTCGCGGTGCGGATGCGTGGGAAATCCCGTGTTGGGCGCGACGTGATCTTCGTTAATGACGCGCAGCGAGCGGAATCCCATCCACTTGGGATCCCAATAATCGGCGAAGCTGAAAGTGTGTTTGGTGTTGAGCCAACCGTGGTTTCCTCCACCACGTTCGGCACTGGGGCGAATCTGAATCATGGCTGCTCCGTTTTCTTCCTGCTAGCAATCAACTGATACTTATTAGTTGAGCGGGGGATTCAGGCTGGACCGGAGCGGCGGGGCGAGGGATTTTTCTGAAAGAGGGAATTTTAGCTGGTCGCTTAGAACGGGGAAGTTTACTGCTTAGTACCCCACCCCCTTACCCCTGGATCTTTGGAATCATCCACTTGGCGGGATTTGCCGATCAAAATCTTGGCGCTCAATGGTTTAGAGGCAAAATCTTGAGGGCAAAGACTTAGCTCGACCCCCTAGCTCCTCTCTTAGGCGAGCACGGCGTCGGCGATGCGTAGGATGACAGAACTGCTCGGTGGAGCACAAGGTCAGATGTCACAGGTCAGATGTCACAGGTCAGATGTCACACCGAGGCGAGGTTGACCTGTGGATTTCTATTCACTGAAAGGTAATCACCCGGGCTTTGTCATTCCGAACGGCGTTCTTTGCCGTGAGGAATCTGCTGTTGCCGGCGTTGAACTCGCCGCCGGCGGGAAGCAGATTCCTCCGCTTCGCGGTCGGAATGACAAGACCTTTACAAGCGCAGATGCAGGCGCGTCTCTGTGGCACACTGAAGGCATGCATCGGCTGACGCTTGGCGATTTTGAACTCAGCGTTTTTTCGGATGGGACTTATCTGCTGGATGGGGGAGCGTTCTTTGGCGTAATTCCGAAGGTGATGTGGTCGAGGAAGGTCGCGGCCGACGAAAAGAACTGCGTCACAGCCGGACTCAACTCGCTGCTCATTCGCACCGGCAAGCAAACCGTGCTGGTCGAAACCGGGATGGGCAACAAGCTGTCCGATCGTATGAAGAAGTTTTACGGGCAGCCGGCGAAGTTGCTGGAGAATCTCTCGGCTGCGGGAATTGCGCCTGAGGATATCGATATCGTCATCAACTCGCATCTGCACTTCGATCATTGCGGATGGAACACGGTGCGCGACAAGAACGGGAACGTCGTACCTACGTTTCCGCGGGCGAAGTATTACGCGCCGGAGGGCGAGTGGCAGTATGCGCGCAAGCCTAGCGAGCGGGATGCGATCAGTTACATTCCGGAGAATTATGATCCGCTGGTAGAGAGCGGGCAGATGACGCTGCTCAGAGGTGGCGAGGAGATTGTGCCGGGGATTTCGGTAAAGACGTTTCGCGGGCACACGGCTTGCATGCAGGGGATCATTGTGCGAGGAAGTCAAAAACCCCACCCTGTCGCAAAAGACGCGACAAGGGTGGGGCACCCTCAAGATTGTTATGCGCCGACGGCTTGTTATATTTCTGATCTCATGCCTACGACCGCGCACATTGATATCACCTGGGGGATGGGATTTGATCTGTATCCGCTGGACACAATTGAGAGCAAAAAGGAGTATTATGCTCGGGCACTTCCCGAAAAGTGGCTCACGGTATTCACACACGATCCTCACTTGCGGTGGGCGTATGTCGAGAAGGACGAAGCCGGGAAAATGGTCGCCAAGGAGGCCAAATGAAAACATCCCATAAGAAATTCGCACGGCTTGGTGAAATGGCAATCGTTCGGCGGATGCTGGTTCTTTGCCTCGTTCTGGCGCCCTTGTGCGTCGCCACGGCGCAGCAGGGCAAGAACAACTCGGCGAAACGGTCGGTTGCGGGGCGCTACGAAGGAACCGCCAAGAACAGAGCGGAAGAAGTGATCAATGTGACGTTCGATCTGACCGAGAAGGAAGGCGCGATGTCGGGCATGATCCGCTCCGACCACGGGGATTTCACTGTCACTGGCGGCACTCACCATGGCGAGGATGTGACCCTCGAGTTCGATGCGGGCGGACCGACTGGGACGATTACCCTGAAACTGGCCGCGGACCAGTTGTCGGGGACGTGGAGCGCAGGGGACGATGGCGGCCCGGTCGACGTGAAGAAAGTGGCGGCGCAAGAAGAGACGCCGAAGGGGAAATCGTAATCCGCCACTACACATCCCAAAGAACTTTCAGGACCCTGCTATAGTGTCCGCGCACGGTGGAATGCTCCAAGCTGGCATGACCGGGCTTTCGGGCTCGTTCGGCCTCTCTGGGGTTACCCCAGGGGAACGTAAGGATGTACGCTATTCGTCGCATGAGCTTCGCTGCGCTCCCACGCAGAACAGCTCACGCAGGGTCAGACTCGTTGGAGCATTCCGCCGTCGTTTGTCATGCCCGATTCTTCCCTGATTGAGGCGCTGGCTCGCGCTCTGCTGGCCGGCGAACCGACGCCCGATCTCCTGTTCGATCGTTGCCGCCGTACGCTGGGCAGACGCTGGCACTGGCTTCGGCCGCTCACGGAGCGATATCTCGCAAAGTTCGGAACCGAGGCATGGCCGCGCCATCGCGAAGTGGTTCAGTTCCTGCGGCAAGATGCGGGGCTTCGACGCGCGTGCCGGAAGCACTTCGATGAACTCGTGGTCGCCGAATGGTTGTTGCCGGCTCAGCGGATGTTCGCCGGCGGCCGAGTCTGGAATATTCCTGCGATTGAATCTGTTGGAGACCTGGCAAAGTGGCTGGGGCTGAATCCGGGCGAACTGCGATGGTTCGCTGACCTGAAGGCTCTGGGCTACAAAAAGCGTGAGCCGCGGCTCGAGCACTATCACTATCGAGTGTTGGCCAAGCGGTTCGGAAGCGTTCGGTTGATCGAAGCGCCGAAGGCGCGGCTGAAAGATTTGCAACGACAGATTCTGCTCTGGATTCTTGGGGAAGTTCCGCCTCACCCGGTGGCGCATGGCTTCGTCAGAGGACGCTCGATCCGAAGCTTTGTGGCTCCGCACGTCGGAAAAAGAGTTGTGCTGCGCATGGATTTGCGGGATTTCTATCCCACATTCGGCGGAGTTCGTATTCAAAACGTGTTTCGCACCTTTGGCTATCCCGAAAGAGTGGCGGATTTGTTAGGAGGAGTGTGCACAAATGCCACGCCGCTAGATGTTTGGGCAGGGATCAGGCCCGATGTCGATTTGGCGCGTTTGGCCGAATTGCGACCGCTTTATGCACGCCCACATCTTCCGCAGGGCGCGCCTACGTCGCCGGCGCTGGCCAATATTTGTTGCTATCGGCTCGATTGCCGACTCGCCGCGTTATCCGAATCCGCTGGAGCAACGTATACGCGATACGCGGACGACCTTGCTTTTTCCGGAGATCACGAGTTTGAAAAGCGCGTCGAACGGTTCAGCGTGAGCGTTGGCGCCATCCTGCAGGAAGAGGGCTTGCGGGTGAATCACCGCAAGACGCGCGTGATGCGGCAGGGTGTGCGTCAGCACCTCGCCGGGCTTGTCACCAACGAAAAAGTGAATATCGTGCGGCGCGACTTTGACCAGTTGAAGGCGGTGCTCACGAACTGCGTCCGCCACGGAGCAGAGAGTCAGAATCGTGACGGGCGCCCGGATTTCCGCTCACACGTTCAGGGAAAAGTGGCGTTCGTTGAAATGGTCAATCCGGCAAAAGGGAAGCGGCTGCGCGCCACTTTCGAACGAATACATTGGGAACAGTATTAATAAGTACTTTTCAACTGTACCCATCCCTTACCGAGTGACATTGCGCGAGCCAGATCAGCTTGCGCGGCAACAACATTCTCCTCATCCGCATCTGGATTATGGGCCCCACGCGAGCGCTTCTCGCGTGAGGACCCGTTTGGCAATTGAAGGTCGCGAGTGAGGAGCCTATGAAAAGACTTTCAGTCGTGGGTGGGATTTGCGCTTCGTTGCTGCTGGGAGCGGCGGGGATGGCCGTCGCGCAGGACGAGCACAAGCAAGACGAGCACAAGAACGATCGGCAAGAGAGTGCGCAGCCGCAGAATCGGCAGGAGCAGGCTCGGCCGCAGGAACAGGCACGGCCCGAAGATCATCGCAATGATGACCGTCGCAATCAGGAACCGCAGAGTGGAGATCGGAATCCACAAACGCGCGAGAACGACCGGCCGGTGCCGCAGCCGCAAGAGCGGCCGAACATGGAAAAACCGCAGGCACGGGAGCAAGGACGCCATGAGCAGGCTGAACCCCAAGGGAGAGTACAGGGCCCGGCGGAAGGGCACGGCGGGAATCAGCGGCGGATCCCTGACCGAGACTTCCATGCGCATTTCGGACGCGAGCACCATTTCGCGCCGGGACGCGTGCAGGTGTACGGCGGCAGGCCGCAGTTCACCTACAGCGGCTTTGTATTCGCGCTGGTTGAGCCTTGGCCGGTAGCTTGGGCGTATGACGATGATGACTACTACATCGACTACGTCGATGACGAGTATTGGCTATACAGCTTGCGATATCCCGGAGTTCGGCTGGAGTTGATCATCGTGGACTGAGCATCAAAATCATTCACCACGAAGGACACTAAGGTACGCGAAGGAAATCTTGCCTCGTGTTCCTTTTTGTCCTTTGCTGGAGGTTGGCCGGAGCTGGGCCACGGACTATTCTTCGTCTTCCTTCACGTCGCCGCGCTCGGACTTGGCTTTTTCGATGATCTTCTCCTGCAACTGGCCCGGCACGACGTCGTAATGGTGCATCTCCATGTTGAAGCTGCCGCGGCCTTGCGTCATCGAGGTCAGCTCGACGCCATAGGTCAGCATCTCGGACATGGGCACCTCGGCCTTCACGATGGTGTTGCCGCCCTTGTTGTCCATTCCCTGGATGCGTCCGCGACGGCTGTTGAGGTCGCCCATGATCGATCCCGCGAAGTCGTCGGGGACGGTGATCTCGACGTGCATGACGGGCTCGAGCAGCGTAGGCTTGGCGGCCTCCATCGCTTTTTTGAAGGCGATGCGGCCCGCCATCTGGAATGACATGTCGTTCGAATCCACGTCGTGATACGACCCGTCGTAAAGCACGACGCGGAAGTCCACCACCGGAAATCCGGCCAGGTAGCCGCGCGCCGCCGCATCCTTAATACCCTTTTCGATCGCCGGAATATAGTTCTTCGGAATGGCACCGCCGAAAATGTCGTTCACAAACTCAAACTGACCGCCTCGCGGCAAGGGCTCCATCTTGATCTTACAATCGCCGTACTGTCCGTGCCCGCCGGTCTGCTTCTTGTGCCGCCCCTGCACATCAGCTTTTCCGCGAATCGTCTCCCGGTAAGGCACCTTAGGCGCTTTCAGAACCACTTCCGTGTGATAGCGCTTTTTCAGCTTCGCCACCACGACCTCGATGTGCTGCTGTCCCGTACCCGCAATCAGAAACTCCTGCGTCTGAGGATCGCGGAAGAAACGCAGCATGGCATCTTCTTCCATGAGCTTGTGCAGGCCGGGTCCGAGCTTGTCTTCATCGGCTCGGGACTTGGGCTCGATCGCGAAAGTAATCGCCGGCTCGGGTAGCTTGACGCGCGGATACTGAATGGGAGCAGACTTGTCTCCCAGCGTGTCGCCGGTGAGGGTGTCTTTAAGCTTCGCCACTGCTCCGATATCGCCGGCGTGCAGTTCGTTGACCGGGACCGCGGTCTTCCCCTGCATCACCGAGATGTGCGAGAGCTTCTCCTGTGTGCCCTTGCTGAAATTCTGTAGCGTGGCGTCGTTCTTCAGAACACCCGAAAAGACTTTGAAGTAAGAAATCCTGCCCGCGAAAGCGTCAGACACGGTCTTAAAGACGTAGATCGAGACTGGCTCTTCATCGGTCTCATGACGCTTGGGGGCGTCGCCATTTCCACTGGAAGCAACTTCGCCCTGCACCCACTCATGCTCGGAGGGCGCGGGGGTGTAATCGACGATGAAGTCCATAATCCGGTCGGCGCCGATGTTGCCCAGGCCGGAACTGAAGATGACCGGGAAAATCTTGTCTTCACGGATGGCGTTGTGCAGCGCCGGAACGAGGTCTTCTTCTCCGAGGGTGCCGGCCTCGAAGAACTTCTCCATCAGCTTGTCGTCGCCTTCGGCCACCAGTTCGACGAGACGCTCGTGCGCTTCCTGCGCCTGAGCCTTCAGATTGGCTGGAATCTCTGTCTCTTTCCCCTTGCCGTTGCCACCCATGTCATAGGTGTAAGCCTTCATGCGGACGAGGTCGATCACGCCGGAGAGACTCTTCTCGGCGCCGATCGGCAGCTCGATCGGAATCACATCGCGCCCAAAGGCCGCCGTCAGCGATTCCAGAACGCGCGCCGCGTCAGCCCGGTCACGGTCCATGCGGTTGACCACGATCAGCCGCGGAGTCTTGTACTCCTCGCAATAATTCCAAACCCGCTGGGTGACGACCTCCACGCCAGCCACGCCGTCGACCACGACAATGGCGGCATCGACCACGGGCAGGTCCATCTTGGCTTCGTGGACGAACATGCTGAAGCCGGGGGTGTCCAGAATATTGATCTTCGATCCGCCCCACTCGACGACCGCGCCGCCGGTCGAAATCGACATCTGGCGGGCGACTTCCTCGTCGTCGTAGTCAGTGGTGGTCGAGCCGTCATCGACTCGGCCCAGGCGCTGGGTGGCCCCAGCGGTGTACAGCATGGCCGATACCAGGGACGTCTTGCCGGCGTGTCCGTGGCCGACCATCGCAACATTACGGATGTTTGCTCCAGAATAGACTTTCAAGTTGGGCTCCTCCAGGCAGGCGCGGGAAGGAACGGCCTAGAATGAAGACGGGAATTAGGACAGGACGTGGCTAGCCCGAGATCACCTGCCAAAACCTAGGATGCTAACACGTGGGAAGCGAACGCCTCAACCGGCCCAAGCTGGGCGTGGGCGGTGGACCTGACGCGGGTGTACTGCTGAGTGGGCGCAACCTCCCGCTCGGCGGGAGCAACAAACCATTGAGCTTTCTTCCGCCGCTCCGGGAAGAAACAAGACAGGCAAGACAGCGATAAGAACGGAATGTTGCGCGGTAGTTAATTCCGTCAGGAGAAATCAATGGAGCCCACCTTGTCTGAACCATCGCTTCCGCATCCCGGTCTGCCGAGCAAGCCGGTCCCACCCTCTGGTATCATCGTGCGCGGCATGTTCGGCGGACAAACCAGCGAAGAGTGGGTCGCAAAGTATGAGCGAAGCCACCAGCACCCGGTCAACCGGTTGTGCCATACCTACGGCATCCCTACCATCCTGATTTCTGTGGCCATGTTCGCAGCGGGATTCATTCGTCACCGCCTCTGGTGGTGGGCGTTCGCGCTGTTCGTCTTCGGATGGCTGCTGCAGTTCATCGGTCATGCTTTTGAAGGTAAGCCGCCGGAGTTCTTCCATGACTGGCGATTTCTGTTCGTCGGCGTGCGCTGGTGGTGGGCCAAGATCAACGGCAAAGCCTGACGCTCGCGCGGGGTGGTTGAATTTGGCTAAGTGCTGCCCAGGCGGTTTGAGCGATCAGGGGTTTTGACTTTTGTTCGAAAAGTAAAATTCCTGTCTCCATTGCGGCCAACCCTTGCCCTGCCAGTCTTTCTGCTTTATGCTCAACTCAACTTGGGGTTCGGATTCACCGAAATAATGCAGCGTTTCACCGCCAGATTCCTGCTGTTATTCGCGCTTGTCGGAACGATTCTTCCGGCCGCGCTGCAGGCTACGGCTACGCCGCAACATGCCTGCTGCCGGCGGCAGGCCGGGCATCATTGTCACGAAACGGGTGCTACGAATCCGCAGGAGCCCGTCGTCCGCGGCGTCGGATGCTGCCACGGCGACTGCTCTCGCACGGTCACAACCGCCCGGTGGGCGCACCGACAACCCCAAACCGGCGCAATCTCTTCGGAGCTCTCGCACCAAGTTTCACTTGATACGCACGATTCTGCTGTCTGTGCCCGGTTCCTCGCATCCCTTTCTACCCGCGCTCCTCCGCTCGTCTCCATCGCCTGATCCGCTCAAAGGCGCGCTGCGTCCTAAACGATTGTGGACGGGCAGCGCTGCGACTATGGCCTGTAGTTCCTCATTGCCATTGGAGATTTTTATGCGCTTGGTTCGCATTGCACTGTTCACATTATTTTTGCCTCTCGCCGTCTACGCATCGGTGGTCGGATCGGTGCGTGGCGTGATCCACGATCCACTGCACCGTCCCGTGGAGGATGCCATGGTCATGATCAAGGCGAAGAACTCCGACTGGAATACCAGCACCAACTCGGATACCAGCGGCAGTTTCGTATTTAACGCGGTGCCGCTCGGGGAATATACCGTGACTGTCTCGGGTGTCGGATTCGAACAGGGCCAGCAAGACGTGATGGTCATCTCCGGCTCGAATCCCGTCCTTCATTTCGCGCTCAGCGTTGCCGGCGCGAAAGAGACGATCAACGTCTCTGGAGCGACGGAGGAAGTGCCAACGGACACCTCTACTCCGACCACGGTGGTCAACCGGCTGGAAATTGCCCGGACCCCCGGCGCGGCCCGCTCCAACAGCCTGGCCATGATCACGGACTTCGTGCCCGGAGCCTACGTCACACACGACCAGCTTCACATCCGCGGCGGACACCAGACCAGTTGGCTCGTTGACGGCGTTCCCGTACCCAACACCAATATCGCATCCAACCTCGGACCGCAGTTCGATCCCAAAGATATCGACTACCTCGAAGTCAGCCGCGGGAGCTATGGCGCGGAATTCGGTGATCGCACGTATGGAGTTTTCAACGTCGTTCCGCGCACCGGTTTCGAACGGAATCGCCAGGCTGAACTCGTTCTCAGCGCGGGAAATTTCTATCAGACCAACGACCAGCTCAGCTTCGGCAGCCACACCGAGCGCTTTGCCTACTACGCGAGCGTGAACGGCAACCGCAGCAATCTCGGCCTGCAACCGCCAGTGCCGCAAGTTGTGCACGACGCCGCCAATGGCTTTGGCGGCTTCGGGTCGCTGATTTTCAATGTCGACCCTTCCGATCAACTGCGTCTCGTGACCTCGGCGCGCCAGGATTACTACCAGATCCCCTACGATCCGTTTCCCAACGACATTGAGAACAATCCGACAGACGGACAGTATCCCAGCATCGGTCTTCGCGATGGCAATCACGAATCCGATGTCCTGGCGAATCTCTCCTGGGTGCACACGTTTAATTCCAAGGTGCTGCTGACCGTCTCACCCTTCTACCATCGCAACGGCGCCAACTATGACAGTTCGCCCGCCGATGTTTCTCTCGCCACGACTGACCACCACACCTCTACCTATGCGGGCGGACAGGTGAGTTTCAGCGCCAACGTCGCCAAGAACAACCTGCAGGCCGGGTTCTACGGCTTTCACCAAAACGACACCCAGTTCTTCGGCATTATGTACAACGACGGCAGCGGCACCCAACCTTTAGCTGAGAGAGATCTGGCTTCCGGCAGTCTGGCGGCTTTTTTTCTCGATGACAAATTTAAACCATTTTCCTGGCTGACTCTCTCCGCCGGAATGCGCCCCACGCACTTCGGTGGCGGAATCACAGAGAACGCCATCAGCCCACGCTTCGGCGCAGCATTGAACATCCCGCGCCTCAATTGGACCTTCCGCGCCTTCTACGGACACTATTACCAGGCACCACCATTACTCACCGTGGGAGGTTCGTTGGAACAATTTTGTACAACCAACAATTGCGGGTTCCTCCCTCTCAGGGGAGAGCGGGACGAGGAACATCAGTTCGGGGTCACCCTTCCTTATCGCGGGTGGGTTCTCGACGTCGACAATTTCCAAACCAACGCTCGTAATTTCTTTGACCATAGCTGCATTGGATCAGGATTGTGTTTGCCGATCAGCATTGACGGCGCAAAAATCCGCGGGTGGGAACTGACCCTCCGTTCGCCCCGCATCGCCCATCGCGGACAAATTCATCTCGCGTACTCCAACCAAGTCGCCGAAGGCAAACTGCCCATCACCGGCGGCTTGACGAATTTTGCGCCCTCCACCGACCTCTTCCCGCTCGATCATGACCAGCGGAATACTCTCAATCTCGGTGGCGACCTCACTCTGCCGTGGCACGCTTACGCATCCACCAACATCTATTACGGCTCCGGCTTTAGCAACGCTTTCCCCGGGGAGCCTTATCCCGGCGATCATTTGCCGCAGCACACAACCTTTGATCTGACGTTGGGAAAGGACTTCGGCGAAAGCTTGTCCGCGTCGCTGAACATGCTGAACGTGGCAAATCGCCGCGTCGATCTCGACAACAGCCAGACCTTTGGCGGCTTCCATTGGAACAATCCGCGGGAGATCTTCGTTGAACTTCGCTACCGCTTTCACTATTAAGCGAAGGCAGGAGTGTGCAACTCATTTGTTGCGTCTGCTGGGCGCCGGGACAGCGTCCCTGGATGAGCGCCACGGAGCATGCAGAAGTCCGTCCGTGCCTCGGGGAGCGAGAATGCCGATCTTCGCAAATCGGCCGGCAACCAGAGCAACGGAAAAAGCCCCAGCCGACCATGAGGCGGAGCAGGAACAGGCCCATGCGACCCGGCGCGGAGATAGTTCGTTCATCGTCAGGCCTCCTGGTGCCCCCGTTGTAGTCGTAGGCGAATAGTGTCATAAAGCCGAAGTCCATGTGCAGTTGCTGGTGGCAATGAAACAGGGTAAGGCCGGGATTGCTGGCCACGAAATCGATCTCAGCCTCTTGATATCCACCCAACATCACAACATCTTTGACCACGCCTGAGGTCGGCTGTCCCGCGATCCGCGTCAGTTCGAAGCTGTGCCGGTGCAAGTGAATCGGATGAATGTCATC
>DATMOO010000056.1:0-9275 GCA_035568275.1 Candidatus Sulfotelmatobacter sp.
CGACGGCTTGTATGCGCGGCCATCAGTGCCTCAATCGCGCCATAGTGGGTGACTATGATTCACGTGTTCCTCATGAAGAGCCCCAGGTGGGCGGGATTATGTGGAAAGCAGGTCTCTGTGTCTGTGATCAGGATCACATTCAATTATCACGATGGTTTGGGATCATCGAACCCGAGGCCCGGTGTTGACCGTGCCAACGAAACGGAGCCTTTAGATGGATGGCGCAAGTGCCGCGGATGCAGCGCTGGCAACGCTCCGCGGCGACGTGATCAATATCGTCCTCGGGACGGTTTTCTTGACCGTTGGAGCGACAGCCTGCACCATCGCAGCGATCCGTGGGCGCAGGGGTGTTCGCATCCTGGTATGGTGGGGAATCTTTAGCGGGATGTACGGCCTTCAAGAATTGGGGCAGACGCCCACCCTTTTGACGGTTCTCCCGCACTCCCTCAACTCTATCGTTCCCTACGTGAATACGGCGGTCATGTACTTGCTCTTGATTTCTGCCTTGTTCGCCTGGCGAGAGCTGACTTTGGGCAGACTCAGACTCGTCATTCAACTGGAAATCCTCGTCGGGTTGGCAATTGCTCTGGTCGGTATGGGGACGTTCGCTCTCGGTGGCCCAGCCAACCAATGGATGTTCTACAACAACCTGCTGGCAGTTCTTAACACGCTTGTCCTATTACCTTTCGTGCTGGTTCCAAGATTCTGCAGGTTCCTCGTGATACCCAATTCCCGCGTTCCTGGCCCTGGTGCTCTCATTTTTTGCGTTGGAGGTGCACAGGTAACACAATGCCGCCTTGCTCACTCCCCAAGAAGGCGACAAATCTCCAATTCCGCCACGAGCATTTTCATTTGCTCCAAGGCGAGCAAACACTCCCGAATTTCTGCTCTACTAATTCTGGGGAGATTGTTGGGCTGAAGCGTCCGGCTGACACGTTGTTGGAGAGTCGCCAGCCTCTTGGACAAATCAAGCATCCGAGCGCTTTCGCCCTTTGGAATCGTGGCCGATGATTGGGCGGGTTTAATGTCCCGCAGTTTGGTTTGAGCTTTCTTGAGCGCGGTGATATCTACAACAGTGCCCTGTAGCAACGCTGGTCGGCCCTCGACAGAGCTGATCACAGTGTAAGTTGCCAATACCCAAACGGGCAGACCAGTCTTGCCACGCAGGCAGACTTCTTCTGCACGGCAAGTCCTTCGTTTTCGTAGACTGTCGAGCAAGGCTTTCCGCTCAGCTCTGTCAAAGTAGAACTCCCAGGCACTGTGCGCCAGCATTTCTCTTCTGGAATCAAACCCAAAGATTCGCGCACAGGGCTCATTGCAGTCTACGATGCGACCATCCGCTGTGGTCAGGATGATGCCTGCAACGTTCCTGTCGAATAGCATGCGATAAAGGTCTCGCCACACAGGCGATTCTTTTTGAATGATAGAGGCCTCCCCTTTAAGGAAACTTTATCAGCAGGCAAGGGACTTCGTTGGCGTGTGTCTTTTCGACCTCTACGGCAGAACAGTTTGATAGATCGATCGGAAGAACGTGTTTACCGTGATGTGTGTTGAATCCTATGGGTCGGTTAACGTATCCGCAGCTTCCTTCTGGGGGAAGGAATATGGGACGGCGGAAGTTTGTCACTGACGACTACTGATGTCAACACGCGAGTGATGCGGGTAGTGGGCGACGGGATTTCCACAGGCCAAATAGGATGAACGGTGAAAAAGCCTCGCGAAGGGACAGTATTGTGTAAGCACAGCGTGCAGGAGTCACGATCCATTCTGCCGCGGCCAGACTCGGCGAGCCGGGACACTAGGCGCAGTCGCTAGGTACCCTCGGGCCAAACTCGCTAGTTACCTGGGTTCCTGATGGGTTGGAGGAAGAGCTTTATTTTCAATCGCAGGGGGCGTAGCACTCTTTGCTGCCGGTGGTTCCTTCGTCTGACGGGCTGATCACAATAAAATTCCCTCAGCATGACCGCGCCAGCCACTCTTTTCTGTCCTTTTTCCCCTCTAGTGCGAATTGTCCTTCTCGACCACGAGTTTGAGGTTCTGGAGAACAACACCCTTTTGCGCGGCTTGCAGTATCTGGCACCCGAGCCGGTCTCCTACGGCCGCTTCTGCTGGAATGAGGATTGCCAATACTGCCGCGTGACCTTCGATCAGGGCGAGGGAACATCGGCACGCGCAGCTCTGGCTTGAAAGTTCATGGTCGAGGACGGGCTGCGGGTGACCGGCATCAGCTCAGAGATCAAGTATTGCTTGCGAGGGCTAAAGATCGGTGAGAACACAAGATAACCGTCACCTGATTTGCCCGACGCTTGAGTTTAGACTAAAATTATTCATTGACCCTCCTCTCGCTTCCCCATGTCCGACATCCGATGCCCTATTGCGTTGAAGCCGACAACTTCGAGCTGATGACCGCAGGCGAAGGCGCACTCTGGTACAGGTTATCGGTGCGCACATCGTAATGCCAAAGAAGACGCAGTTTCAATGTCCCTGCCTCAAGTGCTACGAGCTTGAACGTTCCGCCAGCACCCGCCAGTGCCTCGGGTGCGGGACGCGCCTCCCCGCTTGGATATCTGACGAGTACGGTTCGCTCACTCCTAGAATTGAACGTATTTGCGACTTCGGGACGCTGGCAAGGGCGGGCTGAATTTGTTTGACGTAGACATCTCGAGTGAGCCACGCGGGGGGGCGAGTGCTTCCAAGCTTGGATCGCCTGCTTGTGCCGTCGCATAATGGCCGCCCGCTTTTCGAGGTATTCCTGTTGCTGTGCGCTCTTGCGTCCGTCTCTAAAGTTCGCGCTCGTGACCTGCTTTGAGCACTTCAAGCACCGCTGCCTATCTGTTCGGATCGCGACTCCGCAACCGCTGCAAACATGGCCAGGTTTTAGCTGAGTAACTTTGGGTTCATCGCTCCCTTTTACTTCACATTTGTTGCGCTGCGACCTTTGCCTTTACTTTGTTTAATTCTGGTCATCGCCGGCTTAAATTTGCAGTATCATTTAATCCGCGAAAGCAGGAGGGAACGACCTTATGGGCTTTCGGTTGCGCATGATTCTCTGGATTCCGACGCTTGCGTATGCTGGCTTCTTATTGTTGGGTGGCAAAAACTTGCCGTCGCTGGGCCAGGCTGTTTATGCAATGTTTCTAGGGGCTCTATTGGGATTTCTTCTAGCCACGATGTTCACGCTCAGGCAACTTCGGCGAGAGAAACGAATCGCCCGTTTGCGCAGCTGTTGAAATCAGGGCCATTGCAATCAAAACTCCCCAGTGGGGGGATGGAGAGCGGATCATACTTTACGGTGTAAAGCCTACTATCAGCGTCCGCTCCGCAGGAAATACACTTGATTGGTCCAGTCCACTTCCCCGGCCTCGCCAGCGAGTGAAATCAGAGGGCGGACTAGCTCCCCAATGTCCGCCGGCGAGATGGTCTTTTCATCGACGAAGATCACACCGCCATGGGATCGTTCTTCTTCGGCCCAGAGCTTCAGCAACGGAGGAATCGTCCTGCGATCATAAGTGACCAGGGTCAATCGCTGCTCCGCTGCTTCCAACAAGCAGACAGAATCATCCCTGCCAAGAAAGTTTCCGCTCTCCCACTGGACGATCGAGTGGATGACTAGCGATCGATTCCGACGTTGAACGCCATTCGCCACCTCTGGGGAAATATGCTCATCGAGGAGCAGCTTGAGCATGTTAGCCCCGCTTGGTTTTTCTGGCGGCGAAGTCTACCGCTTGGGGAAGCATGCGTTTTAGGCTGTCGAAATCGGCTGAATCGTTTTCTGCGATCGCCTCGTTCACTTCCCCGGGGAATGCCTCCGAGTAGTTAAGGGCAGCTCGAACCTTCGCTTCGGGCCATTTCAGATGCCGGGCGACGTCCTTGACATTTCCTTTGTAGCTCCGAAGAAGCAACATGACTTCCCATATCGCCAGAGTGCTCCCTTGGATATATGCCTGCCTGCCTGCCGGTGAATCCCGAAAATCCAAGAAGGCGAATTCCGACCGCCTTAAGCCCTCTTCCACCAAGCGAGCGCTAGCATCACTCGGTGTCCAGCCATGCCGATTCGCGATGCGCTTCAGACGTCTTCCACTCTCCACCGACAGGCGCATACTGAGCACTATGGAACGCGCTTGCTTCATCGATCCTCCCTATTGTAACTGTTGTAAGCATTGTATCATTTAACCGGGAACATCCTAATGAGGACTCTTGCTTGTTTCGAGCCTGCTAAAGGTGATCCGCCGTTAGTGCGTTTTGACCGCTGGTCATTATTACTGTGCGCGATGTCCCGCCTGTGCAGATCAGCCGAGCGGGGAAACCGGCAGCTCGATCTCGGCGTCTAGGAGCAGGCGTTCGTAACGATTCCCGACTTCTCGGTTTCTGCCTGGCGGCCTGCTGGCTGTTGCAGAATCACCTCACCTAAATAGCTCTGGTAAATGGTGGGTTGATCCCCTAGAGTGCAAGAACGAGCGACATGAAACCAGGTTCAGCCGATCCGCCATCGTCAGAAACGAAGGACCTCGTTGTGTTCGACCTACTCCGGGAGTCAAAGTGCGCCGATTGCGGAAAGCCGCTGTTGGGTGGCGATTTCTTGTTTATGGAGGGCGAACGACCGCTTTGCCTAACCTGTGCGGATCTCGACCATTTGGTTTATCTGCCCAGAGGCGACACCGCTCTAACCCGACGTGCTCGGAAGCACAGCGCACTTTCCGCCGTGGTGGTTCGCTTCAGCAGGGCCCGCAAGCGCTACGAGCGCCAGGGAGTGCTGGTCGAAGAATCTGCACTGCAGCAAGCCGGGGCCGAGTGCTGGGCCGATGCTGAGCAGCGCAGTGAACGGCGCCAGCGGGCCGACATCTACCGCGATAAACAGGATCAGGTTCTCGCCACGCGAATGGCGGAATCGATTCGGCAGACGTTTCCAGGCTGCCCGCCGGAAGAGGCGCGGGCCATCGCAGCGCATACGTCGGTTCGAGGCAGCGGCCGAGTGGGAAGGACCGCCTCCGGGCGAGCGCTAGAGGAAGAAGCGTTACGAGCAGCGGTGGTGGCGGCCATTCGCCACAGGCATACGAAATACGATCGGCTTCTCATGAAGGGAGTGGGCCGCATGCATGCCCGAGAGGCAGTTCGGGACGACATTGATCGTGTGCTTGAACGCTGGCGGCGCGCTGTTGGTTAGGGCTGGCTCTGTGCTGTGGATGGCTGCGCCGGGTTCGGGCGTAATGAAGGTGAAGGGTCCGGCTCAGTGTTTCCTATGGCGGCGTAGCCGCCGGTTAACTTCGTGAACAGAGAAGGACTAAGGAACGACGCCAAGCCACTCACGGGCCTCGTCGTGACTCGAGTAACTGGAGTCTTGGAGAGCTTGGACAAGCTCTGCAAATCTTTGCGGCCCTCCACACTCTTCGGGCGGACAACATCGTTTGCCTGCCACACACATCTGCTGCACAAGGTCACGCTCACCAATGGGAGTTTTGAGATCGAGGCCGAAGACGTTGAATACAAATGGACGCCGCTGCCCTCGCTGTCCGGCCGCTAGCGCCACCTAGGATTTTGAGCGTTATCGCCTGACTTCAGCAGCCTGCCTCAAAATCGAAGACTCTCAGCAAGTTGGAGAACTGCAAGCCTGAATTCCTTTTCCGTTCCTGGTTTGAGCGGGACTACCATGATCCGCGAAGGGGTTTGATATGCGCTTACTTCGGGCTGCTACCTTTTTCGTTTGCTGTGCTTCGCTGGCGTTCGCCCAAGATCAAGCCGAGAATCTCTGTGGCTCCGCATCAGTTACCACGGTTGATCACGATGGTGGAGTAACGGTGCAGAAAGTGACGCTCAGCGGAAAGTGGGGCGGCAATGAGGCAATAGCATATCTCCCTGAAAAGAAGATCGCCGATGGCGCGATTGTGTTCTCACATTCCGCGATCCACGCGGACAACGGGGCTTCGGTCGATCTGCTGGTGTTTGCGTTGACGCTGGCTCGCGCAGGTGCGGCGGTGATCGTGCCGAAACGCACATTGACATGGATGCCGCAAAATCGTTCAACAAACCGCGAAGGCGCACCCGTAACCTGTGCAGGGCGTTGGCTCGTTGATCACGCGAGGGTGTTCAACAATGACAAGCCAACGGTGAGCGAAGAGAACATTGTCGTGCGTGAGGGATATGGGTACGTTGGCCCACGACTGTGCGACCCGGCAGTTGCTGCCGACTGCAAGCTTATTAACGAGAATGAGGGATTCTGCCGCCCAAGATACTATCACTGCCCTCCGTTTCTCCCACAGGAACCCAAACGCCGTGGCAGTATACAGACAACATACTTTCCGATGGGGGGTTGCGGTCGGCACAATGGCTGCAAAGAGAACTAGGTTTAGCCCAAATCGGAGCACTCGCATCGCCCAAGAGCGGCTCGGGAACGTAACTGTTGAAATATCCTGTGGCTGTTGAAAAAGTCCGGTTTCCTTCCCAACAGCCAAAATGTGTGGGACACAAAATGCTCAGAAAATCAAAAAGATTGTTTCTAGGGCATCCTGGCGCAAAGTCTTTTCGGTCATTTTCCAGCGATGGAGTTTTTCAACAGAAACTCCTGATTTCAGTCATCTTCCTTTTGGCAGGCTGGCGTATGGAGGTAGGCCCTTCTGTAACATCCACGCCGACATTTCTCGTTGCACAATGACTTCATGGGTTCTGCAAGGTTCCTTCCTCTGCAGGTGGCGGCGGTCTGCTATCGAAAGTGTGGTGCCTCCTTCGAGTTTCTGCTGGTCAAGACTACTAGCGGAGACAGGTGGATTTTTCCTAAGGGAGCTACTGCGCGTCGGCTATCACACAGCCAAGCTGCTGAGCGCGAGGCCTTGGAGGAGGCCGGGGCAGTGGGTGCAATCGAGCCGCAGCATTTTCACCTCTACCTGCAGCCAAAAGGCGACTTCAAGCTGCGCAATGGTATCCGAGAATTCGTTGTGAAGGCTTTCCTCCTGCAAGTCAGTCACACCCAACCTCCCCAAGAGCAAAATCGCAACCCCACATGGTTCAGCGTCGACGACGCACGCAGCGCTCTGGCAATGGGGCGCGAGGCGAAGTACGCCGCCGAACTTGGCACGGTTATCGACCGCGCCGTGGAGCGCTTGTCAGCTGAGGAAAGGATTGTGCCGGATTACAGCCGGGCGCCTACCTATCGCATTTGGCGATCTCTGCTCAGGTTACTCAGGTTGAACTTCCTTTAAATTGGCAGCGACCGACCTGACCTAAAATCGACGGGATTGACGTCACCACGACCATGACGATTCGCAGTGAAGCGGGATGGGATGTGAGTAAGTCGAAGAGGAGCACCGTTTTGTTTCCTGGCTGAGACTGTGTCTAGACAATCGAGTCAGCGGGGACAAAATCATTGGCAAAGGCCGATTGCCCACCAACAATCGAGTCACGAATGCCTTGCGGATGGCAGCTAGCACTTTATGTCTAAGCAACACCTATTTGGGAGCACAGTTTCGCCGACTGAAGACTAAGCTCTGGGCTCCTGTTGCCATTAAGGCTATGGCGGCCAAGCTCGCTCGATTGGTCTATCGAATGCTGCGCTACGGAAGGCGATTCGTCGACCGAGGAGCCGATTTTTACGACGCTCAGCATCGCAATCTGCAAATTAACTATCTCAAGCGCAGGCCGCCAATCTCGGATTCCAAATCATCGAAGCTCCGGCAGCGTAGTTTCTGGAGAGCCAACATGATTATTGTAGGTTGTGATTATCATCCGGGCTTTCAACAAATTGCATTTATCGATCGTGAAACTGGGGAGTGCGAGGAGCGCCGACTGGAGCACCGTGAGGCAGCCGAGAAGTTCTACCGTGAACTGGCCGCCTAGGAAGCGAAGCAGCGTGTGGGCATGGAAGCCAGTGGACATGCGGGCTGGTTCGAGCGACTCCGGGCGGAACTGAACTGCGAGTTGTGGATCGGGGACGCCACCGAGACCGCCAGGAAGCGCGAACGCAAACAAGAGACGGATCGCCAGGATGCACAGCACATTCTGCGGTGGCTGCTGAAGGATGATTTCCACGAATCTGGGTAGCGAACTGGGAAAACCGAGATCTACGGTTGAACTCTGATTGCGAGCGAGCCTTGGTTGGACACGGCACTTTTTCAACTAGACGAAAATGGCGCTCTGCACCGAGTGCATGCTGCAGTGTGCTCGAAAAGTACTTGACACCTCCGACATTGTAAGAGACACCTGATTTAAACAAACACTTCTGTGTTCGCGGAGGACTACAACCTTCGGCCCCCTTCCACATCTTCTGACGATGTATATCTAAAGAACGCTCGTTATTCCGCTAGTTGCCGTTACGGCTGAGTGGAGTAATTTGTACAGCCGCTTCTGTTTTAAATCCGCGCCGCATTGAAGAGAAAACCTGCTAATCGGATGGCAGGACTTGCACGAAGAACCCAGGCAGCGGCCCGTTTGGTGGGACTAGACCATTGACGCAGAGCACGTTCTGACCGTCACTGGCGTAACTTCGGGCTAAGCTCTTGAACTCGTTACTCGAGTTGGACTGCGAATTGCGGAAGCCGATATTCAATTTGTCTTCGGCTACGTTTTTCTAAATTCTTGAGTTTAGGGAACGCAAGCGGGGGCAGGTCATGCGCGCTGGGGTCACGCCCAAACTAAGAATCGTTTTCGCTTTGGTACTTGTGCTTTCCGGACTCCTGGGAACTGTGCGTGCGCAGGTCGCTGATGTGAGGCACAGTCCGCACGGCAGCCTGGCGATCCCGTGCCAGAACTGCCACACCGCGAATGGCTGGAGGCCGATCCGCGCAGTTCCGGAGTTCGACCATAACCAGACGCGCTATCCTCTGCGCGGCATGCACGCGGCTGTCGCCTGCACCCAGTGTCACGTGAAGATGGTTTTCTCCAACGTTGGGCAACGCTGCCAGGACTGCCACGCCGATATTCACAAGCGCCAACTGGGCGCGAATTGCGAGCAATGCCACACCGTCCGCGGATGGACGGTCGCGATTAAAGATGTGCAGGAGCACAACAATCGTTTCCCGCTGACCGGTGCCCACGCAGCGGTCGACTGTGATGCCTGCCACAAGGGCGGCGCCAACAGCAAATTTCAGACGATGTCGACGGCGTGCTTCTCCTGCCACCAGTCGGACTTTCAGAACACTTCCAACCCGAACCACGTTACCGCCAAGTTCTCGACCACGTGCGAAGGCTGTCACACGACCGACAACTGGCTCAATGCCAAGTTTGACCACAGCATGACCGGGTTCCTTCTGACTGGAGGGCACGCGGATCCGCCCCGCCAGTGCGTC
>DATMOO010000057.1:0-6620 GCA_035568275.1 Candidatus Sulfotelmatobacter sp.
AATTGTTCGCGAGCATTGAATCAAACGGAACACTACCCTGGCTAGGTTTTGACCGAGAACAGCCAAACAGATCGCTTCTCCCCGGGAAGCAGTGTCGAATCAACGCATTGGATGGTGTTGCGTCGACCATCTGAGCTGGCACGCGTTACCGGAAAAGTGGTTTTGACCTAAATCCACATGTCGGTAACCGCGTTTGTCGGGAACTACTCAAATGGTTGCTAGATTTCGGTGCGAGCTACGTTCGCTGTATACTCCCGCCAGTCGTAACTCTGAATCCTTGGTGGCTCCGTGAGCGTTTCCAAAAGCTTTGTACTCGCTGCAGTTTGCCTTGCGTATACCACTGTATTTTTCGCCCAGAACTTAGCTCCTTCTCCCGCCTTGCCACTTGACCCACAACGTCTCAAGTCCATCGAGTCCTTCATCACGACTCAAATGGCTCACCAGAAGATCCCGGGTCTTGCCGTTGGCATTTACAGCCGAGGGCAGATTCTGCTTGCTAAGGGCTATGGCCAGGCCAACGTGGAACTCGCGGTGCCAGTCAAGGCGGGGACGATCTTTCAATCTGGTTCTGTTGGGAAGCAATTCGTTTCTGCGGCCATCATGATGTTGGTGGAGGAAGGCAAGCTCTCGCTCGACGACAGTATTGCGAAGTACTTTCCCGACGCGCCTGCTACTTGGAAGCCCATTCTCATCAAGAACCTCCTTTCACATACGTCGGGCTTAGCGGAGTACGAAAGCGAGGAGCGCACTGGACCCAAAGGCCCCTTTTACATGCGGCTTGATTTCACAGAGGATGAGCTCGTAACGAAAATCCAGGCGCTGCCCATAGAAGCGGCTCCCGGAGAAAAATGGGACTACCGCAATACAAATTACGTTCTCCTCGGCATTCTGATCCACAAGGTCACCGGCAAGCCCTACTACGAGTTTCTCAGCGAGCGCATCTTTAAACCGCTTGGAATGACATCCACGCGGCTAATCAGCGACCGTGACATCATCCCGAATCGGGCCGCTGGCTATGAGATCGAGGACGGCCAGCTCAAGAATCAGGAGTGGGTCTCTCCCACTTTTAATTCCACTGCCGATGGCACGCTGTATTTCAACGTTATTGATCTGGCCAAGTGGGATGACGCGCTCTATGGCACACAACTTCTCAAACAATCCAGCCTGGACCGTATGTGGACGGTTTATTCGCTGAATGATGGGAAACCAAACAGGGCCGGCTACGGATTTGGATGGAGTATCGGCAAGCAGAACGATCGCAAACGTATTGAGCATGGCGGGGCATGGCAAGGGTTTACTTGTGATATCTCCCGGTATCCCGACGACAATCTGACGGTAGTAGTCCTAACGAACCTGGCAGGTGCCAACCCAGGCTTGATAGCGCAAATAACCGCTGGTCTCACCGATTCTCTCCTTCTTCCCCCTAAGCTCTTGCCCATCCCTGACACTCAGCTGGCAATTGCGACCTCATTGGCAAAGCTACTGGATCAGCTAATGGCTGGTGGGGATACTCCTCCACAGACCACGGGCGGGACTACTGCACGCATCATGCCTGACGGCAAATGGGTCCGGCACAGGCTCGCCAACCTTTGGCCCGGAGGCACGCTTACACTCGTAAAGCGCATGCCTGCCCAAAGCCCAACAGACGAGTCTACGTCCGTGTTCCGCCTCAGCAAGAAAGATGACGCAGTTTTGATCTTCATTGGGTCACCTTCCAACGGAAGGATCCCCACCCTACGTACTGCGCCTGACCGCGAGTACGATTGGTAGTTCGAACTGCGGTCAACTCCTGGTAAGTCGGGTGATCTCAATAGGTCGATGCAACACCACCTGATATAAATCCTCCTTCCGAGGTGGTGTCAATGACGCAAGGGAAATACGTGGAGCTTTCGGTAGCGCAGCGGGCGGACGTGTGGCGCCGCCGGAAAGCGGGAGAGTCGTTGCATACGATTGGGCGCGCCTTTGCCAGGCCGCATACCTCCATTCACTGTCTGTTGGCTCATCACGGTGGGATTGTTCCAGCGGTTCGTCGGCGCTCGGTGTTGGCGCTCACAGTGGTTGATGGGGGAGGACATTTCGCGGGGGCTTGCTTCCGGTTCGTCGCTTCGTGATATCGCCAACGGCTTGGAGCGCGCCCCTTCAGTGGATGCGTAGTCGGGTTACTGGACAAGTGGAATGCAGATTTGTGGGCAATGAGCGACGGAGTTCTGTGACTAACGCGCCATTTTCTGAAGCGTGTACAAAATAAGTTTGCGGTCTTCTTCGCTGGTTTTGCCCAACAAACGGCGGAGTTTGTTTAGAAACTTTGCGTCCTTGCCTGAGCTGCCCCAAAGACCGTCATCAGAAGATCTTCGCTTGAACACATCAGGCGCTTTCGCGGGTTCATCGCCATCATAGAAGAGTTGATACACAGGCACTTCCAGAGCACGCGCAAATTTTTCGAGGGTTTCTACGGCCGGGACCGTGTGGCCGTTTTCAACACGGGAGACATAGCACCGCAGAAGTCCAGTGCGCTTCTCGATCTCGCCTTGAGAAAATTCCTTTTGTTCGCGAAGTTCGCGGAGTCTATCGCCTATTACCATTCCGGAATTATTCCAAAAAGTGGAATGGAAGGCAAGCAAGGTGACCCGGCGTAATCTGCGATCCTCACTAGGCGAACTTCAAGGCGATGATGGTGCGCGACGGTGCAGCGTTCGGCAAGATGCGTCAGAGAGTAGAACCATCGGTGGGATGCTCCTTAACACTCCAAAGGCAAGTTCGCCACAAGAGAATGATTGCGAGTCGTTCCAGATGGCTCGGATTTAGGAGAAAGTGACAAGGGATTGTTGCCTGCGGTTGATCTCCTTTTCTGAGGCACCTCAGAGTCATTAACTATTAGTGAAAAGTTCTACAGACAAGCAACGGAAAAATGGTAGAGAGTCGATTGCAGATGGCGGGCAACCGACGAAATGGGCGGCGGGAGATCCAGCAGAGGCAGCGGCTCGCGCGAAGGCGCATATGGAATGAAAGACGGTGCGGCCTGCTGCGACTATTCGGAAATCAACACATTTGGCGGCAAGAAGAAGGAATACGCCAGTGCCAATAAAACAGGTGAGCACTTGGTAGCTTCTGCACAGTAGAAGGGTAGCGATCCGCACGGCAGCCGTCGCCGAGAAGACGGCCGAGGAGACAAAGTGAAAAAACTTCTAGCGGTTGTAATCCTTCTCACTGGTATTTTTGCAGCGCCCGCTGACGCGCAGACGCAAGAGATTATGGAAGAGCCCGACCCGGCGCTTGGCGTGACGCTCTTTGTTCCTAAGAAGATCACGCCCGCGGACGTGGAAAAGGCAAGATTCAACCTCGGGCACGTTAGGTTTCGCGTCTACCCCGTTCTTTATCAGAAGCTGGATAAGTCAGAAAAAGCGGCCATTATGCAGATTGATATTCTCGGCCTCTACAAAGGATTCAGCAACGCGAGTCTCGTCGTGACCATCGATGGGCAGCCAGTGACGCTTCCTAATCTTACGTGGGCGGCGACCACTGGTGGTGCACTTTCAACGAAAGTCGCACTTCTCGACTCCACGGGATCATTTGGTCGGATCGCAGCCGCCAAAGATGTTTACCTTACGGTGCTCCTCCCAGGCTGGGCCCCGGATCGCTACACGGTTCACCTCGTTGCAGAGAATCTAGACGTGTTCAAGACGATGCACGGCAAGTACGACGCTTTAGACGCCCAGCAAAAGTCAGCGGCCCCGGCGCCGACGACTGCGGCTGCAACCTCAATCCAGCAACCGTTAGCTCCCCAGGCAGTTGTGACAAATCAGGATCAAGATGTTGCGGCCGCGAGTAGAGCCGTGAAAATAAAGCGAGAAAGCGAAGTCCAGGTAAGCGCACAAGCAAATCCTGTTCCGCCCGCATCGGAGTACAAGCAACAGCAGGAGCAGCCTTTAGTTAACGCATCTACCAAGTCGGTCAAGCCTGCCGCCCAACCGGCTGGAAAGAAAAAGGTTGAGGTCATCAACGATGCCTTCGCGAAGGCTGCTCTCCGTGCACTCAAAGCAGTCCAGGGCGATGCCACCACTCCAGAGGTGACGCAAGGCGGAGACATTCTCTTTTCAAAGCAAGTCGTGGATGCCATTGACGCGGCGGACAGCGAAGCCAGGACAAGTGCGGAGACGGCCTTGTCTTCCGCGGTGAGTGCTTTACATATTCAACGCGCAACGAACAACATCACGTTGGCTGCGGCTGAGGAGGGAGCCAAAGCATCCCACCACTACGAATCTACCGGGGATCTTGCTAGAGAAATGGAAACGCGGGATATGCTCCGCAAAGACCCCCGTATTGCAGAATTGAAGAACTCGCCAGCATTTCTAAACGCCAATGCGTGTGCAGCGGGTCTTGAGACTCTGTTCCGTGCTCGGAAAAGTGGACCTATCCCATCGGAATGCAGCGCATCGTCGAAGTGAGCCAGTAAACGCTCTGCTGGCCGTGTTTGCCTGCTCCATGGGTTGCGTGCTTCCCGCTGATTGAACGAGAGTTGGGCAATCTCGTCGTGCCAACTGGATTGGTCGTTGCTGTTGGGAGCATGGCCTCAGGCTCCTTTCACCGCAGCCGCCGCGGACTTCTTGAGCCAATCTGTAAAACGTGTCTCGCCGAGTCGCGCACCGTCGCCCGGCAATTCCGGCGCAGAGCAGCGGCGTGCTTCGAACGATAGCACCAGAGGCACGGAAAGGAAACAATTGGACAATGGTATTGGGGATACTTTGGTATTGGATGGTGCAACGACGGCCAGGCGACCACAAAGAGAGAGGGGAGTAATTCGACCGTCGCCGGCGCGATCTTCTAGTCGGAGCGAGACCCCCATCAAGAAAGTTTTTTGGAACGCTCTTGGTCAATTCATGGAGAGTCGCGTCGAATTTCTGTCGCTAGTGTCCAAAGAGCCAGAACTCACCTAGCCTAACCAACGTCCAATTGTGTTGTCTCGACGCTTCTGGTTTAAGGGCCTGTTACAAGCAATGGGGCGACGAAGGAGCGATCCTTCTTACCGAGCGTCTCGACAATCACGGCTGGGCATGGCGTTGGCCGCAACGGTCCAACGCGAGCCGGTGACCGTAGCGACACATCTTTGGTGTATCTTGCGAAGAGCTGGCCCAATCGCTCGGTGAGAACTAGCTCTCATCTCAGCGACATTTTGTGACAGCATCACACCAGGCGATTGAGCGAAGAAAGGCTATGAGCTTCCGGCTTTCAACCGAATGCTTGCTCGCCATAATCGCGAACGCGAGAGGTTCCGCTGGCCGAGCAAGAAAGCCCCATAGGCGACCGTTCCCTAGACCGTTGCGTCCACCAGATATTCAGGCCACCTGCTTGGCAGGCAGGCTATTGCGCAAAGAGTTTGATGTTGCTTGCACAGAACATTCGAGCATCATCCGACAGCCGCATATCCTCACTTCCCCGTTCCCAAAATTGCCGCGCTGCCTCGCGTGCATCCTCCCAAACTTCCAATGTATTCGCCGTCGCGTGCGGCAGCATAAAGTGGCGGGGTGGAACTTGGCCATCGGCAGCAGGCGCATACAACATTGAGACTTGATCGAATGCTGGAGCCAGGCGCAAGTGAGAACCTCCTGTAAAGAAAAGAATGTTGTACTGATGCCGATCCGTATTTGCGATGAGCGCTCCAAAAGCGTCAAGCCAACAAAGCCGTCGGGTATCTTCATCGCTCAAACGTCGTGCATCTTTCAGTGCAGCGGCAGCGCGCCCCCACGAGTCAGCGAGATCGTCGTGAACAGCCGCAAGACTTAAGACTGCGATCCTCCCGCGCACTCCCACGCGATCGAATCGCTCGCTTTCGAGAAACCAATAGTCGGGTGTTTCGATGACGTTGGTAGGTGCAGCCGGTATTCCGTGCGACGCTACAATTTGCAGCGCCATCCCTTCTAAGATCAGCAGATCGCACCAGCGCCTAGCGACGGCATCGCCCGTTCCTCCCCGTCCAGCAAATTTGACAAGCATATGGTGGTCGTCAACCAGCACTCCGAATTTCGGCCGCTCCCCGCCTGCCGAGGAGCCCGGCGGATGACCTGCGATGGTTGCCTCTGCAAGAGCCGGGTAATCGTTTCGGCTTCTCAAAATAGGCCTGAGTTCCTGCCATCGAGCGAAGGATTCTTCGCCTACAATCAAATCACCCGGTAAATCTTCTCCCCGTCGACACATCGCGAGCAAAATGTGATGATCGGACCAGTCCGATAATCGAGGTGGTAGCTTGAGATCGGCATTGGCGGCCGCGAAATGTCGGCCCAAGAAACCAGAAGGGCGAGCGTCAACCAATTCGGCGGGAAGCCCACTCACGACCATGGCCATAGGCATCCAGGCTGTCTGATGGGCCGTAAGCGTTATCAGTTCCCCCGCGGAGACTGCCGTGCCCGATTCTCTTATTCGGAATAACGGAAACCGTGAACTGTCCAGGTTCGGCCATACCTGACGCAAGCCATATTGGGTCGCCCTACCTCGACCTATTCGCAGGATCTCCGGCCCAGCCTCTCTCACCATGCGCATGAGTGTCGCGGGTGACACACCCAGGCGCTCTCGGAGGTCCGCCGCAGGTAAGACCCCACGGTTCAGTTCGCTTACAACGTCACTTG
>DATMOO010000058.1:0-11567 GCA_035568275.1 Candidatus Sulfotelmatobacter sp.
ACCTGGGCACGGCGCCCGGCGATGACCGCGTCGAGCACCGCGATATCGTTCTTCTTTTTCACGACGCTGCGCAGTGCATTTTCCACCTCGGGATTAATCATCTTCTGATCGAGCAAGAATTTTATTTCGTCGTCGGTAACACCGGTGAGCATCCAGCGGTTGGAGACCGGACGATACTCCTTGACGGTTAGTGTCTTAGTTGTCTTGGGTTCGATGGCGACGCGGAATCGGTGAAAGGAAGCCGTAGTCTCAGCGGGAGTTTCATCGTCGGCAAGCTTCCAACCGGCTCGTGCCGGATGCTCCACGATGAGAACGCGTGGTGACGTGTCGCGATTGCGGACGGTGTACGTCTCTTCCTGGCGCTCCTGTGTGCTCTGCGTCATCGCACCATGGGCGATGACAATCCTGGTGACCCGCTGGTTTTCATTCTTCTGCTTGGCATCGACCAGGAGTCCGAGATCGGCGGCGTAGGAGAGCAGGCGCTTTTCGCCGGGCTTGATGGCGTCCATCAGGCCCTCACCTGCGAATGCGTCGCCTTCGAGAACGTTGAAGCTGCCGCCATCGAGGGTGAGATTGCTGTTGTTGTCGACCCATAGAGCACGCAGAACCGAGTCCTGCGAAGGATTCCAGAGAGAAACTCTCTCTGCGTCAATCCGCGTCTGCAGGATCGGAACGAGAGCGGATTGGTTCTTGCGGATGGTGACTCGGTCCTCGAGCTTGTATTCGAAGAGATCCCCGAGTTCTTGCGTTTGGCCAACGGTCGTGCCTTCTTCAAGGGACTCGGCGATTTCAGTGGCGTCGGGATGGGGAGGCGGCGGTGGCGCGGGCGCAGCGGACGGGAATACTCCGCCGCCCGTGCCGCTAGCAATGCCTCCCATCACTCCGCCCATCTGTCCGCCTGGGACACCGCCGGGAACGCCGCCGATGACACCAGTTGAACGAATCTTACGCGGCGCGACAAGCTGGCCATTTACGACTTCTACCTGTTCCTCCATTGTTGCTTCATGCGTCTGAGGAGTAAGCATTGCATTCTCGGGCAAAGGAACTACCGGACGCCGCGAGTAGTACGGTTGCGACAGCTCCTGAACGAAGGACTGCGGAGCGCCTGCGACCAGAGACAGTTCGACGTTCTTCCAGTCTTCGCCTACGGTGTTGTCGACGATCGCCCAGCCTTGCAGCAGCGGCTTGCCTTCTTTGGGCACTACGATGCGGTAGGTGCTCTTCCACACCGGCACTTCGCTGATGTAGCTCACGAGCAGGTCGCGCTCGCCGTCTCCGGCGGTGGAGATGGTCATGCGACGGACATCCTGGTCGCGCGTCGAAGCGATGAGTCCCAGGTACTTGCCGACTTCCTCATTTACGTCTTTTTCGAGAACGCGGACACTGGTAGTGGGCGTCAAGTCGAAGACTCGCAGTTCGCCGCCGTCGCTGACGATTGAAATCTGCGTGTGCTTCGTTTTCTCACTGGCTCCGAGCTGTTCCTCCCTGTCACCTTTTGACGGATCGGTCTTAGGCAAGTCGCGTTGTTCAATGCTCAGCAGGCGTCCAGAGCCCGTTAAGGAGCCGTTGTGAAGCTCGACACGCGCACCGCGGAGAGCGGTCAGGAATTGGGCCGTCGTTGGATTTTCCCCGACGGGAAGCCGCAGCAATCCGAGTTGTCGCTCGATGGGAGCGGTGGAGTTGTAACTCACGCCCGTGATGCGACCTTTTCCGCGATCGAGAACGGTCAATGACTTCAGGACATCGTTGAGCTGGGCTGTGGTGAAATCGACATTTACATCCTGGCTTCCGCGGACGTGTCCGGAGTGCTCGAAATATCCGACGCCGTTTTTGTAGAGAATGACACGCGTGACCGGCAGGCGGGCGGCGGAACTTGCCGAAACTGGTGGGACTGGAGTTTGGCCAAAGGAAAACGCCGGAAGCGCAAAGAACAGCACGGCTACTTTCAAAGGGTGCATCGCTCCTCCGTCAACGAGAGCTCGCGTGCCAGACAGAGAGGGGTGGAGACAGAAAACGAGCAGCGCCTCTCAGATAGATCGGCGATCGACGACGCGGCCCTACGAAGTATTGGACACCGCAGACCGGGTGTCTGGAGCCGTAGATTCAGTTTCGGAGTTTTAAGATGTCTGGGCCCGCGGACGGGCCCAGATCCGCGAGTCAGGCTCTCTTGAGCAAGCGGGTAAGCCAGATGAGAAAAACGGCACCGATGATCGCGACGATGATGGTGCCGATGAAGCCCCCTGCGTGAATACCGAGCAGACCCATCAGCCACCCGCCAACCACAGCGCCGACGATGCCAAGGACAATATCCATCACCACCCCGTAACCGCCGCCTTTCATGAGCTTGCCGGCGGCCCAGCCTGCGATCAGACCCACAACGATCCACCAAATCAGATTCGTGATCATGCGGAGCGCTCCCTTCCTGATGTGACGCGAGAGGAGAGTACGAGCTGAATTATCGTTTGTCAAACACCACGCATGGTTCGCGGGTTTGGAAAATGCGCAGCTCCCGGTGTGTGGTTAAATCAACTCATGTTCGCCCGCAAGATTCGCGTGGAGTACGAGGTGAATGGCAGCACGCTTCCCTGCCCACTTAAATGGCTGGACTCATTCTCCATGCGAAGCTTCACGAATTTCAGCGTGTTCGACGACACGCTTCCGGTGGCCGACGGAGAGATGGAGATCGGCTCGAGTGTCCCGCTCGACGATCTAAGGAGTTCCATGGAGGACTGGTTTCGGCGGAAGGGTTATCTCCCTAAAGCTTCTCACCTAGTACTAAGGGAGAAATGAGGGGTGGCAGGGGCGGATCATCGAATTCAGTTGGGCGCAGATCATGCGAAATTTGTACGCACGCTCGGGAGTTTTGACGTGCGTTTGGACTATGGCAACCCTCGGGTGGGAATGCTCCTCTTACAATCAGGCGCTTGCGTTACAATCAGGCGCTTGCGCCAGGACGGAAATGGCAGACGAGTTGCAATCCGACACGAGGAGGTGCTTGATGAGTTACAAGCTGGTAAATTTTCCTCCTCAAGCGAGCACCCGTGCGATGCGAGTTCCGGTGCGCTGGATATGCCTGGACAGTGGTCTGGGGAGAAGTCGATTTCTTAGTTCATGGCTGGGCGATGAAAACGATTCGGATCAACGTCGCCGGCGCATTAATTGGGGTGCAATCGCGGGGATGGCGCTGTCGTTCGCGATCAGCGGTGGATTCTGGGCGGGAGTGGGACTCCTGATTGCACGAAATGCGAAGTAGAGCGCGAATTTTCCTCGATCGAATACGAAACGGGGCTAAGCGTCAACCAGCGCTGGCCCCGTTTTGGTTATAGGCTTGAAGTACAAGGCTGTTCGGTCAGTTCACTCGATCCTCAGTTCATAATTCACCTGTACTTCGATTTCCGTCGGTAGGGCCACGGTTCCGCATGCTGGCGGGGAATACACCCATTGTTTGACGGCGTCGGCAGCGGACTTGTCCAAGTTATCTCCTGCGGACTGCAAAACCGACGTCTTTTCGACGGTGCCTTGGTCTGACAGCACTGTGTATAGAATTACCGTCCCCTGCTGGTGCGCGGATCTGGCCGCGGGAGGATACTGAGGCGGAATCTTCTTGATGAGCTTGGGCCATTCCTCGCACTCTGCGATGTGGCGCGCTCCCGCTCCGTGCAGGAATAGCGCATCGCGAGAATCAGAGGGCCCAATCAAATTGTCGGCGCTGATGTCCAGGATCTGCACGCCTGATTCGTAAACACGAATGCTCTTCGGGAAAACCTTGTTACCGGACTTGCCGAAGTCGGCATACTCAAAACGCCGGTTCCCCTGGGAAACTGAAACCAGAACATCGGCCCCGTCGAAACAGAGTTCCCGAGCCTGTTTCCCTTCCTTGTCCAGAAGTTCTACGCAACGCAGTTCCACGCCCTTGACTTTCCTGCGGCGCACGGACTTGATTACCGTCTCCTGCTGAGCCCCGGGATGGATGAAGTGTTCCACCGCCACTTCCGTCAGATAAACGGCCCGTGGACGAAAGTCGAAATTCCGGGTGATCCATTTGGAGTCAACATCGCCGATTTCCAACTGAGTGAATCCCGGAAAAGCAACCTCGCGTCTCCACTTGTTCTGAGCCATCCAAACTTCAGCGTAGGCGCCGTCCGTTGGCTTGGGGGCAATGTGCTCGGCATGAACACGCATCCGGAGTTGAAAGGGTTGTGCCCCTTGCTCGTGAAGGTTTTGTAAGGAGGTAGCCTTGGCGAGAAGGTCAGCCCCTTCGTGGTCGGAAGGCTTGTCTTTCGCAAGACAAAGGGAACCCAACAAAAGCGCAATCAGCAGCCTGGAAAAAGAGGAAAGAACCTTCACGAGCGCCTCCGGCGGTGCTATTTGTCGTAGCGAAGCAGCGACATCACGTCGTACTTCTTCAGCTTGTCGCGGCCATTGAGGAATGAAAGTTCGACGACGAATCCTAAGCCAGCGATCTTTGCGCCGAGGGATTCCGCCAGCTTCGCGGTAGCTTCGGCGGTGCCGCCGGTCGCGAGCAAGTCGTCGACGATGAGCACGCGCTGGCCCTTCTGGATCGCGTCCTTGTGAATCTGCAGCGTGTTCGAACCATACTCGAGAGCATAATCGTAGCTCACACATTCGGCGGGAAGCTTGCCGGGTTTGCGCACGGGAACGAATCCCGCATTCAAGCGATAGGCGAGCGCAGGCGCGAAGATGAAACCGCGAGCTTCCATCCCCAGCACCAGATCGATGTCCTGGGCAATGTAGTGCTCCGAGAGTTTGTCGATGAGCATGGCGAGTCCCGTCTTGTCTTTCAGGAGCGTCGTGATGTCGTAGAACAGAATCCCCTTCTTGGGAAAATCCGGAACCTCGCGAATGAGCTTCTTCAGATGATCGACTTCGACCGCGGAAACAGGGGACATTACCACGCTCCTTCAATACGGAATGAACTGAGGCCGGCAGCCGGATTCTCGTCTGAAATTTCGACGGAATCGACGCGGGCTGCGCGCGGACCTTCACGCAAGCGCGAATGCAGCCCGGAGAGTTGATCGCGGGTGCCCTGGGCGAGGACTTCGACGCTGCCGTCGTGGTTGTTCCGAACCCATCCAGCGATGCCCAGGATGTGGGCCTCGCGTTCGACGAACCAGCGGAAGCCTACGCCTTGCACTCGTCCGCGAACGAGGAAGCGGCGGGCTTGAATCGGTTTGTCGGGGGAGGTCATCTTCTGTAGTTGTCATCCTGAGCGGAGGATCAGCCTCGCGAAGGTGAGGCTGATTCGTAGTCGAAGGATCCCTATCATCTCAAATTCCCTTGGAGCCTGCGGGAGTTTCAACCGATGCAGTCGCGAGAGAATGCCTTTCCACCGCAAACCAACTATGTACAGGGTAGGGAACCTTCGACTCCACGAGAACTTCGCTACGTTCTCGCTGCGCTCAGGATGACAAATAAAGCCCTACGCGCGGGACAGATACGCGCCTTCCGACGTATCGACTTTGATCTTCTCGCCTTCGTTGATGAACGGCGGAACCTGCACAACCAGGCCGGTCTCCGTTTTGGCGGCCTTGGTCACGCTGGAAGCGGTGGCGCTCTTCAGTCCGGGCTCGGTCTCAATCACGGTCAGAATGACGGTCTGGGGCAATTCGATGCCAACGGCCTTGCCGTCGAAAAACTCCACCTTGATCTCGAGGTTGGGGATCAGGTATTCAACTGCGTCACCCAAAATTTCCTTGGTTAGGTGAGTCTGCTCGTAGTTCGAGGTGTCCATGAAGTAGTAGCTGTCGCCATCGGAGTAAAGGAACTGCATTTCGACTTCGTCGACGGTGATCTTCTCGATCGGATCGGGCGAGCGGAAGCGGTGCTCGAACATGGCGCCGGTCCGCAGGTTACGCAGCTTGGCCTGGATGAAGGCGCGCAGGTTACCGGGCGTGCGGTGCTCGACGCTGAAAACAGAATGCAGGTCATTGTTGTGCTTGATGATCATGCCGGGACGAAGCTGTGTGGCAGGGATCGACATCGCTTGAAACTCTCCTTGTACGATTGCGGTTGAAGCCGGCGGAAGGCGGGCAAGCCACAAATCCGCTGCCACAGGGGCTAAAGCTTTATTTTACACATGGGTGCGCCGGAAGGGAAAGTCGGGGAGGAGTGAAAATCATCAACCACGAATCATCAACCACGAAGGACACGAAGGTTCATGAAGGAAGGCGAACCAGGTTTTCCTTCGTGAACCTTCGTGTCCTTCGTGGTGAATCGCCTTGGCCGCCCAGATGGGTCGACGCTCGGGCAGGAATCAACCAAAATGGGCGGCGATCACTTTTGGGATTAGCTGCATCCTAAACTGGACTCTTTGGATGATCCGTCCCCGCGAGTGGGACTACAATCAATTAGGCGTGCTCAAGCGGGCGGACGAGTTTGGGTGCTGAGAAAAGAGGCATCATGACAACAGGTCGTTACAACTCTTCGGAAGGCAGCCACATCGGGACAGCGATTACGTTTCTTTTGATCGGACTGGGAGCCGGCGCACTGGCGGGGCTCTTGTTAGCTCCGAAAGCGGGCAAGCAGTTGCGCAAGGATCTGCGGCGCGGCTACGAAGATGCCAAGGACAGCATTGAGGATTGGGCAGACGAGGCCAAGGATCGGGTGCGTGAAGTCGGCGAACGAGTTCGGGACGCCGCCTCTCGCGGCGCGGACCTGGCAGAGGACCTGCGCGAGAAAGTGGAGCCATTGCGGCGGGCGATCAATCGCGGCTAGTGAAAACGGACCTCGCACGTCGGCCTTCGGACCTCGGCACGATTCTGCATGAGGTCTGAAGTCCGACTCACAGCCTCGCTGCCCTAGTACAAGTGAAAGTCGACTTGCACCGCGATCTGTGTCGCGATGGGTTGACCACGGAATGTCGCCGGACGGAAGCGCCAGTTCCTGACGGCTGCGATTGCCTGTTCGTCGAGACCCATCCCCAAGCTCTGGCGCACGCGGATGTTGTAAGGGCGGCCGTCTGTGCCTACTACCACCATCAGCATCACGATTCCCTGGAATTTTGCTTTTCGGGCTTCTTCCGAAAAACTGGGCTCGGGACTGTAGATTACCTCGGGCATCGTCACACCGTTGCGACCCGGATGAGCTCCGGGTGTACCTTCACCTACGGATGGGCCGGAATCAGGCCCGATTCCGTTACAACATCCGTCGCCCATGCCGCCGCGCCCGCCCGGGCCGTCGGAAAGCCATTTCGAAAAGGGCGAGGATGGATCTCCGATATGGGACGCAACGGGAAATTTAACATCTGGCGCCACCATCACCGTGGCTTCGCGCGGAAGCGTCGGCATTTCTGTTGGGACCATCACGCTCGGGCTGACGATCTGCATTTGCAGGGAGGCACGGGATGGCTCGCCATTCGATGCCGGCAGTTGCTCGTGATTACCTCCCCCGCCACCGTTGAACCCGGAAAAGACCAAAGGAAACTTCCCGAGATCGGGCATCCGCCGAGCGATATCCGGAGGATTACGAATCACGCAACTTGTGAGATAGATGATCAGGGCCAGAAACGCAGCTTGCCCGAGAAGCGAAAATAGAAATGTGTCTTTCCTGGTGCGGAAGGGGTTGTCGTGCTCATTGGTCAGGACAGAAAAAAGACGTGGCCCCGGCGATGCTGCAGTCATGGTGCGCTCCGGTCGACAGGGTGGTATCTCAAACCGTTAAGACGCATGGACGGGAAAAAAGGATATCCGGGGCAAGGGGCGATTGGTACGGAAGATATCCAGAGCCGCGGCTGTCTCAGTCACAGGCGAGTTGGGACTCATTAGGCGGAAGAATGACCAGATCAGTCACCCAAATCAGCTTGGTACTCAAGCTCTTCCCTCTGGGCTGAAGCCTAACCCCCTGTCGGATCTGAGGCGGCGCTAAAACGCCGCTCTTCCACTAAAACCTTTTCGCGGCGCGGCTGAAACACGCCCTTTCAAAGTCATTTATGAGACCGTTCTAGTGGAAGATCGCCGAGAAGAACTTTCCTACGCGGCGAAAAAAGCCCGGATGTTCCGTTTTCTTTTGGGGCTCCGCGGGCGGGGCAGGCTGAATGACGGGATCAACGTGAACCTGTTGCTGCGTGGACTGAGCAGGTGGCAGATCCGCAGGGGCCTGCGCCGGAGCGGGCACCGTTTTCGCAGCACGATCCTTTGCGCTGAACACAAAAGGCGCGTCGACTTGCACGTGCACGTCGTTCGGCTGCGATGCCGGAAGCGGGGCGGTTTCCGGACCATTCGTCAGCTGCGTGCCTCCGGCATGGGAAGTTGCAGCATTGTTGGCGGTTGAGTTCCCCGCCGAACCCGCTCCCATAACGGCTTTTGGTACCTCGGAGCCGGGCAGGATCTGGGCAGGCGGAGCGTCCGCCATCAAGACCGCCCGCGGCGGAGGGCATCCACATTCCAGTGGTACATCGCCATCGACTTTATCGATTTGCCCGGAGTGAAACATGGCCTGCTCGGTCGGCTTCACCTGGTATATGCGGTTGCCCATTAGTTCGGCGACGATAGCGGAGGACGTGTTACCGCGCAGCGTACGGACGCAAGTATTGCCGTGAGAGTCGGCGCTGACTGCAAAATGGAACTCCCCCGGCCCGGCAAACATGATGCGGAAATCCGGAGTCAGAACCGCATCGGACGATACTTTGAGCGTGTAGTGCATTTCGATGGCGCCCGTGCCCATACCAAACATCAGGTCGCGCTTGCTGGGTGAAGAACTTACGGAAAGCGTGGTGCCAGGGCACACACGGACTTCGCCTCCATTGGGAAGATGCAACATGGTGGTGTCGGAACCAGCGGTGACGGAAGAACCTGCGGAGAGTCGGCTGGCATCCACTGCAACCGCGCTTGCGCCGCCGACGACGGGAACCACCGCGGCATCCGGAGTCAAGGCGAATCCCGGAGCGCTCATTGGCTGGCCGGACTCCTGCTTCTTTGCAGTGTCGACGGCTTCCGCGGGTTTCAGCCGCACCATGAGCCGATTACCGGCGCCGTCCCAGGAATGTCCGTAGGGCGCGAGCAGGTCGAGCACAATGCGGGTGACCGGAGGATTGCTGGTGTACTGATTGACGCGGATCGCGGTGATGTTTTCCTTCTGGATTCGGATTCGTTTCTGAACCAGTCCAAGCCGCGTGTTCGGAAGATCGATCACCAGACGGGGCGGCGAATCGAGAATCATGATCTCAGGGATGACCGAACCGCTGGAAAGGATTTCGACGGCTGGCGCTCCCTTTTCAAAAACCATGCGGACGCTCTGGATCACCCGCGGAGGTCCGAAGTTCTGCGCCCACACAGAGAGGACAAATACGACAATCAAAGTGCTGACGCAGACAGACGTGGACCCGAATCGCGGCACAAATTCCTCGTTGGAAGCTTGAAGGAAACATACCACAGGGACCAGGGGTCAGGGAGCAGGAGGTTGGAAGTTACAGGTCAGGAGTCAGATCCTCAAGTGCGAGATCACAGCATTGTGGCTTTCGGGTTCTGACTCCCTCAAACGGTTTACATCGATCCTCGGATTGAGGCCTGCGCTTAGGCTTCCGGAAGGAACTCGTACGATTCAATCACCGCGGCCACGCTGACTCGTCCATCGTCCACGCCATCTTCTACTCGCACGACGCGACCTTGGCATTGAACGCGAATACTTTCGGTGAGGGTCACTTCTGGCGGAAGGGTAAGAGTAAATCCGATGTGCGCCCCCTGTTCGATGGCTGAGTCCAGGTAAAAGCAGATGCCGCGGGCGCTGACATCACGGAGTTGGGCGGCTTCGTTCTGAACGCTGCTGTCGGTGGAATTGCGATTAACGCTGACCGGTACTCGTAATGCGAAACGTCGTGCACCCCGCTTCTCCTGCTGGGGCTCGGCCATGCTTCCTCCAAGTCGTGTTGAAGTGGCGGACATCGATTAAGAGGATGCGCTGCCGGTCTGGTCCGGGTCAATACCACGCTTGGGTAACGGATTGGCTCTTTTGGGCGAGACGACTGCGTTGACAAGCGGTGGCCGCGGTCTGGTGTAATCTGGTGTCGAAAGGCGTGGAGCCAGCTAGAGGTTTAATTCTTGGTTTTCGTTCTCGACAACTACGATTCGTTCACCTACAACCTGGTCCAGTATCTCGGAGAACTGGGCGCCGATGTGGAAGTGCGGCGCAATGATCAGGTCACGGTCGAGGAAGTCGAAGCGATGCGGCCGGAAAAGATCGTCATCTCTCCCGGGCCATGTACGCCGCGTGAGGCCGGCATCAGCATTGATTTGATTCGTCACTTCGCCGGAAAAACGCCACTGCTCGGTGTGTGCCTGGGGCATCAGGCCATGGGCGAAGCGTTTGGAGGACGAGTCATCCGTGCTCCCCATCTCATGCACGGGAAAACCAGCGCCGTCATGCACGACAACAAAACGGTGTTTCAGGGGCTTCCCATGCCGATGACCGCGACGCGCTACCACTCGCTCATTGTGGAAGAAAAGAATCTGCCTGCCGATCTGGAAATCAGCGCCTGGACAACCGAGAAAGACGGCACGCGGACGATCATGGGATTGCGCCACAAAAAGCTGGCGGTCGAAGGCGTGCAGTTTCATCCAGAGAGCGTGCTGACGGACGCGGGGAAAAAACTTGTGAAAAACTTTTTGGAACTGTAACGCCTACGCTTTCCTAGCCATTTCAACGGCTCGTAGTAGCGCTCCCGCTTTATTCATCGATTCCTGAAATTCTGCTGTCGGATCGGAATCGGCAACGATTCCTCCACCAGCCTGCAGGTATGCCTTCTTCCCCTGCATCAGCAATGTGCGAATGCCGATGCAGGAGTCGAGATTGCCTGCGAAATCCGCATACAGAACTGAGCCGCCGTAAACACCGCGGCGGGTGGGCTCCAGTTCTTCGATGATCTGCATGGCGCGCACTTTCGGCGCGCCGCTGAGGGTTCCCGCGGGGAAGCACGCAGCCAAGGCATCGATCGCGTCGAGATCTTTTCGCAGAGTCCCCTCCAGCGCTGACACCAGGTGCATGACGTGCGAGTAGCGCTCAACGTACATCAGGTCTTTCACCTTCACCGAACCGTACTCGCTGACGCGGCCAAGGTCGTTGCGTCCGAGATCGACCAGCATCACGTGTTCCGCACGCTCTTTCTCATCGTTGCGCACTTGCTGCTCGAGGCGAGCATCTTCGGCCGCATCGCGGCCCCGGGGACGCGTGCCCGCGATCGGCCGGTACTCCAACTTGCGCCCCGTCACCCGCACCAACATCTCGGGAGATGAGCCGAGAATGTGCCGATCCTCCATCTTCAGAAAATAGAGATAGGGTGATGGATTGACCTGGCGCAGGGCGCGGTACAGAGCGAAAGGAGCGACCTCGGGAGTGAAGTCGAAACGTTGCGAGTACACCACCTGAAAGATGTCGCCCGCGGCGATGTACTCCTTGCAGCGTTCCACGTTGCGCAAATAGACATCGCGGCGAGTGCCGGCGTGAATCTTGAGCTTGCCGGCCTGGCCCTTCGGCGGCTTCCGCCAGAGCGCCGGACTCAGTCCCGCCGCGAGCTTTCGCTCCAGGGCAGCAATATCGCGAAGTGCGCGGTCATA
>DATMOO010000059.1:0-15366 GCA_035568275.1 Candidatus Sulfotelmatobacter sp.
CAACAACACGAATACCATCAACTTCATGTAACTAAGCCCTCCAGAATTCATTCGAGCACGGCGCGCCCATTCGGTGATAGTTACGCCGGTCATTGAAACAGGGCTCACCACATCGCGATTTCGTTGCGAACGATGGTACGAGGAATCCGACGATTGCTTGGCGGATCGGCAGTAGACAATTCAAGCCCGGTGCTGGCTTGAGTGGGCACCCGCCACCCGCAGCCGCGGACCTGCCCTTCGAGGTTCCTCAGCTTGCTTCCCCGCATCTAACCCTCATATACTCTGAACGTTTGCCCACTTTTGCCCGGCACCGAACCTCACAGAGCAGGACGACTCACCTGCCATCATTCCGGAGACTATTTTCATGACAACGACGATCACCACACCTGCCCACGTGGATAAAGAAACAAATCCGTGGGAGTCGCAGCGCGCCCGCTTCGATCTGGCTGCCCAGAAACTGAACCTCGATGAAGGCCTGTGGCGCGTATTGCGATACCCCAACCGCGAGGTTACGGTCTACATCCCGGTGCAGATGGATGATGGCCACCTCGAAGTTTTTACCGGATTCCGCGTGCAACACTCCATCGCGCGCGGCCCGGCCAAAGGCGGCATCCGCTACGCCCCTGATGTCACCCTCGACGAAGTGCGCGCGCTTGCCAGTTGGATGACCTGGAAGTGCGCGGTGGTCAACATTCCGTTTGGCGGCGCCAAGGGAGGCGTGATCTGCGATCCGCACAAAATGTCGATGGGTGAGGTCGAGCGCATGACCCGCCGCTACACCTCCGAACTCATCGAATTCATCGGCCCCGAGAAAGACGTTCCTGCCCCCGATGTGAATACCAACGAACAGATCATGGCCTGGATGATGGATACCTATTCCATGCACATGCGCCAGACCGTCACAGCCGTAGTAACCGGCAAGCCCATCAACATCGGCGGATCCCGGGGACGTCGCGAAGCCACCGGCCGCGGCGTGATGGTCGTGTGCGACGAAGCCTGCCAGAAGCTGGGCCTTGCCCGCGAAAAGAGCCGCGTCATCGTGCAGGGCTTCGGCAATGTGGGTTCCAATGCCGCTCTGCTGATGCATCAGACAGGGTACAAAGTGATTGGCATCGGCGAGGTTGGCGGTGGCCTACACAACAAGAATGGCATTGACATCAAAGCCCTGGTCGATTTCCGCCAGAAAAATGGGACCATCCACGGCTTCCCCGGAGCGGAGAAACGCGAGACGGCCGACCTACTCGTCGAAGACTGTGAAATCCTCATTCCCGCGGCCACTGAGAACGTTATCACCAGCCGCAACGCCGACCGTGTCAAGTGCCGAATTCTCGCCGAAGGCGCCAACGGTCCTACCACATCCGCGGCTGACGACATCCTTGCCGATAAAGGCGTCTTCGTCATTCCCGACATTCTGGCCAACGCTGGTGGCGTTACAACTTCGTACTTCGAGTGGGTGCAGGATCGACAGGGCTACTTCTGGAAAGAGTCGGTGGTCAACGAGCAACTCGACGCCATTATGAAATCGTCGTTCGACGACGTCGTCCGTTACGCCGAAACCCACCACGTCAACAACCGGATCGCCGCCTACATGCTAGCAATCGACCGTGTCGCCTATACGATCCGCCAGCGTGGAATTTACGCATAATGATTCTGAAAGGAGAACTTCATGAAACTGGTCGAAAGAAAGTTGATGGCGCAAATCGCTGTTCTCGTCTTTGCACTATCTTTAGTCAGCGGGATGGCAGTCGCGCAAGCAAAACCAGCTTCGTCAGCCGCTCCCGCAGCCGCTGCAAAAACGGCCGCCGAGAAACTCGACATCAACACGGCCACGAAAGATCAGCTCAAGGAACTGCCGGGCATCGGTGATGCCTACTCGCAAAAGATCATCGACGGGCGGCCCTACCGCGCCAAGAATGAACTGGTGCAGAAGAAGATCGTTCCCCAAGCTACCTACGACAAAGTCAAGGACATGATCATCGCCAAGCAGCCCAAAAGCGCCACAAAGACTGACAAAACGGCCCCCAGCCCGAAATAGATCCCAACCACCAGTAGCAGAGGAACGCATGGATGTTCCTCCGTGTTCCTCTGTGTCCTCTGTGATGAGATCTTTTCTTGCTCGCATTGCGTTCCCTTCCCCCGTGGAGCATAATCAAACTTGGTTGCCGGCTGGCCACCGGACCCCCCAAGTGTGAACCTGCCCAATTCCATCACGCTTTCCCGCATCTGCAGTATTCCTCTGCTGGTATGGATTCTGGCCAGTCCTCATTTCAGCAGCGAACACGGGACCAAGGAGCTTCTAGCCTCCGCTTTGTTCATCGCCGCCGCGATGACCGATGGAATTGACGGCTACCTTGCTCGCAAACGCGATCAGATCACGACCATGGGAATTCTGCTCGATCCGATTGCGGACAAGCTCTTGATCGCGGCAGCATTCATTGTTCTCGTTCAGATCAATCCGAGCCTGGTGCCTGCCTGGGTCGCGATCGTCGTGATCGGCCGGGAGTTCCTGGTTAGCGGACTGCGCTCAATTGCGGCTTCTGAAGGCTTTACCATTGAGGCCAGCGAACTCGGCAAGTTCAAGATGGTGGTGCAGATCGTATCAGTGGTAGCGGTGATTCTAGACCATCACTGGAAAGAGTGGCCCATCTACGGCCATTACTTCTTTCCGGTCCACTGGATCGCTTCCGTCGCGATCTGGTTCATGGTGTGCGTATCGCTGGTCTCAGGAATAGACTATTTTGTCGCGTTCTGGTCAAAAATCGACCAGCGCGTGGTGAAGCGCCGCCGCCGCGCATTCATTCTCAGTCGCCGGAGAAAACCAGTAACGCCCGCGCAGGCCGACCGTGATGTCGCTGCCTCGACCTAGTCCGATCGCTGTGGAGCAGAGTGAGTTTTCGCCCGAAGAGAGAGCCCTGCTGCTGCAATTGGCTCACGATTCGATTCTCTCTGCGCTCGAGAATCGCGAAGTTTCCTTGAATCCGCCCAGCCCCCACCTTGCCGAACCTCGCGGTGCATTTACATCGCTGTATTTGAATGGAGAGTTACGCGGCTGCGTCGGCTACGTGCTTCCCGTCAGCTCTGTATATCGCGCCGTGATCGACACTGCTCGTGCCGCCGCGTTCGAAGATGCGCGTTTCTATCCTGTAACCATAGAAGAAGCGCCCCAGTTGAAGATTGAGCTCAGTATCCTCTCTCCTCCGCTGCCAATCTCCGCGGAAGAAGTGGAAGTCGGCCGTCATGGACTGCTAGTCAGCATGGCCGGACAACGCGGCCTCCTCCTGCCACAAGTGCCCAGCGAACGCAACTGGGATCGCTTCACGTTCCTCGATCAAACCTGCCGCAAAGCGGGATTGCCTTCGGACGCGTGGAAGCATGGCGCCACAATTGAGGCCTTCACGGCTGAAGTATTCGGTGAGAAATAGCTACAGGAGCGAGGCGTGAGCGAACCGGCTGACGAAGGCAAGACTCCCGACGGTACTAGCGTCATACGGCACGATACAGCAACGACGAAGCTGGGTGTCACTCCACATGCCGGGCGGTATAGGAAAGCTCGTGAATCCGCCTACGCGCAGCTATGCGGAGAAGCGCTCAAGGTCTCTCACGAACTGCTTCCTCTAGTTCCTCACGTCGACGTGTATATCTTTCAGCGGAAACGCGGTGATCAAATCGTGTATTCGCTCGTGACCGGCGGGATGAGCGATCTGGAAATGACTTTGCCACGGCGTGCTGTGGACGTACCTCGTCGCGTGGAACTGATTTTCTATTGCGCGAAACCCCGCGAGGAATATATTTCGACCTTGCGTTGGGTAGCGCATTTCCCTCACGGCAACAAATCGTGGCTTGGTCACGGCCACACGATGCCGAACGGAAACCCTCCCGCACCTTTCTGGGGGAGCACTATTTTGGATACGCTTTTCTTCCTTCCACCCATCGTCACCAAGGACCAGACTTTGCCTGAGTTGCTGCAACTCGACGGTCGGCCGGTGCACTTTCTCTGGTTGGTCCCGCTGACAACGCCAGAGTGCAATTTCAAGTTGGAAAGCGGATTCGAAGCCATGCTGGATCTTTTCCAACAACGGAAGCATCCACATATATTCCACCCAAACCGCCCAAGCTACGTGTAGACGCGGCTTGAAAAGCAGCACAGGTCACCAATCACCGAGTAAATAGGTTAATTTTTAGGATCTTCCGATAGTGTACGAAGTCTCGGTCGGCGGTAAGAATCTCCCAACGGTGCCGCACTGCAACAGCGCACATCAGCATGTCTACCGGAGAAGCCGCAATTCCGGCAGTGCGGCATTGATTGCTCGCACGAGCGGCTTCCTCGTAATCCTCAGTTTCAACAGGTACGTCTGGGAAATCGCGTAGGTAATCGCGCAGGCGTCGAAACTGCGATTCCTCTCTTAGTCCGGAAAGTAATTCTTGGCGTACAGCCCCTAGCAGTTGCACTCTCCCCTCGTCTACGAGCGTATACAGCAACTGGGTGAGATGACGCTCTTGGACAGCCAGATGCGCGGCCTTGCGCCGAAGCGCCGATGACCAAACTGGCGTGTCTACCAGAATCATCCTAGCCGCTTTCTCCGGCGCTCGGCCTTGTAGTCATAACTAGGGTCGAAATCGAACGTACCAAACGCCTCGAGAATACGGCGCTGCCGATGCCGCTGGATGTACTCCCGCAGTGCAGTCGTAACCGCCTCTTTCTTGGTCTTGTGCTTTCCGCTCTTCCGTGCTTCTTCAATTAGCCGATCATCAATCGCGAGATTGGTCGCCATGTGTAAAGTATTACACATCGATATGTGTAAATCAATATCTGACAATAAAACCGGGGACGGGTTTCCCGTCCCCGGTCTGGGACTCAACTGAGCGGAGAGCCTAGTTCACCTGATCGAGTTCAACGCCATCGCCCGCATGCACATCTTCCATCGCGAAAACGATCATGCCGGTCGCTGTCGTATCGGTCACGCCGATGATCACGATCTCACCGATGGCGCGCCGCGGCAGATCCCGCACGTGGATCACCGGGCCATTCTCTTTCTCGAACAGTTGCGGATCGAAAGAAGGCATTTTCTTCTGGGTATCTTCGGCCATGGCCGCCCGGAACGAGAGAGAATCGACGGGATCCTTCAAATCCGCCTCGTAACTGCGGACCGCGCGGAAGAAGTCGCCGATCTTCACGCCCTGGTTCGAGCCCACATTCATGTACACCTTGTGTCCGGTGCCCATCTGCGAGTCGAAGTCCTTGCCCATGACGATTCGCCCCGCAACCTTGTTGCTGGCTGGCAGATACCGGTCAAAACGGACGGGGCCGTGGAAGGGAAGCACCTGCTTCTCTGCAAACGGAATCGTCGTGTCCCCAGGGTTGACACCGTCGCAGGCGTACTCGATCTGCGCGATCGCTGCCTTGCTCCGCGTATCAATCACCTTCACGCGCCCGACTTCTTCGTACGGCTGCCCGGTCTGCTTCAGCAGCTTTGTCTGGCCCGGGTACACTTCGTACTCATCGATGTCGCGCAGAGCACGCACAATCTCGTACTCCGCCCCGTTGGTATATCCCGCTCCGCGCAAATACACCATATCGCCACGGGTGAAATGGGTCGTCGTCGGCGAATGAATGCCGCCAATGATGTAGTTGGAATCGGGCAGGATGTGTTTGCTGATGAACCCGGCGCAGTACAGGTCGGCGTAGGTCGGCGTCGGAATTCGCTCTATAGGAAAGCTATTTGTGGTCGGTGTCGTTCCCTCTGGGGCCTGAAACGTAGCCGGATCGGTAGTCTGAGCCCATGCCGCCGTCGCCAATAACAACACCAATAGTCCTGTTTTCTTCATGTTACCTCCGGAAAAGACCGCCCTTGGCGACCCCTTCACCAGTTAAATGCCAGAAAAGAAAGGCTTCAGCCGGAAGGTAACAAGCAGGTAAGGCAGGGTCAAGGTTACGAGGGTGATGGGAACCCCGGAGCGCAAGTTTTTCGCACCGATTGTTAATCCCTTGTTGCATAAATAATTAGCTGCCTGTAATAATTCGCCGTTCATTCCGATGAGCCATAGAGGCAGGTTTCGATCCTAGCGAAGATGAATTCTGGTCCCCCGGTCGCGCCCCGTTTGTTACCCCACAGGCTGCCACGTGTATGCCTGGCAGTGACCGGTTCTGACCCCAATGAATTGGCTGAAAGAGCCGAGGCCTTGGTGCGCGACAACTCCTTACTGGAGTTCAGGTTGGACTACCTTTCCAAACCTGGCCTGGCTCTCCCAAAAATCAAGCGCTTTCTCGAATCCCACCATGGCACGATAGCCATCGCAACCTGCCGGAGAGTTGCAAGCGGAGGGAAGTTTCGTGGTTCCATCGCCTCGCAGCTCGATATCCTTAACAAAGCCGCCTCCGCCGGCTGCCAACTGGTTGATATTGAAGTACAAACTGCCACGAAGTGCAAACCAGAACAGCTTCAAAAGCTGCGCACCCGGGCAGGATTGATTCTTTCCCAACACGACTTCCGCGCAACCAAGAGACTCGATGAAACCCTCGAGAAAATGCTGGCATTCCCGGCTGACTTCTACAAGCTTGTAGGCACCGCCACAACCCTCGTCGACAACGTCACCATGATCAAGTTCTTGTCTCGCAAGGGCGACCTGCATTCCCTGGTCGGCATGTGCATGGGAGAGCAGGGAACCATCAGCCGGGTGCTTGGTGTCCGAGCCGGGAGCGTATTTACCTTCGCCTCTGCAAGTGCGGGGCAGGAAACGGCGGCAGGGCAGATCACCGCACAGGAACTACGCAGCGTCTACCGCATCGATCAGGTGGACGTTGCCACACGGGTTTACGGCGTCGTCGGCGACCCGATCGCGCACTCATTGTCACCTGCAATCATGAACGCCGCCTTCCGGCGCGAGAACGTGAATGCCATCTATCTCCCTCTCCATGCCAAGACCCTGAAGGACCTCTTGACGTGCGTGAAAGAGATCCCCATTCACGGTCTTAGCGTGACCATGCCTTACAAAGAGGCGATCCTGCCACACCTGGACAATACCGACTCCCATACGACCAAGATCGGTGCCTGCAACACCGTGGTTCGGGCGCAAGATGGAAAGCTGTACGGATTCAACACCGACACAGCCGGGATTGTCCGACCCTTGGAGCGCCGCTTGAACACGCTGGAAGGCGCCCGCATCCTGGTCCTGGGAGCCGGTGGCGCGGCCCGGGCGGCCGTATTCGGATTAAAAGAGCGGGGATGCGAAGTCTATATTCTCAACCGCAGCCTCGCCGCTGCCAAGAAATTAGCTCACCAGGCCCGCGCCCGCATCATGAAACGGCCAGACCTGAAGAAATTGGCCTTCGATGTGATCATCAACGCCACCCCGGTCGGGATGGAAAATACCCGGGAAACACCCCTCCAGGACAAAGAGATCAATGCCCGCTATGTCTTTGATATGGTGTACGATCCCGCCGAAACGCGGCTGCTGAAGCTGGCCAAGGAACGGGGAGCTCAAATCATCCCCGGCATCGAGATGTTCGTTCATCAGGCCGCTCGCCAGTTCGAGATTTGGACGGGCAAGCCAGCCCCCTTCGACGAGATGCTCCGGGTGGTCCTGCTCGCCTTGCAAGATCGTGCAACTCGTTCAGCCGATGGGAAATGAAACCTTCCGATGCCATTCGCAAAGAAAAAGTTGCATTTTTAGGCATGCCCAAAGTAATATGCAGTTAGGAGGCGCGACTGTAAGGCGCTTCCGGGTTGTAGCCCAGTACCGCCCGGTTCATACTTCCAACTTCGCTGTTAACAAGCTTTGGCGAAAAAACTCGACGCAAGAGGTGGATTCGTCCGCCTCCATCCCGGTTCGGAGAGTTCAACATGGCGTGGTACGCGTATTGTCTGACCGAGCATCAAACCCTCCCAAATGGAACCCGCACTCGCCGCCCTTTCCTGCTAGAGGGCGTACAAGGAGTTAACGGCGCAGCGGTTCTAAGCTATCCAAGTGGTGAATTCGCCGTGATCGTAAGCGAATACGACCACACAGCCAGTGAACTGGACCAGAAAGCCGCAATCGAGCACGCAAGAGTAGTCAGCAACTGCTTCCGCAACTCCACCGTACTTCCGTTTAAATTCGGGACCATTTTCGAGTGCGATGACGCCCTCCGTCAGGCCGTCCGGGTTAACCGGCGCGCTTTCGGCCTGAGCGTGGCCAAGCTCCGCGGCAAGTCCGAAATGCACATCAAGCTCGTCGTGCGCGACGGCTCCCTGCGCGAGGCCATGATCGATGTTCAATTGCCAGACACCGTCGGTGGCGACTACCTCTCCAAGCTGAAGGTGAAGGCCTCCCGTGAGCGCGAGCGCCAGACCAAGGCCCGGGCCCTCTCCGTGCAAGTCCACAAGCTCTTCAACCCGCTCGAGGAAGAAGTCAGCTGCAAGAAGGTCGCTCCGGAGGGCATGCTGATCGATATTGCCCACCTGATCGACACCAAAAGCGTGGAAAAATACCAGAATCGTTACTCGACCGCCGCCAAGCAGCTTAAGAACTGCGAAGTGGCTATCAGCGGCCCATGGCCCCCGTACCATTTCCTGCCCGGCAAGTTACGCACTGTGGCAGGTAACAGCTAAGGGTTTGATATCGAGCGAGCCCGTGGCATTACGCCATGGGCTTTCTTTTTTGCCTTTGGTATCACCGTGCAACGTATATGCATTGTTCTGCACTTTGCATTCCCATCTGATCTCCATCGTGTATACCGGTGCCGTCAACGACACTCTTTAAGTCTATTTTTACCAACCGTTTACATGGCCGTGTGATCTCAATCACGCATCTTCCTGGCTTTGGCGTCGCAAATGCATCCTTCACCTGTAACAAAGAGGCCGCAAACTAGTGCTATGACCTTCACTCTCGACAAAGAGCGTCACTTCCCAAATGGCCGTTCTGGCTGGCGGAGCGGCATCAATCACCTTTCTTGACATTGCCCACCATTAGCCTCTTAAAAATCTGGCCCCGTAAGGGGCCATTTTTTTAGCGCGCCGGCATTCTGCCGGCTGTCGCACCAGCGTCTCGCCCGCATAACACTCGCACGATCCCCTACGAGTGCCACATTTCGCGCCCTCTTGCACGAGAAAGTCGGGATTTAGGCAGCTTCATGCCGCACTCCATGAGATTTTTCTCTGCTTCCTCGGCGACTTACTCCGCGATCTCTGCGGTTAAGATCTTTTCGCTTAGAGTTCCTGACATCCCCGAACTTTCCGGTATCATGACTCCCCGATGGCCTCAACCGCTAAACCCCGCGGAACCCACCGCGCCCTGCGCGACATTCTGCTCTTTGGCGTGTGCGGCGGACTTTTGATCACTGCACTGAAGCTGACGGAATACCGCTTCCTGGTGGTCGAACACTCGGTAGAAATCTATGGTGGCCTGGTGGCCGCACTCTTCTCCGCCCTAGGTATCTGGCTGGGATTGACACTGACTCGAAAAAAGGCGGAGCCTTCGCTTCCGCCCACCGGTCCGTTTACACCCGACGAGCGGCGCATCAGCGAACTTGGCATCACCCCACGTGAATTGGAGATCCTCGGCCTGATCGCCGCCGGATTAAGCAACCGTGAAATCGCCGACCAGCTCTTCGTCAGCGAGAACACAGTCAAAACTCACTCAAGCCGACTCTTCGACAAACTTGGCGCCCGCCGGCGTACCCAGGCAGTGCAATTGGGCAAACAAGCCCACCTGATCCCCTGATGCGTCGCCCAAAAGTGAGTTTCTTGCCCCAAGGGCCCAAAATCACCCGAAGGTATGACGACAATTTCCGGCGCCCGCCGCACAATCCGTCCCGTGCGCCCCACAAATTCAACAGCGAGGAATTGAAATGAGAAAGACCGTGCTGACCTTCGGAGTGATCTCCGGACTCACCTCCGCCGTGACCATGCTGGCCACCGTCCCCTTCATGCACAAAATCAGCGGCGACAAGGGACTGATTATTGGCTACACCACGATCGTGTTAGCCGGACTGCTCGTCTTCTTCGGCATCCGCTCGTATCGGGACAACGTTTCCGGCGGAAAGCTGACCTTCGCCCGCGGACTCGCCGTGGGAATCCTGATCTCCGTTCTCTCCAACTGCTTCTACGTTGCGACGTGGGAGGTCGTCTTCTACAAGTTCATGCCCGACTTTGCCGAAAAATACGCCGCCCAGATGGTGGAGCACGCGAAGTCGTCGGGCGCGAGCCAGCAAAAGATCGACGAGACCGCGCGCCAGGCCGCAGACTTCGCACGCAACTATCACAACCCGCTCTACAACATCTCCATGACGTTCCTGGAACCTTTTCCCGTATTCCTGGTCATCACCCTCGTCTCGGCCGCCATCCTGCGCAAGAAATCCTCGCCCGTGCCGGCCTGAGCGCGTAGCCGGGATCAATGCACCGCGCGTAATGAATATGTAGGCCCCGACGCCTCGTCCGGGGCGAGCGTCGCCGCCTTTCAGGCGACGCGAGTGCGGGCCGGCAGTATCCGCGCGCACTCGAACTCAGATACACTGTTGGGCCAACCATGAACCAATTCCGCGCCGCCTTTTTTCTGTTATTTCTTTGTTCCATCGCCATCGCCCAAACGCAACCATCCCAGCCGGCACAGGGATCTTTTTTCGCGCAGCCCCAAATGACACCCGCGCAGCAGGAGAATTTCCCTCCACAGTTGCTCGCCGACTTGGAAAAGATTAAATCTGCTGCGCTCACCGATGACTATGCCTACCGCCAGGTTTCCCATTTGACCGAGAACATCGGTCCGCGCCCCAGTGGATCGCCCCAGGCCAAAGTCGCCGTCGATTATGTCGCCGCCGAATTACGCCAGCTTGGGCTCGACGTCCAGCTCGAAGAAGTCAAGGTTCCGCACTGGGTGCGTGGCGCGGAGACTGCCGAACTCGTGGAATATCCCGGGCAGGTTTCCGGCACCACTCAAAAGATCGTTCTCACCGCGCTGGGAGGAAGCACTTCCACGGCGGCGGAAGGTCTCGCCGCAGATGTTGTCGTCGTCAACAACTTCGATGAGTTGAAGTCGTTGGGCCACGAAAAGGTCGCCGGCAAAATTGTCGTGTTCAACGAAATTTACGACAAGAAGAAAGCCGCCGCCGGACTCTCATTTGTCGCTTATGGCGAAGCCGTCCGTTACCGCGGCATGGGCCCCAGAGCGGCAGCCGAACTCGGAGCCGTTGCTGCCCTCGTCCGTTCCGTTGGTAACGCAGATTATCGTCTGCCTCACACCGGCTTCAGCTTTCCCGCAGGCATTCCCGCAGGTGCTGTCACCGCTGAAGATGCTGATCTCATCGCTCACCTTGCCGCCGAGGGCAAGGTCCGCTTACATCTCACGCTCACGCCCCAAAAACTTCCCGACAGTGTCGGCTACAACGTGATCGCCGACCTGAAGGGCAGTGAGCATCCCGAACAGATTGTCGTGGTCTCCGGACATCTCGACTCGTGGGATCTTGGCACGGGAGCCATCGATGATGCGGCAGGAGTTGCCGTTTCGATGCAAGCCGCTGAACTGCTGCAGAAACTCCATCTCCGCCCGAAGCGTACTCTGCGTGTGATCGCGTGGATGGACGAGGAGAGCGGAGGCGCCGGCAGCCAGACTTATTCGCGCGATCACTCGGCGGAGTTCGTCAAGCATGTCGCTGCGATTGAATGCGACACGGGCGCCGCGCACCCGCTTGGCTTTGAGACTCGCATCAGCGCGAGCGCTGCGGAACTTCTTCGGCCCGCCCTTTCAGTTCTCGACAGCATCGGGGCCACTGCGATGGAGCCCAGCAACTACCCACCCGGTGCTGACATTGCACAAATGTCGGAGACTGGAGTTCCTGCCTTCGGCATTCTGCAGGACGGCCGCACCTACTTCAACTATCACCACACCGCCGCCGACACACTGGACAAGATTGTGCCCAGCGAATTGCGCGAGAACGCAGCCACCATGGCGGTGATCGGATACGCCCTTGCCACTATGAAAGACCCGCTTCCACGGTAGAGCGCTTCCCATGCAGCCCTTTGGGCGGTTGACGCATCTGATTTCCCGCGCTTATTATTTCCGTTTGGCCCTTTTTGACGATGGACGCCTCGGTAACGGGGCGTCCTAAGACTTTGATAGGCAATTATGGGATTGAAGTGACTATGGATAAGAAGAAACTGGAATCATTCAAAAAACGTTTGGAAACACGTCAGCAGGAACTGCGCAGAACCGTGACCCGCAATCAGGCCGACGGCCGCTCCGCCGACGAGGATACTGCTCAGGATATCGCCGACCGCGCAGCGAGTTCGTACACCAAGGAATTTCTGTTTAGCCAGAGCAACAACGAGCGCCAAACTCTAATGATGGTCGATGGCGCTCTCGCCCGCATTCGCGAAGGCAGCTTTGGTGAGTGCATCAGTTGCGGCAAAGAGATCAACGCCAAGCGCCTTGAAGCCGTGCCGTGGACCCGCCACTGCATCGAGTGCCAGGAAAAGCTCGAGCAAGGCCTGCTCGAAGAAGCCCCGCGCTAGAAAATTGCGAAGTGGTACGTTGCTGTTTAAGGTTTATGTGGGGACAGCCGCTTTCGGCTGTCCGCCGCGCCCAGCCCGGCTGCGTGCACTATCTCGCTACAATCGTCGCGTTTCCACTGTAGCCATCACCGTGGAAGAGCGGCCCTTTTAGGGCCGCGTCAACGATCAACAACGGTCAACGGCTTTAGCCGCAGTGGTCACGCCAGTTGAAACGGCAGCTTCCGCACCCTTTTCCCGCAAGCCGCGAAAATCGCATTCGCCACTGCCGGCGCCGCCGGAGGCAAAGCTGGCTCTCCCATCCCACCCGGCTCGTCCTTGCTCTTCATTAGATGAACTTCGATCGGCGGAGCTTCGCTGATCCGTACCGGATCATACCCATCAAAATTCGTCTGCTCGATCGCACCATTCTTGACTGTGATCTCATTTTTCAACGCCGCGCTGAGGCCGTAGATAATCGCGCTCTCCGCCTGCGCCCGCACCGACTCCGGATTCACGATCTGCCCGCAATCAATCGCGGCGACCATGCGATCGACCTTGAAGCTGTTGCCTTGAACCGTGACCTCGGCCACCTCGCAGATATAACTGCCAAACGAATGATAGGTCGCAATTCCGCGTCCTTTGCCCTTCGGCAGAGGCGTGCCCCATCCCGATTTCTCGGCCGCCAGTTCCATGATCGCTCGCAGCCGCGCAGGATCCGGATCCTCATCATTCTTCGCTTTCCAGTTCGCCGGCTTCACCAGCAACGTCTTGCGAAACTGCACCGCATCTTGCCCTGCCGCGGCAGCCAATTCATCGATAAAGCATTCCACCGCAAATCCATTGAACGAATGCTCGACCGAACGCCACCACAACGGCGGCACTGCGCTAGCCACATGGTTGTATTCCAGACGCACGTTCGGGATGGCATACGGCATCTGCTCGGCGCCTCCAACTTCCGATTTCTCCGGCGCCTGATGCTCCGGCGGATCCCAGTACGCTCCAATCGAAGTGGAAGCAATCGTGTGCGACCACGCCAGCGGACGCCCGTTCTGATCTACCGCTCCCTTCATCTGATGACACGCCGCCGGACGATAAAAATCGTGTGTCATGTCATCTTCCCGCGACCAAACCAATTGCACGGGCTTCCCGACAACCTTCGCGATCTGCGACGCTTCCGCCGGATAATCCGCCATATAGCGTCGCCCAAACCCTCCACCCATGAACGTCGTGTGAACGACCACCTTCTCGGGCTTGAGATCGAGAATCTTTGCGACCGTTCGCTGCACCCAGTCCGGCGACTGCGTTGGCGCCCACACCTCAGCCTCGCCGGACCGCGCATGAACCGTGATATTCATGGGCTCCATCGTGGCGTGCGCGAGGAATGGAAATTCGTACGTAGCCTCCACGCGCTTCGCCCCATTCGAGAGCACCGCATCAACGTCACCATCGTTGCGGACGCGTTTGCCGGCCTTTGCCGCTCCCGCATGCAACGCCGTATGCAAGGTGCTCGTTGACTCGGCGGCCGCCGCGCCATTGTCCCACTGGATCTGCAGCGCGTCCCGGCCTTGCATGGCAGCCCAGGTGGAATCTGCCACCACCGCGACTCCGCCCGCGGTAAACATGTCCCGCCCCAGTGCCGGTATTTCGAACACTTGCTTCACGCCGGGCACCGCCTTCGCCTTGGTCGCATCGAAGTGCGCGTGTTTCCCTCCGAATGTTGGACACCGTGCCACCACCGCAAACAGCATCTCCGGCACGCGGACATCCAGCCCAAACACAGCGCTGCCGTTGACCTTTGACGGAATATCAACCCGCGGTGTGGCATGTCCAATCAAGTCGAAATCCGCCTCATCTTTGAGTTCGACTTTCTCCGGATCCGGCAGGGGCAACTTCTGCGCCGCTTCCACGAGTTCGCCGTAGGTAGCCCGCTGCGACGACTTCTCATACACCACGGCTCCGTTTTTCGCCTTGCACTCGTTCTTCGGAACATTCCATTTCTGTGCCGCAGCGGTGATCATCAACTCACGCACCGTAGCGCCGGCGCGCCGCAGTGGCATAAAGTTTTCCATGGTGCTGCCGCTGCCGCCGGTACCCATGTGCGCGTAAATATCCGGACGAGTCTCCGCCTGCTCGACGCTCACGGAATTGAAATCTACTTCGGCCTCTTCCGCGAGAAGCATCGCCAGGCCCGTCTTGATGCCTTGTCCCATCTCTGACTTCGCCACGATCAGCGAAATTTTCCCGTCGGGCTTCACGTGAATGTAGGCATCAAACGGATTCACCACCGGCTTCTTCGGGCCTTTTTCGTTCTCCTGCGCGAAGGCCTTCACGGATGAGAGCCTTACTCCGATCACCAACCCTGCTCCGGCGATCGTTGCCTGCGCTACGAAGGTTCTGCGGTTGATCGCCATGGCTAGGCTCCTTCCCCGGCGGCGCGATGAATCGCCCGCCGTATCCGCTGATACATTCCGCAGCGGCACAAATTTCCGGTCATCGCAGAATCGATCTGATCGTCGGTCGGCTCTGGCGTCTTGGCGAGCAGCGCCGCCGCCGACATGACTTGTCCCGGCTGGCAGTATCCGCACTGCGGCACCTGCTCGGCGATCCACGCTCGCTGCACCGGGTGCGAATTGTCCATTGACAGACCCTCAATGGTAGTGATCTTCTTTGACCCGACTGCGGAGACCGCAGTCTGGCAGGACCGTACGGCCTCGCCGTCGAGATGCACCGTGCAAGCCCCGCACAGCCCCATCCCGCACCCGTACTTGGTGCCGGTCATATTCAGTTTGTCGCGTAAAACCCACAAAAGAGGAGTGTCAGGAGAAACGTCAACCTCGTGGGTACGTTCGTTGATCAGCAAGTGAAAGGCAGACATAGCGGAACTCCCCAGAGAAGGATAAGACTT
>DATMOO010000060.1:0-2557 GCA_035568275.1 Candidatus Sulfotelmatobacter sp.
CTCTCGGACCGTTCGTAAATTCGGACCTGATGGCCGTCCATCCGAAGCAATGCAGCGGCAAAGAGCCCTCCAAGTGACCCACCGACGATCCGGATTTGCAAGCTGCCGTTTGTGCTCATTCAGAGGCGAGAGCCTCCTGCGGATTTTCCAGTCCAGTTAAGCGTTCCCTAGAATTTGCCGACTAAGCCGCGGCGCTGGGTCGCTTGGACACGACCTCGTACCAGTGCTTCAGCGCTACGTCCTCCGGCGACACAGACAACTCGAGCGCCTTGGCGAAGTCCACCGTCACCAGGGCGGTAATGTCGGCCGCGGAGTAGCGCTCGCCAGCTACGAAAGGGACCTGCCCCAGCCGATCGTTCAGGTCGGCGAAGAAATTCTTCACTCGTAACACGCTGCGCCCCACCAGTGCCGGGATCTGCTCATAGTCGTACGGCCCGGCGATGGCACGTCCCTTCAGCCCCGCGACCTTGTTGCGCACGCCTTCCATCACCGCCGCAAAGCCTTCCAGCTCGACGCGCCGCTCCCACATCGCAATGAGGCCGTTGTCCTTGGGGGTCGCGCCCAGCAACGGCTTCTCCGGGTAGGCTTCGTCCAGGTACCGCATGATCGCCGGGACCTCACCGATGGCGGTGCCGTCCTCCAGCACCAAGGTCGGCACCACGCGGCGCGGATTGATCACCCGGTAGGCTTCGGAGTGCTGCTCTCCTTTGCTTAGGTCGACATCGACTAGGGGCACCGTCAAACCCTTCTCGGCCAGAAAGATCCGCACACGCCTGGAATTCGGCGAAGCGGGCGATTGGTAGAGCTTCAAGCCTTCCGGAGGCATGGCTAGCGGCGCCCACTCGAGCTCGGCACGAGGCGGAACATCGCGATCTGTGGCGAGCCTTGGCGAGCAAATGCGAGCGCGGTCGCGCGGCCGATGCCGGTGAGCGCGCCGGTAATTAGGACTACGGGCCTATTCACGTGCTTTGTCCTTCGAGTGATTGACTCTGGTACTTGTTTTGCTCGAGTGTAGTCTTCAGCATCTTGATGGCTCAGGCATTCATTCCGCCATCAACGGTTAGATTCGCCCCGGTGATGTACGAGGACTCCGGACCGGCGACGAACGCCACCAACGCGGCGACCTCATCAACACGCCCATAGCGGTCGAGCGCTGTGGCGGCCTTCTGAGGCACCGCCCAGTCGCCCGACGCGGGATTCAAATCCGTGTCGATCGGACCCGGCTGGACGTTGTTGACCGTGATACCCCGGCTCCCGATCTCTCTGGCCAACGCCTGACTGAACATCTTTACCGCTCCCTTCGTGCCCGCATAGGCGACCAGCCCAGGCGCTGCTACACGCTCGCCGACGGCCGATCCGATCATGATGATGCGACCGCCGCTCTTCATGTGCTTCAGCGACGCCTGCGTCGCAGTGAATGTGCCGCGGATGTTGATGTCGATCACGCGATCCATCTCCTCGAGCGTGGTCTCCTCGAAGGTTTTCGGAATGGCTGTGCCGGCATTGTTCACCAGCACGTCAAGTCGGCCGAAGGTCGCGACGGTCTTTTCGACCGCCGCCCTGACAGCCTTGACGTCGGCAGCGTCCGCTTGGATCGCGATGGCCTTGCCGCCGTGGAGTTCGATCGCTTTGACGACGCCGGAAGCCGCGCTGGCGTCCTTCGCGTACGTGATGGCCACGCGCGCACCATCCGCGGCCAGACGTTTCGCGATCGCTGCGCCAATGCCGCGCGAACCGCCGGTTACGAGTGCCACCTTTTCTGCTAACTTGGACATGTGATCTCCTACAGTTTTCTGTGAACGATTCACCCGACTGTTATCTTGCTCGAAGCTCTCAGACTTTCTATCTGATGTGCCATTATTGCAAGCAGACTTGGCGCTCTGGGGGAATACCAGCTATTCCCAACAGGAATTCATAGCGCGGAACACGAAACCTTCATTTGGTCTGTATTCTCTACGTCTGGTAATGACGCGGAAGCATCGCTATTCCTCGCACAGAGCTCATTCCATAGAGGAATACGGAGGCTGGTGTGGACAAATTCGATGCAATGCAGATGTTCGTCCGAGTAATTGAAAAAGGGAGCTTCTCCGCGGTCGCAAAGGAACGTGGAATTGGTCAACCTGCTATCAGCAAACAGATGTCCGCTCTCGAGGATGAGCTCGGCACCGAACTTCTTCACCGCACTTCTCGTTCCTTATCACTGACTGAGGCAGGTCGCGACTTTTACGAGTCTGCGTTGCGCATTCTCGACGACTTTGAAAACGCGACTTCGCGAATCGGCCGAGGCCAAACTGCACCGAAAGGCCTTATTCGTGTGACGGTTCCGCCCACGTTTGCCCGCCTCCATATGGTGTCGAAGCTGCCCGCTTTTTTTGCTGCCTATCCCGATATGGCAGTTGAAATGGGAGCATCGGAGAGCCCGACAACGATCATCGAAGACGGCTTCGATTTGGCTATTCACTCAGGTGATCTTCCAGACTCCTCCCTGGTTGCGCGAAGGTTCGCGCAGACGGTAATCATTCTGGTTGCCACTCCCCAGTACCTCACACGGCACGGC
>DATMOO010000061.1:0-25761 GCA_035568275.1 Candidatus Sulfotelmatobacter sp.
AGACAAACGCTCGGTAATCGATGGACCATTTACAGAAACAAAGGAGCTGATTGCGGGCTACTGGATGTGGCAGGTGCGATCGATGGAAGAGGCGGTCGAATGGCTGAAGCGCTGCCCGAATCCGCATTGCGAGGATTCCGAGGTGGAGATTCGCCCGGTGTTTGAGGCGTGCGATTTCGGAGAGAACTTCACCCCGGAGCTCCAGGAGCAAGAGCGCCGGATTGCCGAGAAGATTGCGGGAAAGAAGTAATGGAAAGCGGTTTCAATAGCCGTTGTCCTTCCGACGAGCCGCAGACCGGCAAAGAGGAATTCTCTGTGGCCCTCTGTGGCCCCTGTGGTGAGAATGCCCTTTTCCACCACAGAAGCCACGGAGGAGCACAAAAGTTAATTTCAGTTTCTATGTCGATTTCGCAAAACCCGGTTCGACGTATTCATAGAGCGCGGGAAATCCGGGCAGTAGCCATCGAGACCCGGCTCACAATTTGAATCTACACAAGGAGAAAGATCATGAAATTCTTGAGCATCTACAAGAATGCTGAACGCAACACCCCTCCCACCGAGCAGGAAATGGCCACCATGGGCAAGCTGGTCGAACAGGGCTTTAAAGAGGGCTGGCTGCTCGCCACCGAAGGCTGCCTGCCGAGCAAACTGGGCGCTCGCGTGCGTAGGTCCGGCACCAACATCAGCGTTACCGATGGTCCGTTCACCGAATCGAAAGAGGTCGTCGGCGGATTCGCCATCCTGAAGGCGAACTCCAAGGAAGAAGCGATCCAGCTCGCCAAGGACTTCCTCAAGGTTGCCGGCGAGGGCGAATGCGAACTGCGCCAGATTTACGAAATGGACTCCGCCGAGAACTCGGCTCCCTGCACTGAGCACGGAGTTGCGCTGAAAGCCTAGAAAATGTTGTGATCGGTAGCGGTGGGTGCTACCGAGACACATCGCGCCATCGAAGCCGTCTGGAAGATCGAGTCGGCCCGGGTGATTGCCGGGCTGACTCGCATCGTCCGCGATGTGGGCGTAGCCGAAGAACTCGCGCAAGACGCGCTGGTCGTGGCTCTTGAAAAATGGCCCGAGTCCGGGATACCCGAAAATCCCGGAGCCTGGCTGATGGGCACGGCGAAGCATCGAGCCATCGACTTCCTTCGTCGCGGCACGCTGATTGACCGCAAACACGAAGACCTCGGCCGCGAGATGGCCGAACGCGAGATGCAGGTTCCCGATCTCGCCGCTGCCATGGACGACAACATCGGTGACGATATGCTGCGGCTGGTATTCATTGCCTGCCACCCAGTGCTTTCCACGGAAGCCAGAGTGGCGCTTACGTTGCGCCTCCTGGGCGGACTCACCACCGACGAGATTGCCCGCGCCTACCTGAGTTCTGAGCCGACAATCGCACAACGAATCGTTCGCGCCAAAAGAACGCTCACCGAAGCGCAGGTTCCCTTCGAAGTTCCGCGCGGCGCGGAGTTTTCGGGCCGGCTGTCGTCTGTTCTGCAAGTCATCTATCTCATCTTCAATGAAGGTTACTCGGCGACATCCGGAGACGACTGGATGCGCCCGGCACTTTGCGAAGAAGCGCTCAGGATGGGACGCATCGTTGCCGAACTGGTCCCGAACGAACCCGAGGTACACGGACTGGTGGCGCTGATGGAGATTCAGGAGTCACGCTCGAAGGCCCGAGTCAACGGCCAGGGCGAGCCGGTGTTGCTGCTCGATCAGGATCGCGCGCGGTGGGATCGCCTCCTCATCGGGCGAGGGCTGGCGGCGCTCGATCGCTCCGAAGGGCTGGGCGAAGCCCGCGGACCCTATGCGATTCAGGCTGCGATTGCCGCCTGTCATGCGCGAGCAGTCACAGCGGGAGATACCGACTGGGCACGGATCGCGGCGTTATATGACGAACTGGGGCAGATCGACCCATCGCCAGTCGTAGAGTTGAACCGCGCGGTGGCCGTCAGCATGGCCTCTGGTCCAGCGGCGGGACTCGAGTTGGTCGATGCCCTGACAAATGATCCTGCCTTGAAGAACTACCATCTACTGCCGAGTGTGCGGGCCGATCTGTTGAAAAAGCTCGGTCGTATGGAGGAAGCCAAGGGAGAATTTGAGCGGGCCGCGTCCATGACGCGAAATGCTCGCGAACGGCACTTGCTGCTGGACCGGGCGCGCTCGTGTGGTGCGTAGGAAGTCCGGGTAAAAGTCGGCTTCACCTCAGTAATACGTGAGTTCGCGACGCCTCGTGTACTCCCATCCTTCCGAACGGGTCACCGTTTGCTCGGTCCAGTTGCCAAAGTTGTCGTACTGATACTGGTAACGAACTATCGACTCGGGTAACTGCGGCTGGGGCGGCCATTCGGAAGGGGGTTTTTCAGGTACGAGATTCCCACTCTCGTCTGAATGGAAAGGAACTCCTACAGGGAATCTTGAGTCTCTAGTGAAAGTCGTCCGCTCCTCGACAACATCGCCCTGATCATTGTAGGAACAGGTTCGGCTGACCTCGCCCAGAGGTGTATTGCGCAGAACGATTTTCGTGCGGCGACCTTGTGCGTCATAGGTAAAGTATCGGGCCGATTCTCCTATCATCGCGCTCATGGCCTTCTCCATCTGAGCCTTTATTTCATCGAGCGGAACCCCGGATTGTGCCGCCATTTCGGCAATCTGTTTCGCAGGAAACAGGGAGCCAGGATCCTCATTGGTCACTTGCAGGCCGATAATTCTGCGCTTCTCGTCATAGGTGCGGGCGATTCGACTTAAGAGGTGACCATCGGCATCAAAAGTGTGCGTCTCGGTTGGCTGATCGCGCTCATTCCAGATCGTCCTCACCCTGCTGGCGTTTCTGATTCCATCAAGACCATATCCAAGCGTTCCTTCGGCATCCGCGAAGATCAAATCGACGCCCGTGGCCTTCGCTCCCGCTTGATCATCGGCTTTGGGCGTAAGCTCGCGGATCTTGGTTTTGCCGCCTTCTTCGTCATACCGGAATGATGTGTAGTCGCCGCTTCCCTCCACGATTCTGAGGAGCCTTCCCTTGTCATCGTAGGAATAGACCTTTTCTGTTAGAGCGCCGCTGGCAGTCCGCACCGTATCCGTAAGCAAGCGGCCAGAGCTGTCGTACGTCCAGGCCTCAATCATTTCTGATGCTTTTGAATCTGGATTCGACAACCAGCGGGTGGTGATCAACCTTCCGCCTGGATCGTATTCAGACTTTGTCGAGCCTACCGATACTGTTCTCACCGGACCACGAAGGCCGGCTTTGTCGCGATCCGATATGCGATGCACCTCTTTGGGATGATTGTTGTGCGAGGGCAGCCCACCAGAGAAAAGCCATTAGAACCAGAATGCCGACGAGAGTGAATCGAACGAACATCTGGGAACTACCACGAAAAAGACTTTCAAGTCTACTCTCATCCCCGACAATTTATCGAACCCCAGCTTTGCATCTGGCCATGATCAGCGTGATGTCGTCACGCTGGTCGCCGGGACTGAGTGCGCGCACCTCGTTCGTGATGGCTTCCACCGCCGCCTGGCACGGATGTTCGCGGTAGTGCCGCAGTCGTTGAATCAGGTTCTCTTCTCCGAATTCCTCGCCGCGGTCGGTTAGCGCCTCAGTCACGCCGTCAGTGTAGAGGGTCAGCAGGTCGCCGGGAGCCAGTTCGAATTCGGAAAATTTGCACTCCCAATCCTGAAAGAGTCCCAGCAGGGTTCCGGTCGATGGAAGTCGGCAACAGGCATTGTCACCGCGCATGATGATGCCAGAGAGGTGTCCACAGTTCGCGTAGCGCAGGCGCCGCGACTCATCGTCGTATTCGGCGAAGAAGAGCGATGCGTAGGCGCTGTCTACCGTGTTCTCAAAGAAAAGCTTGTTGACCGACCGCAGGAACAGTTCAGGATGCGTCAGCGCCAGAGCGCACTGGCTGCGCAAGTTGGCCTGTAAGTTGGCCATGAGCAGCGCCGCAGCGATCCCCTTGCCCGACACGTCCCCGATCACCAACCCCAGGCGCTGCTGCCCGAGATCCAGGAAGTCGAAGTAATCCCCACCGACTTGCCGCGCCTGCAAGCACAGTCCCGCGTATTCGAGCGTCTTCGCCTGCGGACGAACTTGCGGAAACAGACGCGCCTGCACTTGCTTGGCGATTTCGATTTCCTGCGCGGCGCGGCGTTCGGCCTCATATTTCTTAACGAGCGCCCGGCGCTGGGCTTCCACGCCACGCGTAAGTTCGTCGAATCCCGCGATGCCGAAGGAGTTTCCGTCAGGATCTTCAAAGCGAGTGTGAATTCCGCCCCACACGGGAACCTCGGGTGGGTAGCGGAATTGGACGCCGCGTGCCTTCCATTCCTCGTATTTGCGGTTGACGTCTTCCGTGATGAACCATATGCGCGACTCAGGGCCAATGAGTTTCTCGGCGTCGTCACCGGGCTGAAGGAGCGCAAACCCAATGTGGGCATTGCCGTCGGCCGGAGCGACTTCGATCCAGCGCTGGCCGTTATCGAACCGGTGATCCACTACCACCCGGAAGCCCAGCTTATCAACATAGAAGCGCAGGCTGCGATCCAGATCGCGCACCCAGATGATGACGAAGTGGAGGCAGAGATAGGGGTCCGCGCTGTCGAGTCGCAGCAGGGATCGATCAATGCCGAAAGGTAACTCGTAGCTCCCCATCGTGCGAGATTATACGAGGTCATATACCAGCTTTGACGTCAGGATTTCCGAAACACGTGTAGCCCCGGACGCCTCGTCCGGGGTTGTGCGCGAAGCGCGCAATCCGACAGCCCGCCCCCTTCGACAACCTCAGGACACGCACTATCGCACAAAACGCGACAACAAGGGCGCCCTCTGGATCAGTTGTTGATTAGGCTTGAAATTCTGAGGCTTCGGGAAAGCGCAAGTTGCACTTGGCGAGCGTGGCTGTCAGGAGCTCTTCGACTTTAGACTCTTCGCAGTTGCGGGCCATGGCCAATTCGCTGACCAGCAGGTAGCGGGCGCGCTCCAGCATCTTCTTCTCGCGGAAGGAGAGCGGCTTAGCCTGGTGAAGGGCGATCAGGTTCTTCAGCACTCCGGCCACTTCCAGCAGCGACCCGGTGCGCATGCGCTCGGAGTTTTCTTTGAACCGGTCTTTCCAGTCACCGTTGGTGCCGTTTCCGTTGATCGAAAGCAGGTCCAGCACCTTCTGGATTTCCCCATTCTTCACCACCCGCCGCAGCCCGACACTGCCGGCGTTCTGGCAGGGCACCATCACCCTGAGGCTGCTCGCCTTAATGTTCAGGAGGTAGAACCTCTCGACCGTCGCACCCACGGACCGGCTGCTGATTTGTTCGATGACACCGACGCCATGATTGGGGTAGACGACTTTATCACCTATATGGAAATTCGAATCAGCAAGACTCATAAGCAGGCACCCAGTAGGCGGAGGGTTCGTGGGGAAGAGCACTATAACTACTTCTAATATGCTACTCCTGGCCCTTAGGGAAGGCAAGGGAGGAGGCAGGGAAGGCAAGAGAAGGCAGGGAAGGCAAAGGAGGCGCAGGTTGTCAAAACACTGACCCACTACCGAGGCGCGATCCCTCGCCGATACAATTTGTCATTCCGAAACGGCGATAGCCGTTGAGGAATCTGCTGTTGCTTGCGGCAGGTATGCTGCCGGCAAAAGCAGATTCCTCGCTTCGCTTCGGAATGACAAAGGGTGCGGGATCTGGCGTTTTACGTAGAGCTCTATTTTCCGCGGCTTTCCATCCATCCTTGCAAGATCAGGATGGCAGCCATCCGGTCGACCGCCTGGCCTCGTTTCTCAATCGAAAGGTCGGTCTCGCGCAACAGCCGGTTGGCTTCAGCGGACGTAAGGCGTTCGTCCCAGAGATGCACCGGCAACTTGAAGCGATTGCGGAGACCCTCGGCAAACGCTTGAATCTTCTCGGCTTGGATGCCCTCCGCCCCTGACATCCGCAGTGGCAGACCAACCACGATCTCCGCGACTCCGTAGTCGCGAATTACCCGGTGGAGAAACGAAAAGTCGTATTTCTTGTTCTTGCGGTGAAGTGTTTCAAGACCCTGGGCCGTGATACCGAGAGGGTCAGAGACCGCGATCCCAATGCGGCGCGCTCCGACGTCAAGGCCGAGGACGCGGTGGGCCGAACCGGTGGAATTCGCAGGCACAGCGGAATTATAAGCGGACGAACACAACTAACTTAACAGCCCAATCGAACCGGTGCCCCACTCTTGTCCAGCGGTTTCTTGCGGGACAGGGTGGGGTTTCTGACTTTCACCTAGATCACCCAACTCATGTGGAGACAGCCGCCTTTGGCTGTCCCGCGAAGGCGAAGCCAAGCGGCCCCGTTACAGAAGCCGGCCCATTTGCAGGAAACCCAGACTCATAAGAGTGCACGGAGTCAGGCTGCTTTCTGTTGCCGTCGTGGCAATCATGCTCAGCAGTCGTTTCAAGAGGACTGCGGCTCCGCCACCCCGACGGTCTTTCCAGATCGCAAAATCCGTGGTATATCAATGGCTCCAATAAGCCCAACCCCATTTTTAATCGTGTACCATCGGCCAGCAATCCCACGACGTCAGGAGTTAGGGCTTTGTTGAAAAGAGGTGGTATGCGTATTCGCCGATTGTTAGCGCTTCCAGTTGTTATTTGCTGCAGCCTCTCCATCGCCCCGGCGGCGTCCACGGGGCCTGACGATCGTCCAATCACTGACCCTAAGACGGTAATCTCATCGTCAAACTCAGCCGCCCGTCCCGCGCCCATCGACGACCTTTATTACACAAAAAGTGTATTTGGCGCCGCCTGGTCGCCCGACGGGAAGCAAATCGTATTCACCAGCGACATTGCCGGCCGCTTCAATCTGTGGAAGGTGAACGCCTCCGGCGGTTGGCCGATTCAACTTACCCAGTCCGACGAGCGGCAGTACGGCGCTGCCTGGTCACCTGACGGCAAATGGATCGTCTACCAGCAGGACCACGCGGGAGATGAACTCTGGGATCTCTACGCTGTCCCGAGCGACGGTGGCCAGATCGTCAATCTGACGAACACGCCTGCGATTCGCGAGGAGAGTCCGCGCTGGTCCCACGATGGCAAGACCATCGCTCTCGGCTATAAGCCGAAGGAAGGTTCCCAGTATGACATTGCCCTGCTTGACTGGAGCACACGCAAAGTCCGGCTTCTAACCCATGAACAGCAACCCGGTTACGCCTGGAACGTGGTGGCGTGGAGCAGCGACGATAAGACCATCTATGCCGGCCGCGTGGATCCTCCCTTCACCGACGCCGACGTCTACCGCATTGATGTGGCGACCGGAAAAATGGAGAATCTCGCCGCCCACAAGGGCACGATTCGATATCTCGGCTCATCGTTATCGCCCGACGACAAGACGTTGTTGCTGAGTTCCGATGCCAAGGGCGGTTACATGAACGTCGCCCTGCTCGACGTCGCCACCAAAAAGATCACATGGGTCACCGACCTGAAGTGGGAAACCTACGCCGGGAACTTTTCGCCCGACGGCAAGCGTTTCAGCTACATCGTCAATGAAGACGGAGTGATCGACGCATATCTCGTCGATCGAGCCAGCAACCGTGCGGAAAAAATAGATCTGCCGCATGGCCTGAACGCGTTCTCGGGCAATCCCAACGAGTTCGCGCCGCAAAGCGACCGTGTGATCGTTTCCCACGAGGCCTCCAATCAGCCCGCCGACATTTGGATCTACAATCTCCGCACCCGCCATGCCGACCAGCTGACTTTTACCGCGATTGCCAGCCTGCGTGCGACCCCGCTTCCACCTTCTCAGATTGTCCACTACAAAAGTTTTGACGGAAAAATCATCACGGCCTTGCTCTGGGTGCCGTTCAATCTGAAACGCGACGGAAGCAGTCCGGCGATCGTACTCCCGCACGGTGGACCCACCGGCCAGATGGTCGACTACTGGAACACCGATGTGGCGGCTCTGGTTTCGCGCGGGTACGTCTGCATCGCTCCGAACCCGCGCGGCTCCACGGGTTATGGTCTGGATTTCCAAAAAGCTAACTTTCAGGACTTAGGCGGCGGCGACCTCAAAGACGAGATTGCCGGGGTAGACTTCCTCAAAGCCACGGGTTTCGTCGATCCCAAAAAAGTTGGCATCTACGGCGGCTCGTACGGCGGCTTCATGACTCTGATGGCCATAGGCAGGATGCCCGATATCTGGGCGGCGGCAGTAGACGAGTATGGGATCATCAACTGGTCTTCGATGCTGAAGAGCTCTGACCCCTCGTTGAACGAGTATCTGAAGGCGCTTTTGGGCAATCCTGAAGAGAACCGCAAAGTCTATGAGGAGGACTCGCCCATCACTTACATTCGCAGTGAGAAGGCGCCTTTACTCGTGCTGCAGGGCGACAATGATCCCCGCGTGCCGAAGGAGGAGGCGCAACAGGTCGTCGATATCCTCAAGAAAGAAGGCCGCGTCGTGGATGTGCACTATTACCCGGATGAAGGTCATGGCTTCGTGAAACGCGAGAACCAAATTGACTCGATCCGTCGCACCATCGCATGGTTCGATCAATATCTGATGGGAACAACCCCCGCACCATCGAACTAAACGATGGATGAATGATTCTGTCTTGAAAACGTGAAGCGCCTCTGGGTGTCCGAAGCGGTTGATGGGAAGGTCTTGCGAATGATCATCCCCAACACATCATTGAAACCGAACAGCAGCCACGCCACGCCGCAATTCAAGGCGATGGTTTCTATTCTCCCGCTGATTGTTATAGGCGCCTGCCTCGTTGCCGCGTTCGGCCACGACGCAGATGGATCACAAAACCACGGCGTCGCAGATAAGTCAGCAACCGACAAGCCTGCCACATCGAAGACGCTGGTCGCGACTGAGGGTGTGGAGCACCTTGAGAGGCTCGCGGTTGAAACGATGGTTGTCGAACTCAGTGACGGCACCCTCTTCGTGAGTGGATATGACAACGATTCGGAAAAGAGCCCTGGACTGTGGCGGAGCCGCGACCACGGCACCACGTGGGAGAGCGTGAACGTCGGGAGCAAGACGGATGGCGCGATTGTCGTCGGGACCGGCCACCAGATCGATGTCGGAGTCGCCACACTCTTTACTTCGTCGCCATGACCTTCGATGTCAAGAAGCTGGAAGGCGTTCGCATCGCGGTCGGCGCCAGCAAGAACTCAGGTGCGAAGTGGTCGTGGAAGGTTCTCTCCGAAAATCGTTTCGATGATCGGCCCTGGATTGGGGTGGCGCCCGATGGAACTGCCCATGTGATTTGGAATGACCGAAGCGGTGTCCGTTATGCGGTCATTCAGGATAGTGGTGCGAGTTGGAATCTGCGCCCCAGGATAAATGAGCAGGGCGGCTCAAGTCATTGGGCGATCGGGCCGCATGGTGAAATCGCAGTTCGCATCACTCCATGGTCCGCATCGGGCAAAAAATTCAACGCGGGCGTCGACCTGATCGCAGTCAGCCGCGATGGAGGCAAGACGTGGCAGACGCATCCTGCAGCCGGCGAGCGCGACTGGAGTCCTGACTTTGACAAAGGCACTCCACGCTGGGTGGAACCGCTAGCCTGGGATGCAGACGGTGCCCTCTACTCTCTTTGGGGCAGTGCCAAGGGCCTGTGGCTGGCGCGTTCGCCTGACCACGGTGAGACCTGGACAAGCTGGCACATCGTGGAGAGAGATGAACTCTCTTTCTTCCCGTACCTGATCGCTCGCGGCCATGGCGAATTGGCAGCCACTTGGTCCTCAGGGAAAGGCGACTCTTTGCAGGCACATGTGGCCACTATCCACGTCGGCAAGGGAAAAACACCCCCGCAGGTCACTGAATCACAGCCATTTCAGACTGAGGTTTGGGGATGGCATACGGAACATCGAACCACCGCGGGCGAGTACATACCGGTCATATTTCTCCGCGCCGGCGGCTTGGGGGTTGTCACTACAATTCAGAATCGCCGCGAGAAGCGTCTTGGATTTAAGTGGTGGAAATTCGTGGAACGCTGAAACAACGTCGCTTGAGTGGCCAGCCCTGGCTTGAATCCGGGCACGGGCCGTCGCTTACAAAATCTTTCTGCCCCTTCTGCTACACTTGCGCCTTCCTCACGCCAGGAGGCTCCCGTGTCCCAGCAAACTCCGCAGAACTACGCCAACCACACGCGCTTCGATCCGGCATTTCATTTCTTCCTAGGCCCGGTCTTCATTCTCGGGCTGATCCTGTCGCTGGTCCACTTTTTCTATCACCTGCGCGAGAGCGACCTGCGCGACAACTTCCACTCGTTCCTGCTGATCGTGCTGGCCGTCGCGATGATCACCCTGGTCTTAAAAGTCCGCCTCTATTCGCTCAAGGTGCAGGACCGCATCATTCGTCTCGAAGAGCGCCTGCGCCTGACGCAGCTGCTCCGTGAACCTCTGCGCTCGCGCATCCCCGAACTTTCGGAAGGCCAACTCATCGGCCTGCGTTTCGCGTCGGACGCCGAAGTCCCCAAGCTGGTCGAGCGCGCCCTCAGCGAAAAGCTGAAGCGCAAGGACATCAAGCAATCAATCCAGAACTGGCGCCCCGACTACTGGCGCGTATAACCGATCTCCTGGATTGGCATGCGGGTGCAGGAGTTCTTATGGACGTTTACTGCGTTGTGACTGGGCAGGACAAATCGGGCAAGTCCGTCACTGTGCGCAACACGGCGGTAAAGCCCGTGACCCTTGCTTTGCTCCCAGGTTACGAGTTTCATCGCATTTGGGGAAGCGACTCTGTCCCCGAACTGCCCTCGGACGGAACTCCACCCGCGCAGCCGAGCTATTTTCCTCCCAAGAACGGCTTCCGCTTTGCGTTCTTCACCATACCGCCCGATACGACCGCTCGCGTGGATCAGATCGACATCGCATCGGCTCTCGAAGAAATTCAGCAGAAGTTGCCGGGGATGATGGAAGTCCTGGAACCCGCTCATCCGGGCATGCACACGACCGACACGGTGGACTTCGACGTGATTGTCTCTGGCGAAGTCTATCTCGAATTGGACGACGGAGCTGAGGTTCGTCTCAAGGCGGGTGACTGCGTGATTCAGAACGGAACTCGTCACGCCTGGCACAACCGGTCCTCGGAGAAATGCGTAATCTCCGTCGCGATCGTCGGCGCAGAGCGCAAACTGTAGTCCATCCGAAGTATCCAACGACATTATGGCGTGCAGATTGCTCCCGGCCAGGATGACATCCTGATTCTTGGATGTACCGTTGTCATTGATATGTGCTGCCACCCGGACGGCCACAGATAGCCCTCACGGCCGTCAACTCGATTGAACCTAACACCTGTCACGGTTTATTACTCCCCTGCGCTCTTTCCTGCCGAGAACATGCACTTCTGAGGGTTACATCTTTACTTGCGTTCGGCATCTAATCCTCACAATTTGTCGGGCCAATCACCGAGCCCCGTAGGAATTGTGAACGGAAAAGTTCACTGGTCTCGTGACTTGCCGTGACCACGGAGCACGCTGCTCCTAATTCGCTGGGTTTTCGGTGCTTGTCGGCCCCCGAGACCTCTGGCCGGAGGTGCACATTGGGATACACATTGATCAACATCGACAAGCAGGACGAACCGAGCGAAAAGTCGTACTGGAAGCTGTGGCTGGTTGGCCCTTTCGCCCTGCTGATTGTGGGCTTCCTTCATTGGGGTGGTTATCTCCTTCTTGCGCGGGATTCCGCGCCTGAACACGTGGATGCGGCCGTGGTCCTGCAGGGATCGATAGCCAGTGAGAACGCTCGAACAGCCGCCGCGATGGCACTGTTGCAGCGGGGTTCCGCCAACCGAGTCGCAATCAGCGTGCCGAGGGAATCGTATTGGGACCAGGAAATTCCTCCCATTGCGCGCCCGTATCTCGAAAAGAAATATGGGACGGACTTGGCCGGGAGAGTGGATTTCTGCAATACGGAGCCGGACATAACTTCCGCCCAGCAGGAAGCACAGGCGCTTAGCACCTGCATCCAGGAACATGGGTGGAAAAATATTGCGCTGTTGACTTCGAACTACCAGAGTCGCCGGGTGGGAGTGATTTGGCGAAAGACTCTGCCCAAGGCTGACCCTTCATTTTACGTCTCCGTAGAGGGTGTGCCGGATCCAAGCTATCAACCGCGTGGATGGTGGCGACAACGACTCTACGTGGAAATTTGGCTAAGCGAATCCGCCAAACTCGCATGGGCCAGTCTTTAGGCCGATCTCTTGCCGGCCGCCACGATACCCTTCCGCCTTTCGCGGACGAGATTTATCACTGGAAGAAGAGCGTTGACGATGATTTGGTGTCGATGAAGCGGAACCGTATTTCCCCGGAGATTTCCGAACAAGACGCGAGCGACAACAAGGCTCAGACTGCTCCTTAGAGCCTTCCAAGTGGCGCATCCTCGAAAACAACGCCCAACCGACTCCTCATCTATTGTCGACGGCGAACTCTACACGGACGTCAACGAGAAGGCATTTATTTCCAATTCGAGCGAGAACTAGGTGACTCATTTCGAAGCGGGAACGGAATTTGCCGTGGGCGTAGAGCCTGCAGATGCGTTGCTATCCATTGTGTGCGAAAGGCTCTTCGCCCTCAGATTGGGACAGCTCAGTACCTGGTACGTCTCTCGCCGCCCTGCACAGGAAAACTGAGAGCATCCCGCAGGCACGATGAACGGTACATCAGGGTCCAAATCCGTGACAGTACTGAAACCCGGCCCGTTGTACGAAGGCAGCGCGCCCGTCGATGGAAACTGGAGCTGGGAACAACGCGGATCATCCGCTCGGCGATGGTGAGTGCTCACCGGTTTCGTAGTTTGCGAGGCGCTTAGCGCGCCCAGAACAATCACCGCAACGGGAACCAGAACAACCTTCATTTTCAGCCCCTTCTTATGCACACAATCTAACGTGATCCACCGTTTGTTCCTATTACCAGGACGCGTCATTACTGCCCCACTTACGTGTGGTTACTTTCGGTTTGTTCGATTCGTGGATATCAAGAAATCGCAACGTAACTCGTTGAACCAAAATGAGGAAGCGAAGAAAGCGTGCTGCATTTTAGTTAAATTCTGGATGCGGAATCGTTCCAGCCATCTCGGCTCCGCTTCGTGAACTCATGATCACTTCAGTCACATCGTCGCAGTGACCCAAGTACGTTGCAGCTCCATTGGAACAAATGTAGTTTCGGGATCAATGGAAACGCGAAAACTATCAAGACACCGCTCGAATCCGAGCACCTCGACCGATCTAGAGGCCACTCGTAGAGGGAATCGCGCTCAACTGGGCAAGCGGAGGAGCACTCGGATTGCACTCACCAGCTCAGTGGGACTGGCAGGTGAAGACCGAAACAAGTCTTCCTTTACGATGCCTGCCATGGCTACCAACCTCAATAAGCATGGGGCGGCCGTCCAGCTGCATCGGGAATTGCAGGTCGGTTCGATCGTCTCAGTGAAGAACAAGCGTGGTGTCCAGGTCTCCGCGCGTGTGATTTCGCAGATGGTCGCACGGCATGGAGTCCCCACGTACGCCATCGAGTTTGTCGAGCAGGATGATAAGGCGAAGGATTTTTGGGGAATTTCGTTCCCCTCCGCTAACTGACCACGATAGCTCGTGCACGCAGTCCGCGTCGAAATCGCAGGCAGCTATCTCCAGTTTGTAGCCCCCCGCCGCAGATACCATCCTGGGCGTAACGCGGCCGTTCGCGGGACGACGAAACGGGATGTTTCCGTTGAGGAAACATCCCCTTCTTGCCCAAGTTGTGTCTATCGCTCAGCCCTTCGCGACAACCGAAAATCACTGAGTGAACGTAAACCAGTGCCAGGCACTCGCAGTCGAATACGAAAGCCGGTCCCCGCAGGCGTGGTGACGCGCCATTCGCCTGGCTGAGCGCCAACAAATTCAAAGGTGTAATCGGACTGTAGTGGATCCGTGATCGTGACAATGGGGTAACTCACGCAAGTAGTCCTGGTTGAATCGCAGTACGCTATCTCCAGGTTGTAACCCGCCGCCGCAGGGACCATCTTCCAGGACAGCGTGAGCGCCCGCGGACAGTGGCCGAATATTTCGTTGTTCGCAGGATTGGTCTGAATCGGTGTCGCCATCTGAGGCGGGGTGTTGTAGAGAACGTCCACGCGCTGGGGGATGAGTAGACCGTTCCATTGAACGCAGTCACCCGCCAACGGCCTTTCTGGTCGCCAACAAACGCGAATGTATCGTCGGAATTGCTGTTGCCAGTGACGGTACTGGTGGATAGGCAGTCCAGGTACTGCCGGACAAGTATGCTGCTTCCACTACATAGGCGGTCGCCGTGAGTACCGGCTGCCATATCAGGGTTGTAGTTCTCGGGTAATGGTAGAGCGCGGTCCCGTTTCTGGGCGACACCAGCACCGGCGTGCCCCATGGCGTGGCTGGGAGAGGCGTGCTCGGGACGACCTGTTCCGGTTGCGGAGTTTCGACGAAGGCTTCGCCTCCTGCCAGCCAAACGTTGGCTGAAGCGCCGGCGGCTAATACTTCGGGCCTCGTTTGACCCAAAGCAGATGGAACCAGAGTGCAGAGTGTGCCGATTAGGACCGTGATCATTCCTAACCGAATAACAAATTGTTTTCGATCCCTCATGCGAATCATGTCGTCTCCATTAAGCGTGCTCATGATGATTGAGCTGTTGAGGGGAAGACGTGGGATTGTCTTGTGTCAGGGCCTGCGTCTCAACTGGCGGGGGAATTCGCCTCGGAGGGGAGAGAGGCGCCAATTGAACACCTAAGAGAAGTTAATGTCAATGACAATGGAGGCGCGTAAGAAGGCGAGTAAGCAGAGGAAAGCCCGAGAGTCAAAATGAGAGCGCTACAGTTGTTGAGAGTTGCTGATACACACCCAAACGGAAACTTGAGTCACTTCCCTTCCCTTTAAAGCCCTAGTCAACTCTCACGGGCGGGGCTACTATTCTGAAGAACATTCTTAACAGGGATGAGACCTGTTGACTGCGTTCCACGAGGAGTTGTAATGCGACTCAATAGGTTTGCTCTCCACAGTTTGTGGCTGGTCGCGCTCTTGCTTCTGCCCGGCTGCAATGCGCTGAATCCCCTCTGCGGGAGCGCCCGTCCCAGTCCGAGCCTCAGTTCGATCTCTCCCACAACCATGGCTTTTGCACAACTGCCGCCTAGCTTCGTGCTCACCGCGACGGGCGGTCATTTCGTCGCCTCCACCGTTATAGTTTTCAATGGCGCCACCCTTGCCACTACCGTGGTCAGCAGTTCACAACTCACGGCCACCGTCACATCCTCCATGATCCCTGCAACTGGAACCTTCAAAGTCGAAGCCCAGACGCCCTCCGGCAATTCCGGCAACCTCGGTTGCTCTAGCGGCGGCACAAGTGGCGCCCAAACCCTGACCGTTAACTGACCACCTCCAGAGCGAATCACTTCTGAGCCCAACCCAACGCGGGCCTTCACACAAGCCGTGCGTTACGGTCTGAGGGATCCCCATGGCTAAGCAAGGGAGGTCCATGTAGTTCGAATTCCTCTTTCTCCTTGTTTGCCCATCGAGAATATGACTACGGAATTCTTCCCCGCCTTCTCAGGCAGCGAATGTCGCCACTACGTTATTCACCTTAAAACCGCCGGCGGCGGAGGCATCATCTGACGGCGACGATGAGACCAGATGACCGAGAACGCATGTACCAGCTGTGCGCACTGATCGAAAAGGAAAAGGACCACCACCGCTTTCTACAATTGATCGAAGAGCTCAACAACCTGCTGGAACGCCAGGAGCAGCGCCTGGAAGAGAAGCCGAAAAGTGAGTGCACTTGAACGGCAGCACGTCTTCTCGCATCTCATAGTCGTGCGTGGGAGTCTTTCAGGGAGGGGGTGTCTTTTGTGGACGGTCTTGGTCGTCGATGACAACCCGGCGGTGCGCAAGTTGATTTGCGAGCTCTTTACCCGTGAATCCGACTTCAAAGTCTGTGCCGAAGCCGAACGGGAGTGAGGCTCTGTCGAAGGCGCGGAGGTTTGAGCCCGATCTCGTCGTCACCGACCTCTCTATGCCACAGATGAATGGTCTGGAAGAAATCCGCGCATTGAATAAGCTAAGGCTCACCACACCAGTCATCCTTTACTCTGCCCATATCGATTCATTTGTGGAAAAGGAAGCGTTCGCCGCAGGCGCCTCCGCGGTGGTCCCGAAGATCAACGTGGTCGCGGTATTGATCTCGACCGCTCGCGCCCTATTAGAGCGTCTAGCCGCTTGATCCCCGGGAAGTTCGGGTCCACAACCGTCTGGAGCCCACCCGCATCCCAGTTGAAGGCTTCCTGGTCGAGGTCCGACGTCCAAGGTTCTGAGGTCTGAGGTCCGCATCGAGGTAACCTGACCCCACCGGTCCCGAAAGTAACCACCCCGGTTCCGTTTCGGCGATTGACCCTGGCGCCGCCCGCAGGTACGATTTTTGGTAGAATTCAACGGAATTTAACACTCGGAGAGGTGACCGTATCCCATTCCGTAATATGCGATTCGTCAACCTCTATCTCCGGACTGCCACGCTGGCTACTCTCATTCTGGGAGTTTCCGCTTGCCAGTCTGCGCACAAGCCCGCCACCTTAGTTCCTCCTGCCAAGGCCCCCGCGCTGAAGCCTGCGCCGGCAGCCGCTCCACAGGCTGCGTCCGCGCCCGCGCAAACTCCGGTGGAAAAACCGCAAGAAGACTCCTCCGCCCAGAAGGCGGTTGAAGCTCCACCGGCAGAAGCTCATCCACAATCCGATCCAATCGGGGATCTGATCGCGAAAGCAGAGAGTGAATATCAGACAGGCTTGGCCAACCATCATGCGGGCAGAGTCGACGACGCCAAGCACAATTTCGATACCGCCCTAAACGCGCTGCTGAGCAGCAACTTCGACATCCGCTCCGACGAACGCCTGCAAAAGGAATTCGACCGCATCGTTCAGGGCGTCAACGAACTGTATCCGGGCGGCACCGCGCAGGAAGCTGACGCATCGCAGGAGCAACAGCAGAAATCCGAGCCCGCGCCCATCGATACGACTAACGAAATTGCTCCTTCGGCCGACGCTCGCACCAAGGCCAAGGCCGAAGCCGACTTAAAGAAGACCAACTCAGACCTGCCGTTGATGATGACCGACCAGGTCGCCGGCTACATCGCCTACTTCTCCAGTTCCAATCGCGGACGCGGCGTCTTCGAGCGCGCCTACGCCCGCTCCGGCCGCTATCACGACATGATGGTAGCGACTCTCAAACAAGAAGGCGTCCCGCAGGATCTGATTTATCTCGCGCAGGCCGAGTCCGGATTTCTTCCGCACGCGATGTCCCGCGTGGGCGCGCGCGGCATCTGGCAGTTCATGGCTGGCCGCGGCGTGGGATACGGCCTCCACCACAACATGTATGTGGACGACCGCCAGGATCCCGAGAAATCCACCCGTGCCGCCGCTCGTCACCTGAAAGATCTCTATAACCAGTTTGGCGACTGGTATCTCGCCATGGCCGCCTACAACTCGGGCCCCGGCACCGTGCAGGCTGCGGTCAAGCGCACCGGATATGCCGACTTCTGGGAACTCTATAACCGTAACGTCCTGCCCAGAGAGACCAAGAATTACGTTCCGATCATCTTGGCCGTGACCATCATGACCAAGAACCCATCGCAGTACGGCCTCGACAGCGTCGTGATGGAAAAGCCGTACGACTATGACACGGTCACGCTCGACTACCCGGTTGATCTTCGCCTGGTCGCCGATTGCGTGGGCACGACGAGCGACGAATTGCAGGATTTGAATCCGAGCCTGTTACGCCTGAGCACGCCGCGCACGGGATCGTTCCAGCTTCACATTCCCGCGGGAACCAAAGAACAGTTCGAAACCGCCATCGCCACCGTTCCGCCCGACAAGCGCTTGTGGTGGCGATATCACACGGTCCAATCCGGCGAGACGCTCATGGCGTTGGCCCGCACGTATCACACGACCGCCAAGCAGATCGAAGAAGCCAACCACCTCGACGGACCCGAACTCGAGCAAGACGCCAAGATCATTATTCCGGTCGCGCCGGGCAAGCATCCGAGTGACTCCGCGACCTACGCCCGGCACATCACGCGCTACAAAGTTCACAAGGGAGACACAGTCGAGAGCGTCGCCGAAAACTTCGGCGTCTCTGCGCAGCAACTTCGCCGCTGGAACGGCATTCGCGGCAGCAGCCTCACAGGACGCCGCGTGCTAGCGTTGCACCTGCCGATCTCACCCAGCATCCACGACGCTGAAGCCGCGTCGTCGCACTCAAAAACAAAGAAGACCGAGACCGCCAGCACCAAGCCTCCCGCGACAAAGTCCGCCGAAATCGAGCGCCTGAGGACGACGAAGGCCGAAACCGCGGTCGTCCACCACAAAGTAAAATCCGGCGAAACCCTCTACTCGATCGCCAACCTCTACAAGACAACGGTCACCGCCCTGAAACGCGACAACCGCAACGTAGCAGTAATCAGGCCAGGCATGATCCTGACCATCCACTTCGCCAGATAATTGAATTAGAAAATGAAACTCGAGGGTGCCCCACCCTGGTCGCGGTGTTTGCGACAGGGTGGGGTTTTTGACTTCCTGTCCACCACCGAAGATCACAAGAGATCTCTATCGAAGATCAGATTTTGCAGAGTAGAAAAAGTGCAAGATTGGTAGACTTTCACATTCCAAACCTATCCATCGACAATGGAGGTCTCCGTGCGATACGCTCTGACTTTTTTATTTCTGCTGTGCTGCTGGGCAACACCCGCCTTTACCCAGAACCCGTCCACCACACCGCCAAACGCGGCCACATCTCACCCAACCGACTCTGAGATGATTCAGCAAATCGAGGACGATATGCTGAAGAGTGAGAACACTACCGACCTTGCAGTTCTGGAGTGGGTTCTTGCGGATGACTACGTGAACCTAACCCCACGAGGGGTTGGGCCAACCAAGGCCGAAATCATAAGCCACCTTCAGCCTCGCGCCGGCCAAGCTCCTCCGTACTCCCTGGAAACGAAGGAGATGCACATATATGTCCTGGGCGATGCCGGGGTCGCCGCTTTCACGAGGACATACACGGCCAAGGAGAACGGCAACATCCTCCATGAAGACACAACTCACATCTTCAAGAAAGAGCACGGGGCCTGGAAATTGAAAATATCCCGAGCCACAGTTCGCAAAGACGACTAACGCCAAGTCGCGAATTCGTTATGAAGTCGAACTGAATCTCGCGGGTGCCCCGCCCTCACGAGTGATATTACCTTTTCGTAATCAGAACCACCTTTGCGTGCAGGCCTCGTGCGGCGTCGATCACGTTGGCGACGTATTGAAAGCTAACCACGTCGTCGCCGCCGACATACACCACCCAATCTCGACGCAGCGCAAGTTCCTGCTTCAGAGCTTTGTCGAGATCCGTCCATGCGACTTCCTTTGAATTCACATAAAGCTTAGGAGCTTGATCCCGCCCAGTGTCTTTCACTCGCACAAACAACGGTTCAGTCCAGGCGTCGCTCTTTGCCGGCGCCTGTCCGGATTTGAGCACATGAACCCAAAAACCCATGGGGATGTACTCGAACCCTGCCGTCAGCAGCATCATGAGAATGGCAAGAATTCCGAACACCATTCCGCCAAACAACCCGAAAGCCGGAAGCCCCGAAATCTGACGCTGCAGCGGCAACCTGCGCGCCCACTGAAAATGCTGGCCGACCGCCGCGGAATCCGTAACTCTGACAATCTTCTCTCTCGAAGCAACGGCGCGGACCGACGGAAGAAACGCCAGCAGAGCCACTCCGATAAATGCGCTGACTGAGGCTGCCAGTTTCAGTAGAAACGCACTGTCGTCGTAGTCCCCGGTCTCAGCGCTAACGGATAGCCGCGGATGACCTTTGTCCAAACAACTGAAATCGGACAAGACTTCAACGTCAAGTTCATACTCGCCCGGAATGGCATAAAACGTCGCGAAGTGGGAAGCCTCCCTGACCCGCATATCGATCACTTTGCCCTGCTGATAGAGGACCGGCCGCGTCAGCAACCGCGAGTACTGATCCGCGCAGGCCCGGCCCGTACTCCACCATGCGCCCGGATCCACGGTCACCCAGTAGCTTGTCTTCAGGTTGAGGCGAAACGGTCCAGTCCGAATGTGCCCAGCCACGAGCGAAACCGGCATGTCCACCGGGCGCACGATCCTCGTGTCCATCCAGCGTTGAACTGCAATGAAGGTATTAAGCCCCGCGACAAATAGGACCAGCCCAAGCCCGGTCACCTTCCAAGGCACCCGACGCCCCATAACCCTATTTAGACACCAGAGGGTTGTGTGTTTCGACGTGCCGGAAGTCACCTCTGCTGGAAGCGGAGAAACTCAGCAGGATCCCCGCCCACGAGCCCCTCAGATTGGGAGGGCGTGGACTTTCGCCTCAGAAACTGGGTTCCGCCACGCCCACAAACCGACGTGAGCGAAATCACATCGGGCGTTTAGCTCGGGAGGTACAATTTTTGGTTCGTTGGACAGTTGCTGTTGATCATTTCTGCACTCATCACTGGAGGAGCAATCTCATGAGACTTACCAAATTCATTGTTCTGTTCGCTATCTGCACGCTGGCGATCTCGATCGCAATCCCGGCCTTCGCCGCCGACGGCGCCGCCACCTACACAGCGAAATGCGCCGCCTGCCATGGCCCCGAGGGTCAGGGCAAAGTCGGCCCGGCCGTAAAGGGCGCCACCTTAACCGCCGACCAGATCACTGATCTGCTGGCCAAGGGCAACGACGCCAAGAAGGCCCCGCACAAGAAAGCCATCGCCGGTGTCTCGGCCGACGATGCCAAGGCCGTGGCTGATTATGTAAAGACCCTAAAGTAGGAAAGCCGTCTTCCGCACGCGCAAGGGCGAAAGCGCTCCGCTTTCGCCTTTTTCTGCGTAACATCCTTTCTTTGTTGGATATAGAGGCTCAAGCGCTCAGATCTGACGCCGTTCCGTGATCAGGGGCCTACCCGTGACCACCGCGCCGGTGCTCGCGTTCGACACTCGTAATACGTGTTCATGGATTGCCATCTGCAACTGGTGGATGGTGACGCTCCAGGCCGGTTCTTTCTCATAAAGCGCTCGTGCACACAACTCGCGAATTCGATCTTCCAGACGTCGGGTCGGCATAAAGGGGGGAGTTGCCCACGTTAAGATGCCACGAGTTTAGCCCACGGTTGGATACCCTACATTCCCTAAGGATATGCCTGAGTTTGAACGCTTCACGATACGGTTGGCCAAGATAAGTTGGCGCTACGCCGGATTCCATTCTCGCAACTCACGGCTTGCGCCTTCATGTCCAGAGTCCTTGCAGTCCTCACCGAATGTCGTGCTATAATCCGGCGCCGTTACAGCAAAAGTTTTTGTTGTCCTTTAATTCTCTCGTGCCCGCAGCCAGGGCGTATCAGCACCCGGCCGCCACTGAAATCAGGAGGAGCAATGACGTTTTACGACCCCACGCTCTATGGACGTGATGAAGAAGAAGAATTCGGCGATAGCGGCGCGTATAGCGAGCCGCTAGAGGAAGATTTCGAGGAAGAAGAGGAGGAGGAAGAAGAACCCGGTATGCCGGCATCCGAGTCAATCGAATCCGAGCCTGAGCGGGCCCCCGCTCCTCCTGCTCCGAAGCCAGCACCGCCCTCCGGCGGTGGAGGAGCCCCCAAGAAAGCGCCTGCGAAGAAGAAGGCCGCCAAGAAGAAACCCGCGCCCAAGAAAAAACCCGCCAAAAAGAAAGCGGCCAAAAAGACTCCCCAGAAGAAAGCTAAGAAGGCCGCCAAGAAGCCCGCCAAGAAAAAGGGCAAGAAGCGCCGTTAAGAGTTAAACTGGCCGCGAGCGCCTCCCGCTCGCGACAAATTCAAACCGCGCCCGCAGGGGCGCGGGTTTGTTTTCTTCACTTGTTTCTCCTGGCACCGCACCTTCTGCGGCCTTATGCCTGGGTAGACCAACGACACGCAAACCGCCGTTGTATAATTCCCGCGCTTTCCCCCGAGGCTGCTCATGAAAATCGCCCGCCTGTCGCGAATCCTCCTTTTGTTTGCCGTCTCTGCCGCCGCGCAGCCCGCCTCTCTTCCGAAACCGCCGGATACGCCCAAGCATCCTGTTGTCGACGAATACCAAGGCGTCAAGGTCACTGACGACTACCGCTGGCTTGAGAACTGGGATGATGCCGCGGTGAAGCAGTGGAGCGCCGCCCAGAATACGCGCACGCGCGAATACCTCGATCACCTGCCCTCGCGTCCCGCGATCAAGGCGCGGCTGAAAGAACTCATCGGCGCAACTCCGCCTTCCCACTACTACCTGTACTTCCGTGCCGGCATGCTGTTTGCCATGAAGGACGAGCCACCCAAGCAACAGCCCATGCTCGTGGTCATGCACTCGGCCGACGATCCCGGCAGCGAACGAGTCATCATCGATCCGAATGCCTCCAGTGCCAAAGGATCGCTCTCCATCGATTTTTACGTGCCTTCGCTGGATGCCAAGTACGCCGCCGCCGCCATGTCCGAGAACGGATCGGAAGATTCCTCGGCTTACGTGTTCGACGTCGCCACGGGCCAGCAGCTTCTCGACGTCGTTCCCGAGTGAACTTTGCCACAGCCGGCGGAAGCCTCGCATGGAAGGCCGACAGTTCGGGCTTTTACTACACACGCTTTCCGCAGGGGAACGAGCGCCCGCCGGAGGACGCGAACTTCTACCAGCAGGTCTACTTTCACAAACTCGGCACCGACCCAAAGCAGGATACGTATGTGATCGGAAAGGATTTTCCGCGCATCGCAGAAATTCAGCTTCGCAGCAGCGACGACGGACGCTGGCTTCTCGCCTCCGTAGGCAATGGGGATGGCGGCCAGTTCGCCCACTACGTGATGGATTCCGGCGGCCACTGGACCCAGATCACCCACTTTGAGGACGGAATCGTCTACGCCGCGTTCGGTAGCGGCGAGAACAGTGACGACACCTGGCTCTACCTGCTCTCGCGCAAGAACGCGCCCCGCGGACAGATTCTGCGCCTGCCCCTGACCAGACCCGATCTCACCCAGGCCAAGGTAGTCGTGCCGCAAAGCCCCGGCACGGGCCCGGACGAAGCGGCTCGCAGTTCCATCGACTACTTCGTGCCTACGTCAGGCCGCCTCTTCGTGGTCGACGTTCTCGGCGGACCGTCGCGCGTGCGCCTGTTCGACAACCAGGGCAAGACGCTCCAGGCACCTGCTGTCCCGCCGGTCTCTGCGATTGGCCAGATCGTTCGGCTCGACGGCGGCGACATCCTGTTGAATGCGTCCACGCACCTGGAACCGACCGCGTGGTATCGCTTCGAGGCAGCCAATGGCAAGACCACCCGTACCGCCTTGTTCCAGACTTCTCCCGTGAAGTACGACGACACTGAAGTGGTGCGCGACTTCGCCACCTCCCGCGACGGTACTCGCATTCCGCTCAGCGTCATTCGCCGCAAAGGCACGACTCTCGATGGCACGCATCCGGTACTGCTCACCGGATACGGCGGCTTTGGCATCAGCGAGCAGCCCTATTTTTTGGGGTCATTCGCGCGCCTATGGCTCGATCTCGGCGGCGTCTATGTTGACACCAACCTTCGGGGCGGCAGCGAATACGGCGAGGAGTGGCACACTTCCGGCAATCTCACGCACAAGCAGAATGTCTTCGACGACTTTCTGGCCTGCGCGCAGTACATGATCGACCACAAATACACGTCGCCCGCCCATCTCGCCATTATTGGCGGCAGCAATGGAGGCCTGCTGATGGGCGCGGCACTCACGCAACGTCCGGACCTGTTCCGTGCCGTGGTGTCTTCCGTGGGCATCTACGACATGCTGCGCGTAGAACTCGACCCCAACGGCCAGTTCAATACCACCGAATACGGCACCGTGAAAGATCCCGCGCAGTTCAAGGCGCTCTACGCCTACTCGCCGTACCACCACGTCAAGGACGGAACTGCGTATCCTGCGATCCTGATGCCGACCGGAGAGAACGATCACCGGGTAAACCCCATGCAGTCCCGCAAGATGATCGCCCGGCTGCAGGCAGCCGAAAGCTCGGGCCATCCCATCCTGCTGCGGACTTCTTCGGGTTCAGGCCACGGCATCGGCACCGCCCTCGACGAAGCCATCGAAGAGAACGCGGACATCTTCAGCTTTTTGTTCGATCAGTTGGGAATGGAATACACCGGCGGAGAGAAGAAATGAGGAGGACGAAACGATCCGGCTACCCAGACACGTAAGCTCTACATCTCGCCCGTCACGCCTGCCGCTTCTGGATGAAGGAGCCGACCAGGCCTCGGTCACTCGATGCGTCCTCTCATCGCAGTCGTTGCCGGCCTCGCGCAAAAGGCTACTGACTATGAGCTACTTCTTGCCGCTTACCGCTCCCAGGCACCTGCCGTAAAGTTCGAGCAGCTTATCGGCGTAATCCTCGGGTTTGGCCGCCGATCCCGAGCCGGAGAATCCGACGCCGGTCGAGGTCGTTCGTCCGAAGCCGGTGGTCATGGCGACAAACTTCATCAGATCGAGGGCGATATCTTCGTTGCGGCGGGCAGCGCCCGAACCCGTGGCGGGTGCTTCTTCCATGATTCCTTCTCCTCTTCCGGAAATAACGGGGATCTCGTCGTCTTCGTCGAAGTCCTGCAGGCTGCGAATGATAGCGGATTTCATGACGACGGTATGACTCTCGTAGCGATGATAGCAGAGCAGCAGACCTCGGACTTCGGACCGCAGACCGCGGGCGTTAGACCACGGACCTCTGCGGCGTCTCACTGTTGAGAGATTTGTAACGGCCCCTTCACGCTTGTCATCCTGAGCCGCGGGTTTTGGCGGCGAAGGACCTCGGCACTACTCGCAGTGCCGATGCTGTCGAAGAAAACTGCACAACCCTACGCACCAAGAAGCGCTGCTCAGGACGACAAACGGATTAGAGCGGGGATCTGGAAGCCGTCTTCCACAATCGCATCATCAGCCACACCGATCCGATGAAAAGCAGTGGCGAAGAATAAAATCCCGGTGCCGGTCGCCGGACGGGCACGCTTGCAACCGTGTGCCCGAGGATCGTCACCGCGGTGTGTCCGAGTCCGTTGAAGAACATGACAAACGCGTAGAACCATGCCAGCGGACGCAGCCATCGCGCATTGCGCGCGGCCAGCGGAGTCAGCGCAAAACAAAGCGCCACACCGGCAATCAGTGCCACCAGCCATTCGCGAAAGCCGAACGTCGGCATAGGGAACCACCCAAGGCGCGCCCGCATTGCGGTCACTGTGGGGTTGTAGATGTTGAGAAATCCGGTCGAAGCTTCGTCGAGGACATGCAGCGCGAAAGCGACCGTCAATGCGAACCAGGGACGTCCGAAGCCGGACGCTGGGGACGTGGCCTGCATCATGGCGCCCACCTCTGGCGATCATTATGCGCCACCCTCGCCGCATCCACAGCATTGTCATCCTGAGCCGCGGGTTTTGCGGCGAAGGAGCTGTGCACCCGTAGGCAGCGCTTACACTGGCGGCAGACAGCAGATCCTTCAGCCCGCGAAAAACGCGGGCTTCAGGATGACAAGCTTGGGAGAGTCGTGAGTCCTGACGCCCAAGGTCTGAGGTCTGAGGTCCGAGGCCCGAGGTCCGACGCCCGACGCCTACCTCTTCACTTCGCTCATCAGCGCCAGCAGATTGCCTTCCGTGTCGTGGAAGAACGTCATCCACAGATCGTGATCCGCCATGCGGGCAATCATGTGGGGCTCGTCTTCGAAGCGCACGTTCTTCGCTTTCATCCCTGCGTGCGCGGCTTTTATGTCGGGCACCGCGAAATACAGG
>DATMOO010000062.1:0-15636 GCA_035568275.1 Candidatus Sulfotelmatobacter sp.
CAAAGCTGCGAGTCATCCATTGCTGATGCTCCTGAACTTTGCCTTTGAGAATGAAAACCATCGCAATCCCAGTGGTAACCATCCACAACGCGGCGTCCACCGCAGCGGCAATTGTGAAAGATCGGGCCCCTCCCATGCGTTCCTTGAAGTACTCGATATAGAAGCCGAGGGGAGCTGCCAGAAACACACTCGCAACCTAGATGCGCCCGACTACCCGATGGAACTGGCTGAATCGTTGACGAAGGCGATCGGAGAACTGCATTGGGCCCAGCAGAAGCGCGCATGCTCCTGCCATTCCATGCGGCAGCAGCCACCACTTAAAGGGCTGATAGTGTTGCCAGATTGGGTCCTTCGGATGTACCAAGAAACGTTCATCGTGAGGGATAACGTAGGCCAACATCAGGCCGATGGCAGCAAAGAGCAAATATTTTGCGCGGAACCACTGCCTTTGCTCGAGGGGCGTGGGCGTTGTTGACATCCAGAGCCTCCAGGACGGTTGATTCTCGATTTGTCGTTGCAATGACGAGGGTACGAGAGCGAAAGGAAACCGCTGGCGGTGAGCGGGGGTTTTCTCTCGCTCATAAGGTCTTTACTGCTTCCGAGTTCTATGGGACGCCGCTGCGGTATGGTGTTGGCCAACGGACGGAACATCGGCACCGCAATCATTGCGTAGTTCGTTCGGGGCGCCGGCCGGCTGTGGGCTGGACGCATTGTTGATGCAAGGAATTGTGCTTAGATACTCATAGATGGCTTCGATCTGATGGTCGGTCATGTTGTGAAAAATCGGCCATGGCATGACTTGGAGCTTGCTACCGTCCACAGGAGGCGGGACGCAGATGCCCAGCGCTATGTTGGGGTCCGTGTCTGATTGACAAGTTGGATGGATATTATCGAAATCCTTGCCCGTCCTAAGAATCTCCTTAAATTCCGCAAGCGTGTGTCCCTCCGGACGCCCGTTCTTATCCGGCGTCAGGTTGCGGGAGATGATGACTGGACCGACATACGGGAATCCGGTTGTGGGATCAATGGGATATCCGTCTGGCGGATATGATGGTGGAATGGAGCCATTCGGAAACCCTCCCACGGCAGCACTTGGAGGCACAGCCGGACCGAAGGGTGAGCCTCCGGCCAGGTAAGTAGTGGGGTCTGTTTTCGTTCCCAGGGGCTGGTTCAAAAAGTAGGGGTTCCCGTTGTTCGCGTAGTTGAAGTTTGGAGGCCCACCCGCAGTGTGGCAGCCATTGCAGTCAGCCTGAGCGTTGACAATGAAGCTGCCCAATCCCACCAAATCCCGGTTTTTGCCTTCCAGATTCATCGGGACCGGCGCAATCGCGAAACCGATGCGGATCAGTGACTCCTCATCTTTATTTTCATTGTCCTGCGCCTGCACGCGAGGCGGGGTGTTCATCATTCCCGCCAGAACAATCGCCCCCAGGGCTGCAACGGCTCCCGCCACCACTTTAGAAAGTTGCCGTATCTTCACTGTGGTTCTCCTTTATCAAGAACTGTGCCCGGATAGTGCTCGGCTTGTCCTCACACCGGAGCGCATAATGTCTCAAGTTCGACCGGGCAGGCAATGGAGAAGGTCTGGAGAATCGTGTATTCAGCTGCATTTTCATGTAGCTATAACGTGCTGAATAACCTTGGCTTATTGACCTCCCAGGAAGGGATGTAGAATCACAGCCGAGTTGGTGGAGTGATCAACCTTGACTCGAGACCTCGTCAGATTTGAGGATTTTGAACTAGATCTTCGCGCCTACCAGGTGCGACGTTCAGGCCGCACGCTGAAGCTGGAACGAATCCCTATGGAGGTCCTGCTGCTGCTGGCGGAGCGGCGGGGCCAGTTGGTGACGCGGGAAGAGATCATTGAAAAGCTTTGGGGCAAAGACGTCTTTCTTGATACCGACAATGCCATCAATACTGCGATTCGGAAAATCCGCCAAGTCCTCAAGGACGATCCCGAACAACCGCGGTTCGTTCAAACGATAACTGGGAAGGGATATCGCTTCATCGCGCCAGTCCTCGGGACTAAGGAGGAAGCTCAAGAACGGAAGGGCGATTCATCGCGCGCCGCAAGGGCAGAGGAGGCAGCAACGGGAGCGGACCTTCGAAAGCGCTGGATGTTGCTCCTTGGTGGTGCCGTGGCTGTGGCCGCTCTGGCAGTGGCTGGTTACCTCTATTTTCACCGCGCGCCAAAGCTCACTGACAAGGACACAATCGTCCTTGCCGATTTCGCGAACTCCACGGGCGATCCGGTCTTCGACGACACGTTGCGGCAAGGCTTGGCGGTGCAACTTGAGCAGTCGCCTTTCCTGAGCCTCATCTCGGACGAGCGCATCCAGCAGATGCTGAAGCTGATGGCCAAGTCAGCCGACACACGACTTACCCCAGAGGTCTCCCGGGAAATCTGTGAACGGACTGCGAGCGCCGCCGTTCTCGACGGCGCGATTGCCGGCCTTGGGAGCCAGTACGTATTGACGCTGCGTGCGAAGGACTGCCGCAATGGAGATGTTTTGGACGAGGAGCAAGTGCAGGCCGCAAAAAAAGAAGACGTCCTCAATGCCCTAAGCCAAATTGCGAGTAAATTCAGGACTCGCGTCGGGGAATCACTGACCACCGTGGAAAAGCACGATACGCCTCTTGCGGAAGCCACGACCCCGTCGCTTGAAGCCTTGAAATCCTACAGCACCGCCTTGAAAGTGCTCTTCTCAACCGGTTCTTCTGCCGCTTTGCCTCTCTTTCAGCGCGCCATTGAGATCGATCCCAAATTCGCCGCGGCACATGCGTACGTGGGACGCATGTACGGTGATCTTGGCGAGACTGCGCTTTCCGCGGAGAGCACCAGCAAAGCCTATCAATTGCGCGACCGCGCCAGTGAGCCGGAGAAATTCTTTATCACTGCTTCCTACGATATGCAGGTCACGGGAAATATGGAAAAGGCGGAGCAGACCTGCGAATTGTGGGTGCAAACGTATCCTCGCGAGATGATGCCCCACTCCTTCCTATCCGGAATCGTTGTTCCTGTCTTGGGTAAATACGAGCGGGCGGAGGAGGAAGGCCAGAAAACGATTCGACTCAACCCGGACTTTGCTATTGGCTACAGCGTTCTTGCTTTTAGTTATGCCTATCTTGACCGCTTTGGCGACGCCGGGAACGTCCTGCAAAAGGCTTCGGACCGCAAACTGGAAATTCCTGACTTTCTTATCCAGCGATACGACATTGCTTTTTTGAAGGGCGACGCCGCCGGAATGCAACGGGAAGTTGCTCTGGCCCGGGGAAAAACCAGAGTGCTGGACTGGATCTCTGACCACGAAGCTTTTGCATTGGCCTATTCCGGCCGCCTGCGGGAAGCGAGGGCCATGTCTCGCGCTGCCGTGGATTTGGCGCAGCAGGACGGACAACGTGAGCGCGCCTCGCTCTACGAGGCTGCAGCGGCGCTACGAGAATCCCTTTTTGGAAATACGCTGGCAGCAAGGCAACAGGCTGACGTGGCTCTGGAGCTCTCAAGGGCTCGTGACACCGAGTACGGGGCCGCCGTTGCTTTGGCTCTCGCCGGGGATCTGTCCAATGCTCAGAAACTCGCCAATGATTTGGAGAAACGCTTTCCAGAAGACACATCCGTGCGATTCAGTTATTTGCCCACGCTCCGCGCGCTTTTCGAACTGAATCGTGGTGAGGCTTCGCAAGCCATCAAATCTCTGGATATCTCCGCCACAAACGAATTGCGAGCTCCTACTAGCAGCTTCTTTGGCTTTTTTGGCGCCCTATATCCTATCTATGTGCGCGGCCAGGCCTATCTGGCCGTGCATCAAGGGGCCAATGCCGCTGCCGAGTTCCAGAAAATTGTGGATCACCGCGGCATCGTTGTCAGCGATCCCATCGGCGCATTGGCGCACCTGCAATTGGGTAGGGCTTACACACTGTCGGGTGATAAGACCAAAGCGAAATCTGCCTATCAGGATTTCCTTATGCTTTGGAAAGATGCGGACCCGGACATTCCCATTCTGAAGCAGGCCCAGGCCGAACACGCGAATCTCAACTAAGGCATTGCCTCGCTCTTAAGAGCCTTTCTCCTGTCACGACAAGAAATCTCGACGTGGCCTGCAGTCGATTTCCGCCAGTGGCACCCGCAGCCTATTGTATGCCCTCGCGTAATACGGAATTGGACTAGGAATGAGAAACGCCCTTGCGGCCATTAACTCCCGAATGGTCGGCAATCCGGAAGTAATGTCGACTGCGAAGTGGTACCTGAGGTCAACATCCGGATGCGTCGTCATCAAGGAGCCGGTCCCCGGCGCTGCCGCCTGCCGCGGATCTTCCTCTCTACGAGAGGCATCAGATTGGTCAAGACCACATCGGTTTTCTTGGATAAGTTGTATTGTCGATTTCCTAAGCCATGTAGTGCTGAACCGCCTCTTTGCATGGAAGGCTCGTTTGCTCGACTCCAAGCGACAACTTGTATCTTCTCCGCGCAACAGAGCGGGTACATTGCTCAAGACGAGCCGGACGGAAGCTATCCTCATATTCTTGAAATTGTTCGTAAGGACACAGAGGGACCGGGTAAGTAGGGGCGAACGCGAGGCACAGTCTGATTCGCGCCGCGCTCCGTAACGTGAGTGCGCGGAAGGCCAACCCTGCCTTCCATTTGGGTCCGGCTGTTATTTTAGCGAGTCGCGGTGGTGACCTGTTTCACGGGAAGAAAATTGTCGCTCAGCGAATGATTTCATTTTGTCCAAAATCTCCTTTGAAAAGGCTCCGCCTAACGCCGCTATAGTCGCTACGCTGTAAGGGTTTAGGACATCAACGCTAACATTGCTTCCTGTCTTTAAGATTCCACCTCTTATCGCGATGTACACAAAAAGTCCCACAGTCATCACAGCGATGGGTCGCGCTACGTACCACCACGCCCAACTGCTGAGTAGCCTGCGGTTACCGACATAAGATACGAACGAAAGAAGAAGTACAACGCTGGAACCCAGAGCGCCTGCAACGGTACTGATTAGCATAAGACGAATCTCATCAGGGGGTTTCAAGGAGAAGCGGGGGAGCATCTCCTTCATGCCTGGCCAAACCATAAATACGAGCGCGAGACACAATAAATTGAGGCCAATCAAATATGCACCCAGTAAGAGTATGAGTGAGCGCCGCATTGACAGCGGCTCTGACTCAGACCCGAAATCAGTGGGCGGTTTTAGCATCTCGTGTAATTCCATGCGCCCGGACGGGTCGTGTGCGGCGTGTGCCCGGACTTTGGGCTCTATCGGTAGGTGATTAAACATCGCAGAAAGCGGCGAGTCAAGCAATCCGAGGAAGAGTGGCGCATCTCGTGACTGAGGAGTGGACGACTGATTCGATGCCGTCGCCGTGCCCGAACTTATTTCGGTAAGCCACTCGCATGCGCATTCGGCGCGGACAAGAAGGGCAACGTTCGAATTTGGGTGCATCTTGGTCTCCCCTCTGCTGCTCCTCCTACAGGCCCTAACAGCGAAGGTTCAGTAAACGAGCCTTCTACTTGATTTGCTCTCGCTGTCGCTATAAGCCGCTTTGGTGAATTGCCATGCAAATGGTGTGAGTGCTAGCCTTGCCGAGCCGTGAAACCACCGCGCCAGAACGTTGAGCCGATTCGCCAGCCGACTCTATTCCAGATGGAGAAATTAGAAGAGGCGGCCACACTTCCTAACACACTCGCAGGTGACCGCCCTTATTCTTTGCCTGAAATTCTTCTCGGCACTTCAGCGTTCACGGCGGCGGGATGGGAAGGCAGTTTCTATCCACCCGGCATGCAATCGCGCGACTTCCTTTCCTACTACGCCACACAGTTTGCAACGGTCGAAGTGGACTCGACCTTCTATGGATGTCCTTCTGCTCGCACGGTTAACAATTGGGCCGCCCGAACTCCCAAGGACTTCATATTCTCCGTCAAAGTTCCACAAATCATCACGCACGAAAAAGTGCTGGAGGATTGCGCCCCTGAATTCGAAGAGTTCGTGACAACGATGGACCTTCTTGGTCCAAAGCTCGGCCCGATGGTGTTTCAGTTCCCATCTTTCGACCGCTCGAAGTTTCCGAAGCAAGACAGTTTTCTCGCCGTGCTGATTCCCTTCTTGAGGAAACTCCCCGCCGACCGCAAATTTGTAGTCGAGATTCGAAACAAGAAGTGGCTCGACGCCAAATTCGCTGATGTACTGCGCGAGCAGAAGGTCGCCGTGGCACTGACAGACACATCGTTTGCGCTGAGACCGTGGGAGATGGAGGAAGAGTTCGACTTGATTACAGCGGACTTCGCCTACGTACGCAGGCTGGGTGACAGCAAGGGCATCGAAAAACAAACGACAACTTGGGATAAGCCCGTCGTTAACCGCCGCGAGGACCTCTCAAAATGGGTCGAACTGTTTCGGACGTTCGTGGCACGAAATCTCAGAATTTTTGCCTACGCGAACAACCATTACGCCGGACATGGGCCAGCCACGGTAAAATTGTTCTGGGATTTATGGAATAAGAAACAATAGATAAGAAACATCAAACTTGTGAAAGCTCGTGTCGAAATCCGAACCTCAGCCCTGCCGCCGCTTCAAGCACATGAAAATCGCTCCGGCATTCCTGAAAAAGCTTCCGAAGTGTGGAAAATGCCAGGCGGTGATCGCTTATCTGGAAGAGACTCAGAGATACGATTGTGGGTGAGGGAGCATCGGAACTGAAATTTCCAGGGCTGCTGATTGATTCACCGATGACTCTTTACACGATCTTCTATTCGATTTTCTCGTTTAGCGAATCCATAAATAGGTTAACCGTGCCGGACCGTCTATGGTAAGCTGCCGTGCCTCAGGTGCTTTCCAGCTCTTTGGCTGTGACCTAGTTAGATTTGAGGTGACCATGGCCCAATCCATCTTCGCTGTTTGATTCCTTCGCCTTCTCCTAGGAAGTATTGCAAAACATCTCATCCACCGTTAGAGGGAGGGTTTATGTTGTGTCTCTCATGCGCTTCAGGTCATCAGGCGGATTTTTCCGCTGAGATGATCGTCCACGTCGGAGGTCCCAAAAATCTGGATAATCCTGGCATCTGGATATTCACGAAACTTTCAATCTGTCTGGATTGTGGCTGTGCGCGGTTTACCGTCCCGGAAATCGAATTGGCATTGCTTGCCGCCGGTGCTCCCCAAAGTGAACGACCCGCGCAGGCGGCGGGTGCTTAGCATCAGATAGCTGCATCAATAACAGTCATGAGTTCGCTGGTGGCCTTTATCTTGACAACGTAGCCACGCGCACCCAGGCTCAGAGCTTCCTGCATAACCTCAGAAGAAGATTCCTGACTCAAAAAGATTATTTTGGATTGCGGGACGAGTTTGCGAATTTGTCGGGCGGCTTCGATGCCATTTAGCGAAGGGAGTCCGATGTCCATGAGGATTAGATCGGGTTTCAGTTCCACAGCTTTCTGAACCGCTTCTAATCCGTCTGCCGCCTCACCGATGATCTGCAAATCGTTTCTTTCCCCAAGCATCGAGCAAATGAATTGCCGAAACTGCGGAAAATCCTCCACGATGAGAATGCGGACCGACGACACTCCACCACGGACCTTTCTGGGGTCGGACTGCACTTTCTGTACTGCCGGAGGGGGAAAGAGCATCGATTGAACATCATCCGCTTCCGATAAAACATGTCAATGGTACGGCCACGCATATCAAGTTCTTTTCCACATTTCCACACCATATTGGCGTTCTTTTCCACACCCAATGGGGCGAGGCTTGACCCGCATCTAAACCACGAGTCGGACATTCTGGTCTGGATGGCACAGGCACAAGAACTAAGCTCCTGTTTCGAAGACTGCAATCGCCGTGGATGTATAATCCTGCCCATGAGTTATAAACCCTGCGGCGAGTCCGGACGACGCTGGAGGAGGTAACATGGAGAAGCGAGAGACCAAGCCCAAACAACAAGCTTCGAAACACATAAAGGTTGTGAACCCTCACCACAAATCCATCACCAAGAACCAAGCTGTTTCCGGTTCAACTGAACAGAATGACGCGACCAAGCTCGCCGTAGATCAAGGAGTCGAATCGGCAGAACAGTCGCCTGGAACGGGAAGCCCGGTTAAAAAACTCGGGCTATGGCGGCTGTCGGGATTGCTGCGGCAGGTATTGGATTAGCAGCAGGCCCGGCCCTTAACCCTCCCCGCATTCCTCCCATCGCTGGTAAGGCCGCAAATAACACGGCTGCGAAGAAAGAGCACCTGTTCGCCCAGCCTCAGAAGCAAGATGCGCCAAGCATGATTGTCTGCGAGATTAAGATTACCGTTCCTGAAGGAGCAAACGCTGATGAGGCTAAGGTCAAGCGTGTCATTTCCATAATGGACAAAGCTGCGAGCGACCAACAGGAAGCCTCTCGGCCACAAATTTCTTGGCTCCCCCCTATCATCACCGCTGCGTTCGCTGAGGCCGGAGTTGCAGCCACCTGCCTGAAGGCAGTGCAGCCCGTTCTAGTTCAATGGGAGAAAAACTTAGGGGAAGCAGAAGTTACTGTCAAGCACAGGGATAAACACGAGGAGAAAGAGATTACCATCAAGGGGTCCAAAGACATCGATCTGGTAATCAAAAAGCTGAAGAGTCTTTAAGAGGATGCGGTTTCACTCATTAATTCCCTCGTCCAGTAGAGCCGTGGTCGCACATCTCAACCGCGCGAACATATATTAACTGCGGCTGCGTTCTACGGCATCTACCACGCTTGTGTTTTACTGGCCCGGTACAGGCATGACGAATTGTTCTACAGGTGAAAACCTGATTGCCTTTTACAGTGAGAACCTGATTGCCGAGTACGCGGTCCACCGCTACCCTGACTCCGAAATAACCTCTGAAACGCCCACCGAGAGCAGGTGCTTGCCTGGACACAGGCACCTGTTCTCATTGCTCCGCAGAGAGGGTATGCCGATGGTTAAGTGGACCTTAAAATGTAGAAATTGCGGCTATACCTTCACCTATTCCGTGGGAGGTGACACGCTGGTCGAGTATTTATTCCCCATGAACCCAAAGCTCGCGCCAGAAGGGGTCAAGTGCGAGTGTCCCAACTGTAAAGCCAAGTTTACCTACGAGCAGAGCGAACTCCGGTACGCAAGATAAAGGGCTGCATCATAGAATTGGACGGACACTAGAATCGAGTATCGGTCAGAGGCATTCTGCGGAGTTGTGCGACGGTCGGTTGACGCTTTATCGCTTTTTCGAAATGACTAACTCAACTGATTGACCGTAGCGGGAACGTGTCCCTCCCCGCCGTCCGAAACCGGAAACAGGTCCATCGCCACAAGTGAAAATGAGATCGTGCAACCTGGACAATCCAACCAGATAACTCGATGCAGCGGAACGTGGTGAACTTTTCGGGCCACATTAAGCAAAGTTTTCGATGACAGCGAGGGCTCTGGCAAGTTTGAGCAGACAATGTTTCAGAACTTCCGACACGAATGCGGGAGCGCAGCACGTTCAAAATTGTTTTCATAAATCCTCAAGGTAGGGAACGGAGGATTTGGAAAGGAACGGGGAGATGAATTCTATCGTAAATCGGAAGTGCTTCAAAGCGGTCGTGCGAACGCCCCAAGTCTCATTGAATCGCTATCAATAGACCGCCGCTTACGCCAAGCGATTGCTCATGCCCTCGCCCGAAGTTGTACTCGTAGCCCGGTTCGACGTACCAGCCGAATCGATGCTTCGCGGACGGCCAGAACATAAAATCCAGTACGGCTTCACCGCTGACGGAGTTCGTCGTCACGCCGTATTTCGTCGTATGCACCCAAGCAGGACCAACGCCTATCATAAACTCTACTTTTTCCGAGAGCGTCCAAGGCTTCTTGAATAGCAGGTCCGTATCCCATTCAGTCGTGTGCCTGCCGAAAAGCGGCGTGACTCCCGCCTCAAGCTCCAGCCACTTCTCTATCGGCGTAACTTCAACCGCTACAGTGGGGCCGAAGCCCGAGCCGCCATCTCTTACATTCCAGTTGGCCGCTCCGCCAAGCTCCACGATGGCGGCAGGTTCCTTATCGACCGACTGCGGTAAAGCACATGCAGGAAACAGAAACAGAAATGCTATCAAGATTGCTTTTGTCGCGTTCATTGGATGTCCGATTCCACTTCTCGTATGTTGCCATAATATCGGTAATGACTGCCGATCAGGAGAAAACCCTGTGGATTTGAACCATGAACAGCAGGTCGGGCTGGGGCGTTCCTATTTCTTAGCCACGGCACTTGATTGCATGATCTGGGCAGATTTCACTTGTACGATAACCGCGGTGGTCTCAATAGGTCGATGCAACACCACCTGATTCGTTTGCGCTCGTTGTTCGACTGCAGGGCACTGCACCGGCGCGGAAGCGCATCACCAACCGCCAAAGATAAAAGCGACGACGGAATAACGAGGTAAAACCTGTTAGCCGCAAAGCCGCTCTGAGCCTACCCACAGCTGAGCCAGATCTCTGAGGTTATGCTTGTGTTTCCGCGTTACGAAGTATTCCTTCCCACCTTTTACACACAGCCTGTACTCCCCAGTCGGTAAAGGTTGGATCACCTCGACGGCCGAGATATTCACGACGACCGAGCGGTGGATGCGAATAAAACCGTAGGGTTTGAGCTTCTCCGCCATGGACGAGAGGGACTCGTGCACCAAATAGGGATTAGGCCGGTGTTGCAACGAAACGTAGTTACCTTCGGCTTGTACTGCCACAATGTCGGCCAAATCCAAGAGCAGGATGCTACCGTTTGCCTTGAACGCGATTCGTGGCATGCCGCCCCCTTCGCCGAGATTGACGAGGCGCCCGAAGAGACCTCAGCCACGCCACGATATTTGTGATTCCCACTTCCCAGACCTTCGCATCTTGAGCATTCTTTGCTAACGACCCGTAGCCCTGGACCATCGCGATCAGAAAGCTGGCAGCCTCGTCTGGATTCAAGCTGCAGCGAACAGTTCCTTGGGACTGCCCTTTCCGCAAAAGCGTAGCGACGCCACCCTGCCAGGCAAGGAATATTCTCTTCAGTCGCTTGCGGAATGGCTCGTCCAGTGGAGACATCTCCTGTGCCAAATTGAGCAGTGGACAACCGGCTCGAATGTCTGCGGGCCGCGCTGGTAATCCACGGACAATGTCGATCAGAATGTCGATGGGTTGCCCGTCGCTAAGAAGAGGGCGCAACCACCTGTCGCGGACAAGTTTTGCGATGACTTCTTCGACGATGGCATATCCGAGGGCTTCTTTGCTGTCGAAGTGGTGATAGAGCGCTCCCTTGGTGACGTTAGTGGCGGCGAGAATTGTATCGATGCCCGCACTCTGGAAGCCTGATCTGTGGACTTCCCGAAAAGCCGATTGCAGCAGGCGTTCCCGTGTGCGCTCTGGATCGCGGAGCCTTCGCGTTTTCTTCTGAACGCGTAACATACCGACGAGTATGTATGTTAGCAATTTGAAAGTCAATCGAAACGACGTGCCTGACTCTTAGCTGCTCTGTATTCTCGAATTCTGTAACCTCTCGCCAGTGTGTGTATGAAAAATTGGAGAAACAGTCGCTCTAGGTGCTTTGGAATCATCCAAGGATGTTGTTAGCCCGCCACCCGTTTTCGAACTCCGAAGGCTTGCGCTTGTAGCGTCACGTAATCGTTGTAAACGTTGAACACCACATGCTTCCTCAATGGTCACTCAGCAGGAATCTTTGGGGAGTTGTGTGGCAGCCCTGCTCTGAACTGCTGCAACGCCTGGTGGGACGTGAAGTAGAACAGCGAGTCAGCTCGCCACGGCGACTTTCATGGGAGGAAAAAAGCAAAATGGATACGTTAAGGCGGTTACGGAATGTCTGGATACCGGGAGTTGCGACGATTGTTCTGGGTAGCTTCAGCAACGCGTTCGCTCAACGGAGCTACAAAATTACCGATTTGGGTGTTAACAACAGCAAGGACAACTTCAGCATGGCCATGGGCCTCAACAATCAGGGCTGGGCGGAGAACATGGATGGGACCGTGAACCCTCCCGAGAATAGTTTGTTTACGTCAGTTTCAAGAGGCCGCGCCGTGATAAGCATCTACGGATTCAACATCGACCTCGGCACGCTCGGAAAACCCGGCGCCAACAGTTGGATCAACTGGGGCGGGATCAACGACCGCGGGGAAGCCGTCGGTATGTCCGAAACAGCTGTTCTAGATCCGAGCGGCGAAGACATTTGTGGCTTTGGCACATTTCTTACGTGCGTTCCGTTTCTTTGGCGAGACGGCCAGATGAGCGCTCTCCCGACAGTGGGCGGCAATAACGGGCAAGCCAGTGCCATCAATAACCGCGGAGAAGCGGTAGGATTTGCGGAAACGGCTGACGCTGACCCGACATGCCCGCCTTCCCCCGCTGAAGTGCCAGTATTGTGGGACAAGGGCCAAGCCCACGCCCTTCCCTTGGTAGGTACCGATCCAGACGGTTTCGCATTCGGGATCAACGATCGAGGTGAGGCCGTAGGCTATTCGGGAAACTGCTTCTTCGCGACGCACGCTGTAGTGTGGAAAAACAACACTGCCGTCGTGCTTCAGGACCTCGGAGGTACGAAATCCAATGTCGCCTACGTCATTAACAACCTGGGCCAAATTGCCGGGAAGGTCCGCAGCGCCGATGGCACAACCTACGTAGCCGCTCTTTGGCAGCCAGACGGCACTCTCACCAACCTCGGCATTCTGCCGGGAGATTTTGCCGCCTTCGCCACCGGCATCAACGACCGGGGCCAAGTGGTTGGAAACAACTTTGATTCCAACTTCAACTGGTCACACGGCTTCTTTTGGCAGAACGATGTGATGACCGACCTTAACGAGCTAATTCCCGAGGATTCCGGCCTCTTCATAATCTCGGCTAGCAATATCAATGAGCGCGGACAGATCTCGGGTATGGCAACGGTGCAAACCGGGCCCCATGCGGGAGACATTCACGCCTTTCTTTTGACCCCCGTCGACGGACGCATAGGCGCCTCGATGGCAGATTTCGCACGTACACACCCCCAGTCCATCTTACACGGGAACGCTTGCAGCCACTTTTTGCAGAGACTCGGACCCGACCGATCCGAGCGTTAAAGGGTATTTTGGGAGCTCCGCACCATGCAGTTCAGCCGTATAGGCTGGACGGACGCGCAAGGCCAGCGATTTTCCGGAACATTCTGGGTCATGTCGATATTCGCGTGACCCAGAATGTTTACGTCAAGAGCTGGTGGGAAGGATTTCCTAACGAACCAGAGAACTCGACTTCGAAGAGTCGCGCTCTAGCTCCTGATTAACGCGGTTACCATAGATGTGGAGTCCTAGGACTGAACTTGTCCGGTTTCCCGACTTACCAGGACTTGTGAAACTTGCATGTCTGGCATGAACAATTTTCCAGTCCTGGTACGCTTCCCGCCACAAAGATAGACCAGAAATCCTTCGATAAGTCGCTTCCTCTCATAGCCTTCTAGAAAGTGTGCCGCTTGGCCCGGCTGTTGCACTCTAGAAAGCATGCCCAGCCTCGGGTATGGGAAGCCGGCCTCATGAACACTGGGAGAGGAGAATGTTTATGGGTTCATCCCGCACGATTGCTGAGAATCCGCCGACCGAACCGACAGTCCTAGGTAAATCTCTACGAATAGATAGATCTGCACAGGAAAATGAGTTAGAGAATCGCATAAAGAACTTGGATCAACTTGTGCATAGCATACATGTGGCTCTGCACCAGGTATCATTCTCGGGCAAACTTCATGCTCTCGATCTCACGACTGAACTCCTTGTGAAGATTAAAGCCACGCACAATATGTTCCGAGTTGCACAGATCCTGAGCGAACCAGCGCGTCAAAGCCTGCTTTCGAGGGTAGGCAATTCTGTGAATGACCTTGAAATGGTCATTGCGGCCCAGTTTGATGTTGAAATGACTTAGGTGGGCCAGGTGTATCGACACTAACCTTCGATATCCCCAAGGCCGGGAAGACCACCCCTCAGCTCGGCCTCGATTTTGACTAAGCTGGAAGTCCACAAAGGATGTGCAGCATAGAGTCTATCGAGACTTTCTCGCTGCGAGAATTGAGGAACTGCGAAGGATGGAGCAGGGTTTGCTAAACAGAATTTCCCACTTCCCATTTCCGAAAGTTACTGATCGCCGTGAGATTCGTCCTCGCCACAAAACAGATCACTCCGGCATCGTCCACCAATCCGAATACCGGAATGGCATCAGGAATTAGATCAAACGAGCTCAAAAAATAAATAACAGCGGCGATCATCATCAGAATCGAGTTCGCTGGCACGCGATACTTGCCGGACATCCATGCACGGATCATTCGAAAGAATATTTGAAAGCTCTCCCATGGGGCGAGGAGAGACTCGTAGTGTCGCTCTGATTTGTTACCGGCTCTCTCAAGTAGCCGACACAGCTTTTCCTTGTGTCCGTCATACAACGCGGCTTTTAGCCTTGCCTGCTCAAACGTGAGCGGTGGCTTCTTTTTCATGAGGGGGCTCCCTGGTGCCGAATACATCAAGAGCGAAGACATCGCACAGATTACCCGAAATCGCTGTACAGTACACTTCAAAAGGACACAGGCCAATTGACCCAGTGGCGCACATCCGCCACGTCCGACAGCGAATTTATTCGTGCAGGAGGCTTTCCCATCCTGAGGGTACCCGGCCCGCGGGTCCCGGCACAGGTTGATTCGCCGGATGCGAGCCAGGGCTGCGCAGCTTCGGACCTTCAAAAGTTTCTTGCGTTCGGTAATCGTAGAACCAGTCCTCGCCGGGCTCGAAGCTATTGATGATCGGGTGGCCCGTGGTCGCGTTATGTTTTGACGCATGCTGGCTTGGCGAACTATCGCAGCAGCCGATATGACCGCATTCGGCGCATCGGCGCAGATGCAGCCACCATCCGTCCGTTGCCAGGCATTCGACGCAACCTGTACCGCTTGGTTTCGACTTCAAATTGATTCCTTCTCGCTCACTCTTCATGTTGTCTCCTTCTCCGCGCTGATCTCCAATTTTATGGCAGTGCCTCCGGGAATGAATTCTCTTTGTAGAGGAGAACCACGAGAGCCGAATCGAGATATGCGCGCACCTCATTCGATCACGAATTCAAAACCAGTGCCTGATTAACGCGCTTACCGTCCCATGTGAAATCGGACCGATCCGCACTTGTTCAAATTGGCTTTCTCGGCGGCCCGATTCGGACGGCATCCGGGACTTCCCAGACTGATTGCGCAACGATGTAGAATGAAATCCATGAACAAGAAAGCGCTCTCTCCGGGCTCGGTACACAGCGTACCAGCGGATTTACGAAAGGTTCTCATTTCTGACCCCGTGGCACGGGCGAAATGGGAGGATATTACGCCACTGGCACGCAATGAGTGGATTTGCTGGGTTATCTCGGTCAAGAAACCGGAAACCAGAAGGCAACACATCGAGCGGGTACGCACGGAACTTAAGGAAGGAATGCGCCGGCCTTGTTGCTGGCCAGGCTGTCCTCACCGCTGAAGTTAAGGACTTAGCTGTCTGACGCGAAACAACCCTGCCCTTCGTGCGTATAGTAGATTGTGGGTGTTTATGACCCGCAAGGTGGCACGACGCCTCGAAAGGAGTTTCATGAACAAAAGACTCGGTTTTGTGTTTGTTGCATTGATCGCAGTTCCCGTTGCACTGCTC
>DATMOO010000063.1:0-74047 GCA_035568275.1 Candidatus Sulfotelmatobacter sp.
AATTTGGAGTTTAGCCGACAATAGCCGACAGAACCAGGTGCCCAACAATCAGGGCATATCCCAAATTTTGGGGAGCAACGCAGAGTTGGTTGATTAAAGTTTGAGCGACAGACAGTTGGACCTTCCATCAGCGACTTCACCTCGACTTTTTCCACATCTTTCGCCTTCCGTTCACCATCAGTCTCTGTCACCCTCTCTTCGCTTTTTTTTCTGTCGGCTATTCGGTCGGCTAAACCTGCCAGAAGACCCCGTAAGGCACCGTAAACGGTGCAATTTTCCGTCCTCTATCTCATTGAAAACATTGTAAGCGTAAGATTCTAAATGGATTATGAGACCGTCGCTCTAACCGCCTGAGCTACACCGCCACTTGCCTGAAACGAAGGAAGATGCGAAACAACTGCGCGCCGGGTGGGAACCGGGCCTTTCGCGGCATGAGAACAACGCAGCCTCCGAGCGTTGTGCCCAATCTGATTTTAGAGGCGCTGTGGGAATAGGTCAAACTTGCGGCGCGCCTCCATCCACCTGAGGAAGATTCTAACCACCGAGGACGCGGAGAAATTCCCGCAGAGAATGCGGAGGGAGCAGCCGAAAATGGGACACCATCTACGCCCGACTGCCAGCGGCGTATACTTTGCGGCATGATTTTTGGAGCGCACGTCCTGTTCTACAGCCAAGACCCTGAGGCCGACCGCGCATTTTTCTCAGAGGTGCTAGGACTTCGCTCGGTCGACGTCGGACACGGGTGGCTGATCTTCGCCATGCCACCGGCGGAGGCCGCAATTCATCCGACGGAGCTCGACTTCTCGCAAGCTCACGCCGGACAGCAGCTCTTGGGAGCGGTGCTCTATCTGATGTGCGACGACCTGAAGACGGAGATCGCGTCGCTGCGCAGGAAAGACGTTGAATGCACCGAGATCCAGGAAGCGCCATGGGGAAGCAGCACAACCATACCGCTGCCCAGCGGACGCTCCATCGGACTGTACCAGCCTAGGCACGAGACTGCTTTGAATTTGAATTCGAAGTAGCGGCGATCTGGAATAATCGGAAGGTCCATGAAAGCTATCGCCGTGATTCCTGCGCGTCTGGCTTCGACGCGCCTTCCCCGCAAGATGCTGCGCGAGATCTCCGGGAAGCCGCTGATCGGAGTAGTGTATGAAGCGGTGCGATCGTCGCCACTGCTGGCCGACGTGATGATTGCAACGGATTCGGACGAGATCCTGAGCGCCTGCCGCAAAAATGGGTGGAAGGCACAGATGACCGCTGGCACTCACCGAAGTGGGACCGAACGCGTGCACGAGGTTTCGGGCCACGAGGTGGCGGATGTTTATATCAACGTGCAGGGTGATGAGCCGATGGTGCGGGCCGAGCAGATCGCTTCCCTGCTGCGGGTGATGGAGAATCCTGAGGCCCAGGTTGGCACTTTAATGACACCGACAGCGCTGGTCGACATCCAAAATCCGAACGCGGTGAAGGTTGTGACGGATCTCGCAGGGCGCGCTCTGTACTTTTCTCGTGCCACGATCCCCTTCGACCGGGACAAGACAAATCCGCGGTACTTCAAGCACCTCGGGCTCTACGCGTATCGCAAGGCGGCTCTGGACCGCTTCGTCACCCTACCGGAATCCTCCCTAGAGAAAAGTGAACGCCTGGAGCAGCTTCGATTTCTGGAGAATGGAATGTCGATTTTTTGTGCGGAGACGCCGTATGACAGCGTTGGGGTTGACACCGAGGAAGATCTGCAGCGGGCGATCGAGATCCTGAAAAAGCGGTGAGGCCGCCCTATTGCTTGCCCTCGTCTGCCACGCGTTGCCGGAGTTTCTCACGCGCGCTCTCGGCAAGTTTGTGGCAGGCCCCTGAATCTATGAAGGGATCTGGCTTCACGCCTTTCTCCCGTAAAGCCAGACGATCCCAAAATCCTGAAACTTCCGGGTGCGCGGTGATCAGAACATCGCAGGGTGTGGCCTCAAAGAAGGCGAAACTTTTTTCGAAGTCCTCGATTGCGTGCGGATACTCGCGACTCTTCGTGAACCGGAAGCCGGGAGCGGAGATCGGATTCAGGCTATCGGCGTAGACCATGTCGTAACACACCGATCGTTCACAGGTTTTCCACGTCCAACTCGTTCCGCCTGGAGTGTGGCCCGGCGTAAGGTGCGGCGTTATCGTGATCTCACCGACTTTGAGGCTTTCGCCATCGCGGAATGTGCTTACCTTCCTGACCGCCGCAAGCGGAGTTAAGGTCCCATATTGCGGATCTCCGCGGCCGACACCGCCTTTTCGCAGCACCTCCGCACTCCACTCGCTGGCCGCCACCCGAGCGCCGCTTCTGCGCTGCAGGTCCGAGATGCCGCCCGCGTGATCGAAATGCACGTGCGAGTTCACAATCAGCTTCACGTCTTCGATGCGAAAGCCGAGCAACCGGATGTTGCCGGCGATAAGTCCGGCTGATTCCGGCAGGTCTCCGTCAATCAGCACATGGCCAGCCGGCGAAGTGATCAAGATGGAACTCAGTCCATGGGTCCCCACGTAATAGGTATTGCCGAAGATGCGGAAGGGAGGCTGCGCCTTATTCAAGGTAATGCAGTTCGCGCATGGTGTCGCCTTCTGCCCCAAAGCCACGCCGCAACAGATCACGGCAAGGAGGCAAGCGACCCGGTGCTTGATTCGCCTACAACTCATAAATGCGGCTTGCGCTCTGAGACTTGCTCCACGACTCCGCGGCGGCGAGTCGCCTGGAAATCGAGGGATGGGAGTGGAAGAACCACTCTACCCATTTCGAAGGCACGCGTTCCGCCAGATTCTGCTCCGCGAGTTTGTTCATTGAAGATACGAAGGGTTCGACGCTGGCGATCGATTCGAATGCATAGCGGTCGGCCTGGCGCTCGTTGTAGCGCGAGTAGGCGTTGAGCGCGGGCATCAGCACCAGGGAAAGCACGACCGAAACCAGCGCCAGCAGCGGCAAGTTGGCGAAATCGGAGAGCTCCTCGAACATGTGATGGTCAACGGCGTAGTGCAAGGTCCAGTTCGCCGCCCAGAATCCGATGAAGGTGATGACGGCCTGCACGAAGATGCTCTTCAGGATATGACGGTGGACCTGATGGCCGAGTTCGTGGGCGAGTACGGCTTCGATCTCGTCGGGCGTGTAGTTGTCGAGCAAGGTGTCGGCCAGAATGATTCTTCGCGTGCTGCCCAGGCCGGTGAGGGCGGCGTTGGCCTTCTTGCTCTTCTCCGATAATTTCCAGCGATATACGCCGCGGACGTGCGTGCCCGCGCGCTGGCTGAGCATGATCAAGCGGCGGCGCAGATCTTCGTCCTCGAGCGGCTCGAATTTATAGAAGATCGGGAACAGGAGAACCGGGGCAAGTTGCGCGAGCAGGATGAACAATCCCATGAACAGGGCCCAAGCCAGGAGCCACCAGTTTTGCGGCCATTGCCGGATCGTGAGATACAACAACTCGATCACAATGGTGCCCAGAACCAAGCCGACCAGGAATCCCTTAGCATCGTCCCACAACCAGGAGCCGAACCTCTGGTTAGAGAGCTTGTAGCCGCGCTCCACGCGAAATCCGTAGTAGTCGAGGCCGATGCCGAGCACCTTGCTGATGCCGAGCAACAGCACAATGTACATGAACAGGGACAACGAATAATTCTGGAATCCCATGCGGTAGGCCAAATCGCGCAGGGAACCGCACCACCCCGTCTCGAGCAGCACGATGAGGAAAACGAGACCGACGGCAAAGTCGGCGATGCCGAGCCATCGCCGAATGCGGTTGTAGCGGCGTGCCTCTGGCGAATCGCTCTGGGCCGGATTGGGTGCGGATGGCATCTCTACTTGATTATCGCCTACATCAGGCGCTGCTTCTCACAAATTGCTCGCCGGTCACAAGTAATTCGTGCACCAGTTCTTTCGATGAAGCTTCGGTGTAGAGGCGTAGCAAGTGCTCCGTTCCCGATGCGCGGAACAGCGCCCAGGCTGCGGCGCCATTGCCGTTCGTCGGGGCGTCGAGAAAGAACTTGACGCCATCCATGTACTCCTTCTTGAGCACTTTGTACTTGCCGAGACTCTGTGTGCTTTCGGAGCGGGCGCGCTGGATTGCGCTTTGCTTCATCTCGTCCGGAATGTGCAAGTCGCGCCGGCCGTAGTAGTGCGGCCCGAATTCACGCTGCAGATCTGCGACGAGTTGCCCCAGCGGCTTGCCTTCTTCGGCCATTGCATTGGCCAGCAAGAGAGAGTTCAGAACGCCGTCACGTTCGGGGAGGAAACGTGAATATCCAATGCCGCCAGACTCTTCGCCGCCCATCAGGATTTCGCGCTCCCTCATGAGGTCGGCGACGTACTTGAAGCCGATGGAGGTCTCGTGCAGCTTGCGTCCGTATTTTGCGGCGATGCGGTCGATCATGCGGGTCGTATTGAATGCGCGGACAACATCACCGGGCCACTTCTTGCACTCGAGCAGCCAGTACAGCAGCACGCAGAAAATCTTATGCGAATCGACGAAGCTGCCGTCTTCGGCGACGGCCCCGATGCGGTCGGCGTCGCCGTCGGTCGCCAGCCCCGCATCGCACTTCTCGCGCACGACAGTCTCCTGCAGCATGGCGACGTGCGGCTCAATCGGCTCGGGATTGATGCCGGGGAAGAGCGGATTCAATTCTTGACGGATCGCGACGCAGTGTACTTCACGTTCGGCGAAGATTCCCGTCAGAACACCGCGTCCCGAGCCGTACATTGCGTCAACGGCGAACTTGAATTTCGTTTTCGCGATCAGGTCCATGTCGGCGAAGGCGCAGACGGCTTTCGCGTATACCTTCTTCAGATCGACTTCTTCGATCTTCGCCTTCGTTCCTTTGGGTGCCGCTCTAGCGGCAAGTTCGTCTTCGATCTTCTTCATGATCGCCGGAGTGGCCGAGCCGCCGAAATTACCTTTGAACTTCACTCCATTCCAGTTCCAGGGATTGTGGCTGGAGGTGACCATCACGCCGCCGGCGGCGCCCTGATGCTTCACCGCGTAGGAAACGGCAGGGGTGGGCGTGTAGTCATTCGCCAGCTTGACCGGAATACCAGCTTCGGCAAGCACTTCCGCGACGATCTGCGCGGCGCGGGGAGATGCGAAACGAGCATCGTATCCGACAATGACACCGCGCTTGGAATCCTCATTCTTCAGCACATAGCCGGCAATCGCTCCCGCGACATGGCGGACGTTGTCGAAGGTGAAGTCGTCGGCGATCAGGCCGCGCCAGCCATCGGTGCCGAATTTGATTTCTTGCGTCATAAATTCGAGGGACTAGGAAGCAGAAAATGAGAGTACCTCTTTGACTAGTCCCTGACCCCTCATCCCTGGGCCTGTTATATCAGCTTGTTCATCTTCTTCTCGTCCAGATACTTTACGATCTTGCCTACGTCCTGCGCGTGCTGGCGCGTCGTGATCAACAAGGCGTCCGGTGTTTCTACCACGACTACATCACTCACCCCTACCGCTGCTACGAATTTTCCCGGGGCATGCACGTAATTGCCGCGGGCGTTCAGAACAAAGGTGCCAGCGGCGTCAATCAAGTTGCCTTCCGGCGGAGTGCTCTTCGCCGTGTGATGTTCGTGCAGAGCGGTCCAGGAACCGAGGTCGTTCCACCCGAAATCGGCGGGGAGACAGAAGATGTTGCTGTCTTGTTCACCCTTGGCGGAGCGCGGCTCAAGCACGGCATAATCGACGCTGATGTTCTCGCACGTCGGGTAGAGCTTGCGAAACGTAGCGGCAAATCTTGAAGTGCCGAACTTTGAAGCGATCTCTTCGAGGATCGGCGCAGTCTTAGGCAGGTGCTCACGCAGGGCGTCGGCCAGGGTTCGCGCGCTCCACAGGAACATTCCGCTATTCCAGAAATAGTTCCCGGCTGCGACAAACTCGGCGGCCGTGTCGGCGTTCGGCTTTTCGGTGAAACGGCGCACGCAGAGCGCATCACTCTGGTGGAGGCCACCGGCTTCGATGTATCCATAGCCGGTTTCGGCTCGAGTCGGGCGGATGCCGAGGACGACGATATTGGCTCCCGCGGCCGCGATTTCAATCCCGCGTTCCATCGTTTCGCGGTATCGCTTCTCGTCGGCGATCACGTGGTCAGAGGGGAACAGCCCGATTACAGCAACGGGATTTTCACGCAGGAGTAAGAACGCGGCCAATCCGATCGCAGGAGCGGTATTGCGTCCGACCGGCTCGGCTAACACCTGGGTTTTCGGCAGCTTGGGAAGTTGTTTGACGATCGCGAGGCGGAGATCGTCGTTGGTGATGACCCAGAATCTCTTTGACGGAGCCAGCGGCAAGAGGCGCGCGACCGTTTGCTGGATCATCGTCTGCTTGCCGTCGAGCGCGAGCAGTTGCTTGGCGCGCTTTTTGCGGCTGAGGGGCCAGAAACGCGTGCCGCGGCCACCGGCGAGAATCACGGGATAGAAGTTGGGATTCTTGCTCATGCTTGCGATTTCCTTACATTCTTGTTTCCGGCTCGGGCAGTGCTGTTCCAGGCACATAGGCTCGGAGGAATTCCACGGCCCATTGCGGTCGCACGCCAAAATCCCCCACAGATGCGGGAATTACAACGGCGTCGCCTTTCGCCAGAGTGACGGGCTCAAATCCGGGTGCCTCGACGACTCCGCAGCCCTCGACGGCAACCAGAATCTGCGCCGAACTTTTTCCAGAATTATCGCGAGCTGCTAGTTGCAGCGGATCTTTCGCTTCGAACATCTCGACCACGAAATAAGGAGCGGCGACCAGAGGTGCACGACGCGTTTTGCTGCTGATCTGCTCGGGTGCGGGCCGCAGCACCTTTCCCGACTTCACGTTTTCTTTCACGGCAGCCATGCCGTCTTTCAGGTGCAGCTCGCGCGGACGGCCGTAATCATAGAGACGATACGTTATGTCCGACTGCTGTTGGGTTTCGACGATGATCGACCCCGGACCTAACGTGTGGACGGTACCTCCGGCGACGTAGATCATGTCTCCGGCATAGACGTTGATCCAGTTGAGCACTTCCTCGGCGCGGTTCTGATGAATCGCTTCTTCCAGTTTCGCCGCAGTGACGCCTGGCTTGAGTCCCAGCGCAATCTGTGCGCCCGGCTTGGCGTGCGCCAAGTACCAGCACTCGGTCTTGCCCCATGGCTGGCCGACACGAAGGGCTTGCGCGTCATCCGGATGCACCTGAACCGAGAGTTTCTCGTGGGGAAAGAGAAACTTCAAGAGCAGGGGGAAGCGTTTGGGATCGCGGGCCGCATCGCCCACCAAGTCGCGTTGATATTGCTCGCTCAGTTGGGCCAGCGATTTGCCTTTGAGCGGACCATTGGCAACTTTGCAGTCGTCGCCGGTCAGCCAGGATTCACCGATCTTCTGCTCGAACCGGTGGTTCGGATAGATCGGGGATAAGTCCTGCGTCCCCCAGGGACGAGGATCAAATCCCGGCTGCATCAAGAGTGGATACAGATTTCCCATGTGAAAACTTGCGCCCACAAAAAAGGCCGCTCACCAACAGAACGGCCTGCGCCCAGTCAGATCAGGAATCTTCTCCGTGCCCCTGTGTCCTCTGTGGTGAGTCTTTTAGAAACCGTCACCACAGAGGGCACGGAGGAACACGAAGGAAAAACTACAGCGCTGCGAAGAACTTCTGCATGCGCTCGAGACCACGATCCAACTCGGCCTTCGAGGTGGCATACGAGACGCGGATGTGATCGGTGGTGCCAAATCCCTCCCCGGGAACGGTGGCCACGTGCGCTTCGCGCAGCAGCCTTCCGGCCACATCAGATGCAGATTTCAGGCCTCCGCGGCCGAGAAAAGACGAAATATTCGGATAGGCGTAAAACGCGCCTTCCGGCTTCGTGCAGGTCACCCTCGGAATCGAGCGCAACCCGTTCACCACGTGATCGCGAAGCTGTATGTACTCCCGGCGCATCCGCTCGACGCACTCCTGCGGTCCTTTCAGCGCGGCGACCGCCGCCTTCTGCACAATCGACGTCGGGTTCGACGTCGACTGGCTCTGCAGCTTGGCCATGGCGCTGGTGACTGCCGCCGGAGCCATCGCGTAGCCCAGGCGCCATCCGGTCATCGCGTAGGTCTTCGAGAGCGAACCGAGGACGACAAAGCGTTCCTTGTACTCGCGTAGCGAGCCCACCGAGAAATTCTTCCCGGAGTAATTGAGGTAGACGTAGCATTCGTCGGACAGCACCCAGATGCCGCGCTGGTGCGCCAGGCGAATCACTTCAGTCATGTCTTCGGGCTTCATGACGGCACCCGAAGGATTCGAGGGCGAATTCAGAATGATGACTTTCGTCCGCGGTGTGATCAGACGGGCAACCATCTCGGCGGTGACGCGGAATCCTTGCGCCTCGTCGGATTGCAGCAGGACGCAGTTCCCGCCCGCGTAGCGGATGATGTCTTTGAAGGAAACCCAGTACGGGACCGGCAAAATGACTTCATCGCCGTGATCGACCAGAACTTGAATGGCATTAAAAAGTGCGTGCTTGCCGCCGACGGAGGCGATGATCTCTTCGCGGCGATAATCGGAATCAAAATCGACATTATGACGGTGTGCAATCGCGTCGCGCAATTCGGCTGTGCCGGCGACGGCTGTGTACTTGGTGAAGTTCGCTTCAATGGCTGCAATAGCCGCTTCCTTGATGTGCTGCGGCGTGGAGAAATGCGGCTCGCCGGCGCCGAAATCGACGACGTCGATGCCCTGCGTGCGAAGTTTATCCGCCTCCGCGACGACCGCCATCGTGGCGGAAGGTTCGATCCGGTTGATCCTATCCGTGAGTTTTACCGCTTCCATGGTTGCCGTGGTCATGCTTTTTTCTTCCTTCTCCTGGGCACTTCAACGAGTTGCGTCTCGCCCAACTTGTAGGCCGGGTCCAGTTTCTCGCGCAACTTTTGTTCGACAATTTCCGGGACGAGTCCCTTCACGGGGCCGCCCGCTTGCGCCACTTCCCGCACCAGCCGCGAACTCACGTAGGAGTACTTGACGGCCGGCATCATAAAAACCGTTTCCAGCGTGGGCTCCAGGTTGCGGTTCATGAATGCCATCTGGAGCTCATATTCGTAGTCGCTGATAGCCCGAATCCCGCGCAGGACGCACATGGCGTCAATCGATTTCGCGTATTCGACCATCAGACCGTCGAAGGTATCGATCCGAACGTTGCTCAGATCGGCGGTCAACTCACGCAGCATCTCCCGGCGCTCGGCTACGCTGAACATCGGGATCTTCTCCGAGTTCCGGAGGATGGCGACGACCAACTCCTCAAAAATCTTGGCGCCTCGCTGAATCAGGTCGAGGTGCCCGTTCGTGGGCGGATCAAAGGAACCCGGGTAAATGGCCGTGCCTTTATTCAATCATCCTCGGTCGAAGACCGCCCGCCTGGCTGCGCGAGCAGCAGTGCAGCGACTTAGAGATTCTATGCGGGTGAGAGCGGACATGGCAATGGAATGTGGGACGCGGACTTCCCTGCAGGTGTAGCCCCGGAGTAGGTTGCAGCCCCGGACGCCCTCGTCCGGGGTTGCGTCGCGAAGCGACGCAATTAAGCGGCTGGTGATGAAACAAAAGTCGTGTTGACTCAGGCTGCTTGCACGCTCCCCCTCGCTGCGCTCATGGTCGCGGGGCGGACGAGGCGTCCGCCCCTACACAAGACCGGAAGGGAGGCCCGGGCGCAACTCACGGATGAGCCGCGCCCGGTGGCAACAAAACTTAACGTCTGGCTGCGACGATAGGGGCCTTGGGTGTGTCGGTCGCCGCCGGCATGGTGGTCACGCGGCCGGTTGGCGCTGTTGTTGCCGCAGGGGCGGCAGGTTGCGCCGGCACAGCGATTAGTCCCAGCGCCTTTCGCACTTCGGTGTCCAACTTGGCCATGACGTCTTTGTTGTCCTTGAGGAACTGACGGGCATTTTCGCGTCCCTGTCCGATGCGCTCGCTCTTGTAGCTGAACCACGAGCCAGACTTTTCAAGGATATTATTGTTGACGGCCAGATCGAGCAGGTCGCCTTCGCGCGAGATGCCTTCCCCATAGAGAATATCGAACTCTGCCTCACGGAATGGGGCGGCGACTTTGTTCTTCACGACTTTGACCTTCGTGCGCGAGCCGGTAACGACGTCGCCTTCTTTGATGGCGGCGATGCGCCGGATATCGACGCGGACCGACGAGTAGAACTTGAGAGCTCGGCCGCCGGTGGTGGTCTCGGGATTGCCGAACATTACGCCGATCTTTTCGCGAATCTGGTTGATAAAGATCAGGCAGGTGCGCGACTTGGAAACCGTGCCGGTCAGCTTGCGGAGGGCTTGCGACATCAGGCGCGCCTGCAGGCCCATATGGCTGTCGCCCATCTCGCCATCGAGTTCGGCTTTGGGGACTAGCGCCGCGACCGAGTCGACCACCAGCACGTCGATGGCGTTGGATCGCACCAAAGCTTCCGTGATTTCCAGCGCCTGCTCGCCGTAATCCGGCTGCGAAACCAGCAGGTTGTCGACGTCCACGCCGAGTTTTTTGGCATAGCCAGGATCGAGCGCGTGTTCGGCGTCGACGAAGGCGGCCATGCCGCCGGTCTTCTGCGCCTCCGCGATGACCTGCAAAGTGATGGTCGTCTTGCCTGACGATTCCGGTCCGAACACTTCCACCACGCGGCCGCGGGGGAATCCGCCGACACCCAGGGCGACGTCGAATGAGATGGAGCCCGTCGAGATCACCGCGATCGGGACAATGGCTTCCTTCGACCCCAACCGCATAATCGAACCTTTGCCGAACTGCTTTTCGATTTGAGATACCGCCAACTCGATCGCCTTGCCCCGCTCGTCTGCCATGGAAGTGGCTCCTTTGAAGAACGCAGATATTAGTGCTCTCTAAGTTTGGTCGGATTATACATAGGAATGGAAGCGAAGAAAAGGCGAATCAAGAAGATAACTGTGGAAAGTGTCCCAGAATGGGAGGAGGAGTTAAGCATAATATGCGATGGAATCGTATCGAGCACCCTCCGCGTTGGCTCATGGACAGAGCGGAAATCGGGCGACATTACTCTTTTTGAGTTTCTCCTGCCGGTCAAACACAAGGACAATCTCAATACGGTACCCGCAGGGGAACTCCTCCGCCTCGGTGTGGACTTGCGCTGAGAGTAGGTGATCACCGGGTTCAGCAACGATCTTAAGTTTGCCTCGCTCCAAAACGGTCTCCTCGCTTTTTGCCTCGTACTCGTATGAATCGATGCCCTGCCCTCGAAGAAATCCTCGCGCTGAATTCAAATCCGAGCCTATCGGAAGGCCCTTACGAAGCGTTCTCTCCCTTTCATCCAGCTGTGACATACCGGTTGGCCAAAGCGGGCTCATCGATGGGATACAGGCGAGGCATGCCAGTCCTACGACTGGCATCGCGAGAAACACCAACGCGAGCTTTACGTTATACAGGTTCGGACGGATCCACCGCTCGAGAACTAGGTAAGCAGCTGAAGAGTAGACAAGGGCGTTAAGCGTGAGCACCGGGATCGGAGGCCCAAAACCAAGTGTATGAACGCGAAACAGTATTGAGGCAAGAACGCTGCCGGGAGCGAGAAACAATGCCAGAATAAGCACGACTGGGGAAGGGACGTTGAGCAATAGCGTGACACCGGCTGTGAATCCGACTCCCGACAACAGAGCAAGAATCAGCCTGTACTTACGTTCTGGCGTCATTTCGCTGCACAATCGGGGACGGCCTTCTGCGCGACAAACTTATCTCTGCAGCAGGTCCACGGGCGCAGTGACATCGTGCACTCGGAAATACTTCGCCAGAGCCGGATACTTCCGGGCGACCGCCTCATACATCGCATACGCCACATTGCGATAGGAAACGTGTCCTGCCGGGGTCGTGCGTAGCTCGGAAATGTAGACCGCCTCAGCGAAGTCCATCTTGAACAGCGCTCTCTTTTTGAACGCCAGCGGAATGACATATTGCGAGTTTTCTTCGGCCTCGGGGTTCTTGCCGGCACCTAGAGCAGACAGCGTCTGCACAGCCGTTTGCACGCGGCGCATGGCCGTATCGAAGCGGCCGCGGACGCCGGCATCTTCCATATCAAGCAGCATCTCGTAGCCGTGCGCCGTGGTGAAGGCTTGCATGACTTGAAGGCAGCGGCGGTGGCGGTGCATGTCGCGGAACCCGCCGGTATCCATGAGGATATCGAAGCGAAACTGCTGCCCGGCGCGGAACCCGCGCAGCATCTCGTCGTGCTTGCCGCGATGGCGCAGGCCGAGATCGATGATCTCGCGGCGGCGGCGCTCGCCTGCCACCTGCACCGCCTGGCGAATCTGGCGGTAGGAATGATGGCAGTGCTCGTAGAGAAGCGTCGTAGCGATCTCGACTTCCAGCGGTTCGTCGTCGAGCAGATCGACGATGGCCTTCGACGGAGCCAGCGGCTCTTCGGCCATCATCTCGCGCGCGGCCTGCCGCAGTTCCTTCCGGGTCTCCATCTCGTAGGGATTCGGGTCTGCGTACTTTACCAGCGTTGGCGCGACGCGGACCTCGTGCAACAACTCCTGCTCGGCCCGCGCGCCTAATTCCGGATTCATCGCGCGGATGTCCTCGACCAGTGTCCGCAATGAATCTGAATTCACGTTGTAAGCGGCACCTGTCGCTGCCTTCTTCAGCGACTCTCCGAGCCCGCGCACCTCTTTGTGGGTGTGCGAGAGCAGATGAGCCACTTGATTCTCCAGCGTGCGCGCATTCACGATCTCGCCCAGCGAAGTATTGGTCGCGAGCGGCAGCAGGTAACGCGTGATGTCGAATGCCCGGGCCTTTAGCGTGCGCTCGTAGCCGTCCTGCTTCATATCGGCGGGCTTCGGCGTGATGCTGATCAGGTAATCGGTCATGTGCGCCGAGAGCGCATCGTATTCGGTGAACAGGAAGTCGACCGTGTCGCGGTAGAGCTTGCGGGCTTCGTCGTCGCCGCCGAAGTCGGGCGTGTAGTATCCGCTCTTGCGGAAATTCTGATAGCGCGTGGAGCGTTCCTGGCCATCCCAGCGCTGTTCGTCGGCGAGTTCGATGGCGGCGAGAATCGACAGGCGCTCGATGGCTAGCGCGATGTGTGCCAAGTCAGCGATCGAGCGGTGGCCGTACTGGAAATAGAAGGTATTGAGGAACTTCTCCGCCTTCTGCGTGCTGATCTCGCGCAGCGATTCCTTCATCGACAACGCCGAGCGCGAATACTTCGCCATGGCATAGGCCTGGATCTCGGGCTCGACGCCGAAGACGGCAAAGACTTCCGTCGAGGGCTCGACCTGTGTGGCGCGGGCGCTCTCGCCCGCGTCGGCCGACAACTGCTCGATAGCCGGCTTCTGTAATGCCGGCCCGCGATGCGTCGAGCGGTGACCGCCAGCCTGGGACTCGGTGGACTTCTTGTCAGAAGGATCGGGCATCGTGATGACGTTGGTTGCAGATTGGGACATGGGAGTGCTCGAATGTTACGCGCCGCGCTTGTGGATAAGCAATGCGATTCGTTGCCGGCCATGAGAAGGAAAATGTAGGGACAGCCGCCCGGCTGTCCGGTCGAGCGAAGCTCGACGGCCGCGGCAAGCACCATTCGACGGCCATTCTGCAAGACAATACTCCGCGTATAATGCTGCGTTCCGCAATCATTTGATAGCGGTACGGAGAACTCTCATGTCTCTCGCTGGACACGTGGCATTCGTCACCGGCGCCTCGCAAGGCATCGGACGGACCTGCGCTCTTCGGCTTGCAAAGGAAGGCGCGACTGTGGCTGTCGCCGCTCGCAATCAGGAAAAGTTGAACGAGTTAGTCAATGAGATCGCGAACGCTGGAGGGAAAGCAGCAGCCTTTCCCCTCGATGTCGCCGACGAAGAGCAGGTTAAGGCGATAATCAAAGCGGCCATCGCGCAGTTCGGGAAGATTGACATCCTCGTCAATAATGCCGGCATTACCCGAGATCAGCTCGTGATGCGGATGAAGCGCGCAGACTGGGACGCGGTGCTGCAGACGAACCTTACATCGGCTTATCTCTGCACCCAGCAGGTTATTCCGTCGATGTTGAAGCAGCGCTGGGGACGGGTCGTCAACGTCACCAGCGTCTTCGGGCAGATGGGCCAGGCCGGGCAGGCCAACTACGCGGCATCGAAGGCCGGGCTGATCGGGCTGACCATGGCGATCGCGCGCGAAGTGGGGTCGCGCAACATTACTTGTAACGCGGTTGCACCGGGATTCATCGAAACTCCCATGACCGATGTGCTGAGCGACGAATTGAAGCAGAACGCCGTCAAGCAGATTCCGCTGGGCCGGGTAGGGACTACGGGAGACATCGCTGGCGCGGTCGCATTCCTCGCCTCCGAGGATGCTTCTTACATCACCGGGCATGTGCTTAGCGTGAATGGCGGCATGTTGATGGGATGACCTCACCCCAGAGGACACGGAGGTCCACAAAGGAATCATGAAAGCCGAAAAGAAAGCTTTTGAGCTCTCCTCCGTGTCCTTTGTGGTGAAAGATTTTTCTTTCCGGCAAGCCGAATCTCCAGGCCAAATCGCCCAGGCCCGAGAACTCTTCCTTGAATACGCGCAATCGCTCGGCTTCAGTCTGTGCTTTCAGAATTTCGACAAGGAACTTGCGAACCTTCCCGGAGATTACGCACCTCCTGACGGACGCTTGCTGCTGGCCGAATTCGAAGGCCAGGTAGCGGGATGCGTCGCGCTGCACAAACTTGAAGACGGCATCTGCGAGATGAAGCGGCTTTACCTGCGTTCGCCGTTTCGCGGAAAGGGACTGGGACGCGCTATCGCCGACCGTATCATTGCCGAAGCCCGGACGATCGGATACCAGCGAATGCGGCTCGACACGGTCGAGCCTGTCATGAAAGATGCGGTCGAAATGTACCGGAGGATCGGATTCCGCGAGATCGCTCCCTACTGCAAGAATCCCATCGCCGGCGCGCTCTACATGGAACTGCAGTTGTAAGTCGGCACCGTCTTCAGCCACAATGTCGGCCGCCACATGACATGACACCACCTGGGAGAATTCATCATGAAAAGAATGCTTGCGCTGATTGCAGTTCTCACGCTCGCCGCATCCACTTGGGCGGCCGACGGAAAAACGGTCAGCTACAAAAGCGGCGATGAAACCGTACAAGGCGTGCTCTACACGCCCTCGGGCAAAGGACCATTCCCGGCGCTCATCGTGATTCACGAGTGGTGGGGGTTGAACGATTGGGTAAAGGATCAAGCTTCGAAGCTTTCGGATCAGGGCTATGTCGCGCTAGCGGTTGATCTTTATCGCGCCAAGGTTGCCACGACTCCCGAGATGGCGCACGAGATCATGCGCGGCGTTCCTGAAGATCGCGCGAAACGCGACCTGCATGCCGCTTTCGAATTCCTGGTATCGCAACCCAACGTGAAGAAGGAACGCATCGGCGCCATCGGATGGTGCATGGGCGGCGGCTACTCACTCGATGTCGCACTGCAGGAGCCCACGCTTGCCGCGGACGTCATCAACTACGGGCATCTCGCTACGGATACGGACGCGCTAAAGAAGATCAATGCGCCAATTCTCGGACTGTTCGCCGGGCAGGACCGCGGGATCACCCCCGATGATGTGCACAAATTTGAGGCAGCGCTGAAGCAACTCGGGAAGAAAGTGGAGATCAAGATTTACGACGACGCGGGACACGCTTTCGAAAATCCCAACAACAAAGACGGGTATCGCGAGGCCGACTCGGCCGACGCACGGAAGCGTACAGTGGAGTTTCTGGCGATGACACTGAAGAAATAAGGCGAATCCTGCTCCCCGCGGAAAGCCGTGCTGGACCTGAGGTTTCAGCGATCCACAATTCCTTGCACAGCGTATAAAAAATGCGCGGAAGCGTCGTTTATTTCGCTTGCTGCCATTCGTTTTTCACATGGCACAAAGGTCTTAGTGATTGGCACAAATTTCCCCTTGCCAGAAGTTGCCGCTCTGGTTACCATGACCCATCCTGAAATGCTCCCTACCATGAATATCGGCGAGACCATCCGCAACTACCGGCTCCAAAAAGGGATGTCTCAGGGCGACATCGAAAAGCGAACTGGCCTGCTCCGTTGCTACCTGTCGCGCGTGGAAAACGGCCATACCATCCCGTCGCTGGATACGCTGTCGAAAATCGCCGGAGCCATGGAGTTACCACTTTCACAATTCTTCTCTGACCCGAATCACAGCAACGGGTCCAAGGGTTTGCCCCAGCTGTCCGACGACGAAGTCCGCTTCCTGAGCCAGATCCGGCGCTACTCCACCAGCCTGAACGACAGCGACCGCAAGCTGGTGCTCGCCATGGTGAAGAAAATGGCGTCGAATTCCGCAAAATAGCTCCTAGCTACTAGCTTCCAGATCCTAGCCAAAGTCGCCACCCCTTACTTTCGTACCATGCCCTTTGGTGCCCGATGGGAACCTCGTGCCGGGGATTATCTCTCCACTAAACTATGCGTGGAGACCTCTGTGACGACCGACGAGGAACTAAATCATCTCGACACGCAACTGCGCCGGCTGAAGATCGAGTACGAAATTTTCTTCAGCAATCCGAGCAAGCGTCCTCCCGCGGATATCGAGTGGAAGGTGCTCGCGCTATTGCGGAAGTTTTCCGATGGCGGACGCATGAACTTTTCGCAGCGCTACCGCTACAACGAAATGGCCCAGCGATATGCCATCTACAGCGACTTGTGGCGCAAGAAGTGCCGCATTCGAGAGGAAGGATACCGCCGCCCCCAAGATGCCCTGCTATCGGTGCAAGGGGTGCGCACGGGCGAGGAGGACCACAAGCAGCAGCATCATCCTGCGTACGGCGTAAGCCATGCGGCCGCGGCAGCGCCTGCCGGGAGCAAGGCATCTCAGCCCTTAACGCTGCACAGCGTTGACCCTTCGGAAAAAGAGCAGGTGGAACGGCTCTACAACACGCTGGTCGCGGCCAAGAAGAAAGCGGGAGAAAACGTGACCGGTACGATCGATTCGTTCACCGCGTTCGTGCAGAAAAAGACGGAGCAGATTCGCAAGCAATATCACTGCGAAGGCGTCGAGTACTCGGTCGAATTGGCCGACGGTCACGTGAAGCTGAAGGCCAAAGCCAAGACGTAGACCCTGCACCCAACAATTCGTGAAGCTTGCACGACGAATTCTGATCACCGTCGGTGTCACACTCACGATTACTTTCATCGGGATACACTGGGTCGCTCCGGTTGTCTTTTCCTTGTATTCGTCCAGAAAGGCTCTACCCATCACTAAAGTCGTACCCACTGAGTTGAAAGACCGATCCGTGTCACAGGCGACTGGAACCAAGCTGTCGTATCTAGGTTATGAATTTGAGGTTCCGTGGAGCGACCTGGACGAATCGAAGACTGAGCGTTACCCCCAAAACAAGCCTGACAAGAGTATGGCTCGACTCCATTTCCGTTCGGGGCTGCAATCAATCGTCATCACCGGCCCGCCTCATTCCATGGCTGATCAAATGACCAGGACGGACTTCAAGATGTCTCCACAAGCATTCACCGCCGTCTTCGGACAACAAGCAGCGGATTCGGACTATGAATTCATGAAACGCGTCCTCGAGTTCTCACCCAATTAAGATGCACCCGTGGACTCTGTCGACCACCCTCTCGTCTCGCGAGCAATTTCTTCTTCTAACTAAGTCTATCGTTCCGTCCAAGCCGGCCGAAACCGGTATTTTCAAGGTGCGCAATGCCAGCTGCCAAGGCTTTCAACAAGGCAATCCTCAGGTGCGACCAGACAGTCTTCTGTTGAACCTGTACTACCAAAATGCCAGCATCGAGATCTTACTCGTGCAAAAATATTACGGGAGTCCTGGTGGCGTTACTCAGCCTGAGATCAATCGAATCGTCCAGACACTGCACCGAAGTCCAACCCAACTCGCGACCTCAGCAAAATGAAACAACTCCCCGCCTTAGCCTAGAGCTGCACAGCCTCGATTGTCCCTGCCTTGATTCCCTTCGTGCCCCTAGTGGTTCATGAACTTAGCCATCAATCTCCCAGTCCTTAGGGCGAGCGCCGGCCGCTACTGATAGAATTTCGGGTCGCCATTCATCGTTCATCAGCTGTCTAAGAGGGCTCATCATGTCCGCCTCCAAAATCCGCCGCGCCATTCTCAGCGTTACCGACAAAACCGGACTTGTAGATTTTGCCCGAAGACTCTCCGCCCTCGGCGTCGAGCTGGTCTCTACCGGAGGCACCGCCAAGTTGTTGCGTGACTCCGGCATTGCCGTGAAAGATATCTCCGACCTCACCGGCTTCCCTGAAATGCTGGATGGGCGCGTAAAGACGCTACACCCCAAGGTTCATGGCGGAATCCTGCATCGCCGTGAAGATCCCAGGCATCTCGCTGCCGTGAAGGAGCACGGCATTCAGCCTATCGATATGGTCGTTGTAAATCTTTATGCGTTTGAGAAAACCGCAGCAAAACCCGGAGTCGCCTTTGAAGAGCTGATGGAAAACATCGACATCGGCGGGCCGTCGATGATCCGTTCAGCGGCAAAGAATTTCCAGGATGTCGCCGTCGTGACCTCGGCGGCGGATTACGACGCGATCACTGCCGAACTCGAACGTGAGAAGGGACAACTCTCCAAAGAAACGAAGTGGCGCCTCGCGCAAAAGGCGTTCGCCACGACGGCCGCCTACGATTCCGCGATCGCTTCCACGCTGGAGCCGATCAGCCCGGAGAAGACGCAGCGGGAATCCAGCTTCCCGAATAATCTGCGTTTTTCGTTTCACAAGACTCTCGACCTGCGCTACGGCGAAAATCCGCACCAGAAAGCCGCGATGTATTCCGACGGTTCGGACGCAGGGGTTGCGAACGCGCGGCAATTGCAGGGCAAGGAACTGTCTTACAACAACATCGTCGACCTCCAAGCGGCGTGGGATCTGGCGCAAGAATTCGACGAACCGGTGGTCGCCATCATCAAGCACACCAACCCGTGCGGCACGGCGACGGGCAAGACGCTGGCTGAGGCCTACAAGCGGGCACTGGAGTGCGATCCCGTGTCAGCGTTCGGCGGAGTCATCGGAGTGAATCGGCCAGTGGACGCCGCAGCCGCCGCGGAAATGCACAAGCTTTTCCTGGAAGTGATCGCCGCGCCGGGATTTGACGAAGCGGCGAAGGCGAAGTTTGCCTCGAAGAAGAATCTTCGCTTGGTCGAAGTCACACCCGCAAATCAGAAATGGATCCTGAAAAATGTTTCTGGCGGCATGCTGGTGCAGGACGCCGACGTGCGCCCGCTCCAGGATGCTGACTTAAGGGTAGTCACGAAACGGCCGCCGACACCCGAAGAAATGCGAGCGCTACTTTTCGCCTGGAAGGTCTGCAAGCACGTGAAGTCCAACGCGATCGTCTATGCGCGCGAAGGACAGACAGTGGGCGTGGGAGCCGGACAAATGTCGCGGGTGGATTCGGCCAAGATCGGCGCGATGAAGGCTCAACTGCCGCTCAAGGGTACTGTGGTCGCTTCGGACGCGTTCTTTCCCTTTCCTGATGGCGTCGAAGAGATTGCGAAGGCCGGGGCCACGGCCGTGATCCAGCCCGGCGGCTCCCAGCGCGATCCGGAAGTGATCGAGGCGGCGGACCGCCTGGGGCTGGCGATGGTATTTACAGGCGTGAGGCACTTCAGACATTAAGAGAGAACCTCGGGCCCCGGGGGTCGGACCTGGGACGCCTCAAGGCGTAGCTGACAGACCGGTATCCCTTCAAGAAACCACCACAAAACAACAGCTTTCCGTATCTTGGGACAGCAGGTTTCCGACGATTACCGGGTCACTGTACTTCTGGAACGTCGATTTACTTTCCTTTACACCACATTTGTTTCCAACCCTCAGAAACCGGGTTAGAATAAAGGCACCTTCCCCCCGACGGCTTTGCATCCAACAAGCTGAGGTAATCCGGAAGCGCGCTTTTGAGCGCAGTTAGGTCCAGGATGATGAGAATTTTTCGTCTTTTCTTAGTTTTGGGAGTGGCATCTGTCGCTGTCGCTCAAACCAGCCAGTCCACGCCCGCCACGCCGGAATCCGGCCAGTCCGCGCCGCGCAAAGTCGACAAAGCCGCCGCGTACTACCACTACACGCTGGCGCATATGTACGAGGAGATGGTTACAGCGTACGGCCGCAGCGACCTGGCTCTCAAGGCTACCGAGGAATACCGGCTGGCGATTGAAGCGGATCCCTCGTCGGAATTCCTGACCTCGAGCCTGGCCGAACTGTACGTCAAGACCGGACGCATTGCCGACGCCGTACGAGAAGCCCAGGACATCATCAAGCGCGATCCGACGAATCTGGAAGCGCACAAACTTCTGGGCCGCATCTACCTGCGTTCTCTCGGCGACATGCCGGGCGGAAACGGGTCGGACAACATTTTGAAGCTCGCGATCGAGCAATATCAGGAGATCGTGAAGCTCGATCCGCAGAGCGTAGACGATCACCTGCTCCTCGGACGCCTGTACCGTTTGAGTAGCGACATGCCGAAGGCGGAAGCCGAGCTGAACACGGCAATCAAGATCGATCCCAACTCGGAAGAGGCGGTCACCACTCTGGCGATGCTCTACACCGATGAGGGCGATACGGCACATGCGCTCAAGGTCCTGAGCTCGATTCCCGATTCCGCGCGGTCGGCCAAGTTGTACTCCGCACTCGGAGCCGCGTACGAGCAGCGCAAGGAATACAAGAACGCGATTGATTCCTACAAGCACGCGATCGTGCTCGACCGCGACAACCTGGACGCGATCCGCGGTCTCGCCGAAAATTATCTGAATGATGGCCAGCTCGAGGCTGCGCTCGAACAGTACAAGGTCATCTCCGATTCGAATCCCGAAGATGCGCAGACTTACGTTCGCATCGCCGAGATCTACCGGCGGCAGGCGAAGTACGATCTGGCGCTGGAGAATCTGAAGCACGCTGATACCTTGATTCCCGACACCGCCGAAGTCCCTTACAGCATGGCTGCCGTGTACCAGGCGCAGGGACGCTACGATGAAGCGGCCAAGCTGCTGCAGGATCTTCTGAAGAAAACCGAGAAGAGCAGCGAAATCGGCACCAGCCAGACCGATCGCAACAATCGCGCGATCTTCATCGAGCGCCTGGGGATGGTCTACCGCGAGCAGGAAAACTACACCGCGGCCGTCGAGACATTCCGCAAGATGCTGACGCTGGGCGATGAGAACGCCCGCAGCGGCTATCAGGAAATCATCGATACGTACCGCGACTCCAAGCAGTGGCCACAGGCTACGGCAGCGGCGAAGGAAGCCGTGCAGAAGCTGCCGAACGATCGTGACCTGCGCATGGTGCTGGATGCGCAACTCGCCGACATGGGCGATTTTGATCAGGCCGTCGCAGACATTAAGGGCATGCTCAAAGGCGGCCCAGAAGACCGCGATGTGCACCTGCGGCTGGCCATCATCTACACTCGCGCCAAGCGTTGGAACGATGCCGAACAGTCACTCGCCAAGGCGGAGCAACTGTCTGGCAAGCCGGATGACAAAGCATACGTGAGTTTCCTGCGTGGCGATCTCTACCAGCGGCAGAAGATGTTTGACCAGGCGGACAGCGAGTTCCGCAAAGTGCTGGCCGTGACTCCACCGACAGATCCGCAGGCGGCGGCGACGCTGAACTATCTCGGCTACATGAATGCCGATCGCGGCGTGAAGCTCGAGGAATCGCTCAACTACATCAAGCAGGCACTCACGTTCGAACCGAACAACGGAGCGTACCTCGACTCGCTCGGCTGGGCTTACTTCAAGCTGGGCAAGTACGACATGGCGGAAGAAAACCTGAATAAAGCCGCGGTGCATATGGGATCAGATCCCACGGTGCAGGAACATCTGGGCGATCTCTATCAGAAGACGGGACGCTTGAAACTAGCCGCCTCGCACTGGGATCGCGCAGTACAGGAATGGAATAAGACCGTTCCCGCCGAGCAGGACTCGGAAGCCTTCGCCAAGGTGCAGCAGAAACTTGATGCTGCCAAGGTGAGGCTGGCAAAAGAAGACTCCAACAAGTAGCAACTTGAGGGTGCCCCATCCTTAACGTCGCGTCTTTTGCGACGTTAGGGTGGGGATTTTGACTTTCGCACCCGGCCCCATCCCGCGTCTCGCGATAAACTTCTCTAATCATGCAGACGGCCCTGAGCATCACTATTCGCGAAGGCACCACCGCCGACATTCCGGAAATCGCCCGCCAGCGACGCCGCATGTGCGAGGACATGAACTACACCGACGCCGACGTCCTGTCGGCGATGGTAAACGCGACTGGCGACTATCTGAAGCAGGCGATTCCCGAAGGCTCGTTCCGCTCGTGGCTGGCATGCGACAGCGACCGAGTCGTGGCAGGAGGCGCCGTGCTGATCAGCCCCTGGCCCGCGCACGCCTACGATCTTGAATGCCGGCGGGCAACGATCCTCAACGTTTATACCGAACCGGAGTACCGCCGGCGCGGCATTGCTCGTCAGATTATGGATGCCATGATTGCCTGGTGTAAACAAGAAGGCTTCGCTCGCGTCACCCTGCACGCCAGCAATCAAGGGCGGCATTTGTATGAGTCGCTCGGCTTCGAAGACAGCAACGAGATGCGGCTGAACCTGCGGTAACAAGCAATTAGCAATTAGCGCTTACCCGATTTGGTTGCTCGGTACCAGGTACTCAGTACTTTGGTAGACTTCCCCCATGCTGGCGACTTACGCGGTGCAGGTGACGCAATCCCGCGGACGGCGCTTTGCTGAGTCGCCGCACCCCTACCGCAACGATTTCCAGCGCGACCGCGATCGTGTGATTCACGCCCGCGCCTTTCGCCGGCTTGAGGCCAAGACCCAGGTCTTCACGCGCCGCTACTCTGACCACTTCCGCAATCGCCTGACACATACCCTCGAAGTGACCCAGATTTCGCGCACCATTGCCGGAGCACTCGGGCTCAACGCTGACCTTGCCGAAGCGCTCGCGCTGGTACATGACATCGGCCATCCTCCGTTCGGACATGCCGGAGAAAAAGCTCTCAACGCCGCGATGCACCAGCATGGACTCTTCTTCGACCACAACCTTCATGCGTTGCGCATTGTGGAAGACTTTGAGCAGCGCTACGCGGCTTTTCGCGGCCTGAATCTGACGTTCGAAGTGCGCGAAGGGATCATCAAGCACTCGCACGATTACGATGCGCAGGAGCATCCGGAACTGGCGGAGTATCTTCTGGACCAGCGTCCGCCGCTGGAAGCTCAGTTGATCGACCTGACCGACGAGATCGCCTACAACACCGCGGACCTGGACGACGGCTACGAATCGCACCTGTTGCCGCTGAAAGAGATCCGGGAAGGTATTGGAATTTTCGAGCGCTTCTATCGCGAGGTCGCTCAGCTTTATCCCCAGGCGCCCGAGAAGCTGAAGTTCAACGAAACCCTGAAACGCGTGCTGAACCGCCTGGTGGACGATCTGATCCGGACCACGCAGAAGCGGGTCAATGAGGCCAGGATTCAGAGCGTGGAGGGAATCCGCACCCATCCGCAACGGCTAGCGGCGTTCAGCCCGGAAGTCGAAGCCGAGCGCAAGCAGAACAAAGATTTCCTTTACGAGAATCTCTATTACAGCCCGTCGCTGGCGGACGAGAAAGATGATGCGGAACGCGTGGTCTCAGAGCTGTTCGCCTTCTGGATGGCGCATCCTGAGTCCCTTCCTCACCAGTATCAGGATAAGGCGAAAGACGAGGGATTGCCGCGCGTCGTCTGCGACTACATCGCCGGCATGACCGACCCGTTCATCTTCGAGCAGTACGAGAAGTACTGCGGGTAAAACGTCTCACGTAGCGACAGCCGCCTCGGCTGTCGAGCGAAGCTCGACTCTATACCACCTGGCCGAGCCGCCGAATCCCTTCGCGAATCTGCGCCTCTGTCATTCGCGAGTAGCCCAGCATGATGCCCGTTCGTTTCGGCCTGCCTAAACAGTAAGCGGAGATTCCATATACGCGGACCCCGTGAGCCTCCGCCTTCGAAATCACCGACTCCTCGCTGATTCGCCGTCTCGGCCACAGCACGACGTGCGCACCAGACCCATCCCCGGTCACGTCGACGCGATTGCTGAGACAGCTTCTAATTGCGGCCATCAATACTTTGCGCCGCGACGAATTCTGCCGCCGCACCCGCCGCAAGTAGCGTTCGTACATTCCGCTCGATATGAATTCCGCAAGCGTCGCCTGTTCCAGAGTAGCCGTGTGGCGGTCACACAGCCACTTGGCCGCGGTGAAGGCCTGCACCAGCCTCTTCGGTGCAATCAAATATCCAATGCGCAGCGCCGAAAAAACCGTGCGCGAGAACGTCCCGATATAGATGACCCGCCCTTCCCGGTCGAGCCCCTGCAGGGACTCCAGCGGCTGTTCTTCGTAGCGGAACTCCCCGTCATAGTCATCCTCGACCACGATCGCATTCCTGCGCTTCGCCCATTTCAGCAAGGCCAAGCGTCGTGCCAGCGGCAGAATCACACCCGTCGGAAACTGGTGTGATGGCGTTACGAAAACAATCCGCGCCTCGTTGGGTATCCTCGCCGGGTCCAGCCCATCCTGGTCCAGCGCGATCGGAAGCAAATGGACTCCTGCGGCCCGCAACACTTCCCATGTTCCCTGATAGCTTGGGTCCTCAAACGCAACGTGATCCCCTGGCTCCATCAGCACGCGAGCAATCAGATCGAGGGCTTGCTGGGAGCCGTTCACGACGACGATCTGCGAGGTGTCGCACACCACCGCGCGCGACCTGCGTACATGCGCGCAGATCGCCTCCCGCAGCGCGGTGCTTCCCGCCGCATGTCCGTAGTCGAGTTCGGCTACCCGCGTTTTTCGTGCGCAGCGCAGCAGAATGCGTCGCCACATGGCAAACGGGAAGCTTCCGAGGTCGCTGCGTCCGTAAGCAAAGTCATAAGGGAGCCCCGAGCGCGGCTGCAGCGCGAAGTTCATCCTCGACCACTCTTCCGCTGCAGTTTTTCCGAAGCGCGATACCCTGACTGGGACGGACCTCCCTGGCGAGGCCGTCGGGCCCGTTCCTACCCCACTCGACACGTAGGTGCCCGAACCCATTCTTCCTTCGGCAAATCCCTCGGCCAGGAGTTGATCGTAGGCAGTGAGCACTACCGTCCTCGAGATTCCCAGTTGTTCCGCGAGATCCCGCGTGGATGGCAGCTTTTCGCCGCCGCGAAGCGCTCCCGACAGCATGGCTTCCCGCAAGCGGGTGTACACCTGCCGGAACATCGGTTCGCCTATTTTCGTAAGTGGTATTGTCAGCTGCACAAGAAGTGGATATTTGACAATACCACGATCCGATTCATGCTTGCAGGAGAAGACATGCGTAGGGATCTTTGGGATTGGAGAAGGAAATGAAAGACTCGCAGAAATCTGTCGTTGCTTTGCTGATCGTAACTTTGTTTACGTTCCTCTTGGCGGTCCCAAACGTGGCGCATGCCAGTACGGCCGACCCGCAGGAGACCTCCAAATCACATGATGGTCAACACGATTTCGATTTCGAAATCGGCACATGGAAGATCCATCTAAAAAGACTTCTCCATCCTCTAACCGGCTCCACAACCTGGACCGAATTCGACGGCACCACCGTCACCCGCAAACTCTGGGACGGCCGTGCCAATATTGAACAATTTGAAACCATCAGCGCGGCCAACCACATTGAGGGCCTTACGCTGCGGCTTTACAATCCCGCGTCCCATCAGTGGAGCATCTATTGGGCCACCAGCAAAGACGGCATCCTCGGCATTCCCACCATCGGCGAATTCAAGAATGGTCAAGGTGAGTTCTACGATCAGGAGCCCATCAATGGGAGAGTGATCCTGGTGCGATTCATCTGGTCGCAAATCACCCCGACCTCCGCGCATTTTGAACAATCCTTCTCCGACGATGGAGGCAAAACCTGGGAGGTCAACTGGATCACCGACCAGACCCGCATCAGCGAGGAAGAATTCAAAGCGGCATCAGAATCGAGCACACCCAAGCTCGACCCGCAATCCGCGCAGGCCAGCGACCACCAGCACGACTTCGACTTTGAGTTCGGAAACTGGAAGGCTCATCTCAAGCGCCTGTCGCATCCCTTAAGCGGCTCCGAGAACTGGGTCGATTACGACGGCACTTCGGTGGTGAGCAAGCTCTGGAACGGCCGCGCGAACTTCGGCGAGTTGTCGGTCGACGGCCCGAGCGGGCACATTCAGGGCATCACGCTTCGCCTGTACAATCCGCAATCACACCAGTGGCGCCTTTACTGGGCCAACAGCAAAGATGCGATCCTGCAGGTTCCCACGACGGGACAATTCGAAAGCGCGCGTGGAGAGTTCTTCGACCAGGAAGATTTTCAGGGCAAGTCCATCTTCGTTCGTTTCGTCTTTTCCGATGTGAATCCAATGTCGTTCCGGACCGAGCAAGCCTTCTCCCCGGACGGCGGCAAGAACTGGGAACCCAACTGGGCGGCGACTTTCACTCGCACGAAAGAATGAAGCTTCTTGGACCCCGATACGCTCTTACGATGATGAGGGATATTCTCGCCCTGCTTGCCATGACGGCGTGTCTCGCAGTAGCTCAGGAAGTGAGTTCGCCGCAAGAGGCTCGTCAACCACTCGACAATGCGTGGTGGACGGGCCCGCTACTGGCACCGTCGGCAAACACTTTGCCCCGCGGTCATGGGCTGATCGAGCCTTACCTCTACGACGTGATCTCCCAAGGCTCCTACGATTCGAGCGGAGTTCGCCACAGCGCTCCGCATATCAACGGATTCGGCTCGCTTACCTACGTTAATTACGGCCTAGCCAACAAGTTTACCGTCGGCCTGATCCCTGTCTTCGGCTACAACCAGGTCAGCCAGGGGCTCGACAGCTCGGGCGTTGGCGCCGGCGATCTCACGGTGCAGGCGCAGTACCGCCTTCATCTTTTTCACGAAGGCAGCTGGGTTCCCACCACGTCCTTTGCCGTACAGGAGACTTTTCCGACCGGCAAATACGACAGTCTCGGCGTTCGCGCCAGCGACGGAATTGGCAGCGGCTCTTCCACCACCACCCTGTGCTTCTATACGCAGACGTTCTTCTGGATGCCGAACGGACGAATTCTGCGCACGCGCTTCAACGTTACGCAAGCGTTTTCGCGGGAGGCGCGGTTGCAAGACGTCAGCGTCTACGGCACCTCCCAGGGATTTCGTGGCCACGCCGACCCAGGAGCGGCGCTCTTCATCGACTTAGCGGGCGAATACAGCATCACTCGAAGCTGGGTGCTTGCCTTCGACGCGACGTATCGACATCAATACAACACAGCTGTGACGGGATACAACATTTCCAGTCCAACGGAGCTCGTGTCGCTCAACTCCGGCTCCAGTCAAGCCTTCGGACTGGCGCCGGCGATCGAATACAACTTCACCAGCAAAGTCGGCGTAATCGTAGGGATGCGCGTGTTCCCGGCGGGCAAGAATACGAGCAATTCGATCACTCCCGCGATTGCGCTCAACATCGTCCACTGATCGGGGCGAGGGAGCAGATGCTTTGCACTTAATGGTTTTGGCGTTGTCGGTGCCAAACATCACCTCGGTCGATCCCTCGCGAGCAACCCTGGTGAAAATCGAGCGGGCCACAATTAGGATTCGATCCGCGAAATCCGCGTGCATCTGCGGAGAAGAAGTTCATTCCCCGGCCACTTTCACTACCACGTCGAACAGCACTCGCGGGCCGCGACGAACTTCCTCTACCCGGATGCGCTCGTCGTTGCCGTGCTCGGTGTTGCCTTCTTCCTCGGTAGCGGTATAGGGATTGAATCCGTAGGCAACGATCCCCAGCGGCCGGTAGCGCTGGTTCTCCGTGTAACCGCTGGTAATGTGGGGGACGACCGGGGCTCCGGGGAAATACTTCGCCGAGGCCTCGCGGATGGCAGCGAAGAGAGCATTATCAGTGCCGGAGTAGTTCGCCACTTTGAATTCCGGCTCGATCGGTTCGATGGTCACATCGGGATCATTCACCACCCGACGCAGTGCCTCGACCACAGCCTTCGGATCGCCACCCGGCAAGATGCGCAGGTCGAGATTGGCCCATGCCTCGGGCGGAATGACATTGGTCTGCCCGGAGCCTCCCAGCATGGTGAGGGATATCGTGTCGCGCAACAGGAAGTTCAGCGACTCATCGCGTTCGACTTCCTGCTGAAACCTCTTGTCTTCGATGGCCTTCTTCACGTTTCGGTAGTAAAGAGCCCGCTCCGGTGGCTCATACGGCGCCATATCACGCAAGAATTCATCCACGACCGGAAGCACTCGCAAGGGCGTCTTATACGCCAGAATCTTATTCAACGCGTGCACCAGGCGGTTCGGGGCGGAGTCGGGATTCGGCCTCGATCCGTGCCCCGGCCGTCCGTGTGCCACCACATGCAGCCAATAGGAGGTCTTCTCACCCACATCCACGCCAACGTATTTGACCTTGCCATTCTCGAGAAGGTTCTCGCCACCCTCGTTGATAAGAAATTCGGCATTCCCCAGCAGATCGCGCTGGTTCTTTGTGAACCAATCCGTACCCTGCCCTTCGGCTTCTTCGTCGGCCACCGCAAGAAAGATCACATCACGGTCCAGGGCTACTTTCTCACGCTTCAGCATGACCATGACGACGAGTTGGGCGAGGCCCTCGTCTTTCATATCCTGCGCACCGCGGCCCCAGATGTAGCCGTCGCGAAGTTCTCCACTGAACGGAGGGACTTTCCAATGGGACGCATCGCTGGTGACGACGTCCATGTGGTTCAGCAGGATGATGGGGCGCTTTGCGTCTGCCGTAGTATGAGGGATGCGTGCCCATAAGTCCCCGCGCCCGGGCGCAATCTCGAACACCCGGCTTTCAATGCCTTCGTCGTCGAGAATCTTCTTGAAGAATTCGGCTCCGCGCATTTCATTCCCGGGGGGATTGGTGGTGTCGACGCGCAGATACTGCTGCATCCAGTCTTCGGCAAGATCGGAGTACTGGCGAAGATGCTCATCGGATATGCGTGACGAGGGCATTCCGGATTCTTCGGCATAAGTCAGACCACATAGAATGGCCCCGGTTACTAGTAATCTGATTACCAGTAACCTAGAAAATGCGATGTCTATCTTGCGATTCGGTCCCAAATCCCCTCCCGCGGTTCTGCCCGCAAATCAATAGCTTGGCAAATGAAAATCGACCAACGAAGAACGATAGTCTCCACGCACTTTTTATATCAGCTTTCCCAAAATTACCCTGCGCTTGCAGTTGCGGCTGCCGGTGCCTCGCGGGGGCGGCTACAATGGGTATAGATATCAACCATTTAGCCGCTCAACCCTGAAGCCGGATTTGGCATCCGACATGTATTAGAACAGACGGCGCCAGTGCAGTGGGGCGCCCGAGATCCCAGGCCAAGCGTAGCGTCAGCGTTGGCCCGGGCCCAGCGAATCTGCTGGATCCTTTTGCTCTCAGGGACGCGATTAAATTTCAAGCACGCCCCAGGCGTGCCGGAGTGGAGCTAAACGCTCCCCCAACTTGGAGGAAGTCAATATGAACCATCGACTCGTAATCGCCCTGCCCTTGGCCGCCGTTCTTGCTATCCCGGCCCTTGCGCAGACCACCTCGTCTGATCAGAGCCAGCCTGCTGCCACGCAGCAGTCGACGTCGAGCGACACTGGCAACGCCACCGGCAAAGCGCCTCTGGCCGCTCCGTCGCGCGAAGGCTTCTGGGGACGCGTCAATCCCTTTGCCCGCAAAAAGTACGTACAGCGGCAGACCGAACCGATCCGCGACCGCGTCAATGAACTCGATGAGCTGACCTCGCAGAACGGCAAGCAGATTAAAGACGTTGATTCGCGCGCCACAGCCGGCATCAAGCTGGCCTCGGACAAGGCCAATCAGGCCGACGAGCACGCCATCGACGCCGGCAACAAGGCCACTGCGGCACAGCAATCGGCGCAGCAGGTGACCGCTCGCGTGCAGACGGTCGAGACCGTGGTCAGCAACATCGACCAGTACAAGGCCTCGAACCAGACCGAAATCCGCTTCCGCCCAGGACAGTCCGTCCTCAGCAAGAATGCGAAGGACGCCCTCGACCAGATGGCTGGTAACTTGAAGGGTCAACGCGGCTACATCATCGAAGTTCAGGGCTTCTCGTCGGGCAAGGGCCAAGGCGCCATTACGACCTCGCAGAAGATGGCCGAGTCGGTCGTGCGTTACCTGGTCCTGAACCATGACATCCCGGTCTACCGCATCTATCTCGTCGGCATGGGCAACGCCCCGGTGCCCTCGGATGACGCTGCGAAGACCAAGCGGATCAATGGCGGCCGCGTCGAAGTCAGCCTGCTGAAGAATGACCTGGAGCAGCTCTCGTCTAACGCCGGAGCTCCCATGCCCAGCGATCAGCAGCAGCAACCGAAGTAAGATTTTTTCCCGTCGTTTTGGGACCCAATGGGCGCCTCGCCCCGAAAGTCCCTCCCCCAGAAAAGCCCTCGCGCAAGCGAGGGCTTTTTGCTTAGAGAACCAGGTAGGGACAGCCGGCTCGGCTGTCCGCCGAAGCGAAGCGAGGCCCCCCGCAGATTGCAGATTTCACATCTCGCCACCACAGGCCTTGCAATCTAAAATCTGCAATCTGCAATTCCAATTCTGCCTTCTGAAATCCTCCTTCTGTATCCCCCTTGCTTTCCCTTCTCCCACTGCCCCGTCCATAACAAACATGACTGACATCAGATTCGCCCTCCGCCAGTTCGCCAAGGCCCCCGGATTCGCCGCGACCGTCATCCTCACGATTGCCCTGGGCATCGGCGCGAATACGGCGATTTTCACGCTGGTCCACGCCATCCTCCTGAAATCGTTACCGGTGGCGAATCCTGCAAGCCTCTACCGCGTAGGCGACCTGGACGACTGCTGCGTCAACGGCGGCTTTATCAATGACAACGGCGACTTCGATCTCTTCTCCTACGATCTCTACCGTGAATTCCAGAACAACACGCCCGAATTCGAGCAGCTCGCTGCCTTCCAGTCCGGCCAGAATATGATGAACGTCCGCGTTGGCAACAATCTGGCTAAATCTGAGCGCACCGAATATGTTTCCGGGAATTACTTCTCCACCTTCGGCATCGGAGCCTACGCCGGCCGCATGCTTCAGTCCTCCGACGACCTCCCCGGAGCCGCGCCCGTCGCTGTTCTCAGCTACGCCGCATGGCAATCGGCCCATGCCGCCGATCCAAACGTAGTCGGTTCAACGTTCTACCTCCAAAGCCATCCCGTGACCGTCATCGGGATCGCTCCACCGGGATTCTTCGGTGACCGCGTCAATACCAATCCTCCCGCTTTCTGGATTCCCCTGAACGCCGAACCCGTCCTCGAGGGTGAGACCACCATTCTGAAGGTAGCTGAGTCGAACTGGCTCTATGTTCTCGGCCGCGTGAAGCCGGGAGTTGCTCCCAAAGCGCTGGAGGCGAAGGTCTCCAACAGGCTTCGCCAGTGGCTTGCCACTCAACCCGCCTATACCCTGAACGGCAACGACAAAGAGATTCCCAAGCAGCACGTCGTTCTCGCTGGCGGAGGAGGAGGCATCCAGAACCTCCAACAGGAGGCCGGAGACGGACTCCGCCTGCTCACCTGGATCTCAGCCCTGGTTCTGCTCGTGGCCTGTGCCAACATCGCCAATCTTCTGCTGGCCCGCGGAGCCGCTCGCCGCGCCGAGACCTCGATTCGCACCGCCCTCGGTGCTGCCCGCACAGCGCTGATCGGCCAGGCTCTTACCGAGAGTGTTCTCCTTTCTCTCGCGGGAGGCCTTATCGGCATCGGCATCGCGTACCTGGGCGCGCACATGATTCTCAACCTCGCCTTTCCCGAAGCTACTCAAATGCCGATACAAGCCAGCCCATCGCCGGTGATCCTTGGCTTTGCCTTTCTGCTGTCTCTTATCACGGGTGTCATCTTCGGGATCGTGCCTGCCTGGATCTCCTCACACGCCGATCCTGCCGAAGCCTTGCGCGGATTGAATCGCTCCACTGGTGATCGTTCCCTTCTTCCGCAAAAGGCGTTGATCGTTCTTCAGGGCGCTCTCTCGCTGGTCCTGCTCGTCGGCGCCGGCCTCATGACGCAGACTCTGCGCAATCTCGAGCACCAGAACTTCGGCATCACGACTGTCAACCGGTACGTCATTCACATCGACCCCATGGGCGCCGGATACAACCTTGAAACGATTGGGCCCGTCAATCAGCGGATCGAGGACGAATTCAGGGCCCTCCCTGGCGTCAAGAGCGCGGGCCTCGCGCTCTACAGCACGCTCGAAGGCAACAACTGGGGCGAGTCGGTTTTCGTGGAAGGCCGCCCGGCGCCCGGACCCGAGGAGAACCACGGCTCATCCTGGGATCGCGTTAGCCCCCAATTCTTCCAAACGGTCGGCCAGCCCATCATCCGCGGCCGCGCTTTCACCGATCAGGACACGGCCACGTCGCAGATGGTCGCAGTCGTCAATCAAACCTTCGTGAAGAAGTTCTTCCCCAAGGAAGACCCTATCGGACGTCACTTCGGAGTCTTCGATCAGAAGTACGCCAGCCACTTCGAGATCGTCGGCATCGTCGCCGACGCCAAATACAACAACCCGCGCGAACCATACCGCTCCATGTATTTCCGCCCCATGACGCAGTTCAATCGCAATGTCACCGGGCGCCAGTTCTTTATGGCGGAGAGCCGGTCTGTCTATCCCAACTCGATTACTGTGCAATACGCCGGCGACGCCGCATCTCTCGAATCAATGGCCCGCCGCACGCTCGCCAATATCAATCCCGATCTCACGGTCGTGAGTTTCAAATCGCTCGACTATCAGGTCGCCGACAACTTCAACGGGGAGCGCCTGATCTCCCGCCTGACCGGACTCTTCGGCCTGCTGGCGCTGGTTCTGGCCTCAGTCGGCCTCTATGGCATCACCGCGTACTCGGTGGCCCGCCGCACGAATGAAATCGGAGTGCGCATGGCCCTCGGCGCGAATCGCAGCCATGTAGTCGTCATGGTGATGCGCCGCGCGCTAGTGTTGGTCGCGATAGGCCTGGCCATAGGCATCCCGGTAGCGCTATTAGGCGGCCGCCTGATGCGCGCCCAACTCTACGGAGTTCGCACCTACGATCCAGTGACGCTGGCGGGCGCTGTCTTCGTGTTGGCAGCGTGTGCCGCGCTGGCAGGCTTCATCCCAGCCCGCCGCGCCGCGACCATTGAGCCGATGCACGCCCTGCGCCAGGAATAGCTCGAATCACAAAAGAAACATATGGACAGCCGCCTTCGACTGTCCCGCGAGCAAAGCGAGCAGCTGCAAATTGATGGTGGCCCACTCAAGCCAGATTTTGGCTTGAGTGGAATTTCCCAAAAGCCGGGTGCGCGATCCTTGCCGCGCTCTTTGCGACAAGGTTGGGAACCACGGACCTCTAGTCCGAAAACCTCGTAGCGATCGGACGTTCAACACTATTCTCACGTGTGTGAAATCACAGCCCAGTGTGACCCCCGACCTTGCTCACAAAGATGGTGAGAGCAGATCATAGCCAAGGCGAAAGCGGTACAAGCAGGATTCATCCGAGAGGACTTAAGTCCTTGCGGCTCAAGATTGTACCCCTAAGCTATTGAGCCCAAGATTTTTCCTGCGATATCCTGCTGACTTGACGATTCCACCAGACCAGGGGGAGGGGGATACCCTCTCGAGCGTGGGCTTTCCCAAAACGAAACCCTCCCCGGCGCACCGTTTCCGCAGCAAACTCTTCAAAAATATCGAAAAATCTAGTGAATGGTCTGCTCGGTCTTCCGCACAGGAGGCGCCGTAGTCGATCCCTGGAATTTCGGCGCACCCAGTTTGGTGATCCACAAACCTGAGTGAATGTCGTTGAAGTACATCAGACCATTCAGTTCCGGAGTGTCGCAGGTCACCGAGCAAGGCTGACCTCCCCAGGTGAAAGGCAGGTTCGGACGGAATCCTTTCGAGTCTCCCGTCCAGAAGCGGGCAATTTCGCGGCCCTGGCGATAAAGATCGCCGCGCAGTTCTCCGGAGATGTCGAGCACGCGCGCGCCTCCGCTGTAGTAGCCCTCATAGAGCATGTCGTTGGCAGCCCAGAAATTATGCGAGCCGCCTTCGGGTGCTTCGTACTGCGCAACTTCCTTCGGATGCTTGATGTCGGAGATGTCCATCACGTGGCAAATCGCGCGCACCGGAATGCGGTCGCGGTCTTCGAGATTGAAGATGGCCGGGAAGACTTCGTCGCCGACAAACAAATAGTTTTTGTAGCGGAAGACGCTATGCGTTCCCGCCAGCCAGCCGTCGCCGTAAAGCTCGTAGTGATTGAAGTGAAATTGGCTGATCAGTTTGGGATTCTCCGGACTGCCTCCGGCCATACCATTACCCACATCGAGAATGACTAACCCATCACGCCAGTACGCGAGATACGCGATGCCATCTTTGACTTGCAGGTCATGCAGATAGCGGCCGCTCGACATCGATCCCATCTCGGTATTCAGCGTGACCACTGTCGGGTTCTCTACCTGAAATCGCGCAACTTCCTTCGGATGCTTCGCGTCCTGGAAATCGACGACACGCATCGAGCCGGTCGCATCGTCGGTGAGATAGACATCATGACCATCGACATAGGCGCTGTGCACGCCGCCGCTGACCGTGGACGTGTACTCGGAGAGCACCTTCAAATGCGAGGGATCTGATGTGTCGAGGAAGACGATGCCGTTCTTGCGATTGGACGCTCCCTCCCGCGTAAAGACGCCGATCTTCTCGTCGGGCGTTGTGCTGATGTCGTTGATGAGGCGGGCGTCAACCTTTAGCGTGTCGAGCAGCTTGGGATTTGCCGGATCGGCGATGTCGTAAACGAAGAGTTTGTCAGCAATCGTGGAGAGATACGCATGATGACCGATAATCCACTCTTCCGACATCATCACATCAGGCATGGGAACGTGGGAGACCACTTCGACTTCTCGCTCCACATTGCGCGGACGAATCACCACGGAGGCCGAAGCGCTGTGCTGCCCGCTGCTGGCGGTGACGACATAAGTGCCGGCCTTTTCTGCAACGAACGCACCGTCCGGGTAAATGGCAGCGCCGCTTCCAGTGACCGACCACCGCACTGGCGGCTCTTTGCCGCTGTCCGCTGCAGCGAAATGTACGACATCGCCGGTGCGGGCGTCAGCCGTGGCCGGCTTGATGCTTAACTTGCGTACTGCATCGCGGACGACTTGTACGGTGACTTTGGCTGTGGCTTCGTCGGAGTTCGCCTTGATTGTGACGCTGCCTGGCGCGACGCCGGTGACTAGTCCCGCCGCGTCAACGGTAGCGACAGAGGACTTATTGGAAGTCCATTGGATGGACGCATCACTGCGAGGCTCGCCATTCAGGGTGCGCGCAACCGCAGTCAAACGTTCGGCACTGCCAGCCACGATCGGTCGCGCTAGCGGCTCGATCTCAAGTGCCGTGATCTTCGAGGTCCCGACATTCACCTTGGCGTAGCCGGTCTTCCCGGCGATGACAGCTCCTACGGTGACGACTCCCGCCGCGTGGAAGGTGACTTCTCCGGACTCGTCAGCGCCAGCGAGATCGAATGGGGCCGCAAACCACACGGACGGCTTCGCATTAATGGGATTGCCGGCAGCGTCTTTGGCGGCCGCGCTGAACTTCACTTTCTGGCCAACGTGGACGTCCAGTGTCTTGGGTGTAATCTCCACGACTGCGGGAGCGACCGAAGTGGTGGACTCCTGCGGTTTGGCCGCATCCTGCGACCAGCTGGCTGGGACTGAGAACATCGCGACTGCAATCACCAAGAAGGCTGCGTTGTGCTTGAGCATGCGCCTCTCCTTTGTCTACGGCTTGCTTGGTTCCATTTTCCAGAAATCAATTCCCGCCGCCTGCGGGCCGACATCGACGGTGGCGAGTGTTTTCAATGCGGCGAGGTCGATTACTTCTACCGTCCCCGGTTCCGTACCAACTCCCTCCACCGAAATGAATGCGTAGCGGTCATCAGGTGAGACTACGGCGCCATGAACAACCTTTCGTTTCGTCGGAATGTTGGCCAATTCCTTCCCACTGACCGGATCGAAGATCGAAACGGATTGGCCGCGCTTGTTGGTGGCGATCAAGCGGCCATCTTTGGTCATGGCAAGGTTGTACACGCCGTTGCCCGCGGGAAAGCGCCGTGCCAGTTTCCAGTCAGCAGTGTTGACGGCGACGATATCGTTGGTTTGGTTGCAAGCGACGTAAATGACCGAACCGTCATTTGAAGGCTGAGCCCACGTCGGGGTGCAGACCGGCCTGTGATCAGACATGTTGTGCATCTTTTGATCAGCGCCGGCCGGGTACGGAGCGCCAGTCATCCCCATTTCCTTCCCTGGCGCCAGCATGAAGTAGCGAGACACAGCAAACTTGCTGGTATCGATCTCGACCAGCATGTCGTCCATCATGCAGGCTGAGTATTGCCGGGTTCCGGAGTGATTGAGCCGCGATCCGTGCGGCATGGTGCAGGTCGTGATGCGCTTCACCTCGATCATCTGATCGGCGGCGACGACCGAGATCGAGGACGGAACCATATCGCCGTGGAAGTTCGCATTCGCGACGTAAATGAAATTGCCATCCGGCGTGATGTCCGTCGTCGCCGGGAACATGCCGAGGCTGGTGTACTTGATGACGTCGTTGCTACCGGCGCGGTACTTCCAGACCGAGCCTTCGGGCCGGCCATGGCCTTCGGAAACGTAAAAATACTGTTTGTCGGGCGAGACGGCAATCCCATGCGGCCCGTTGATATCCATCGGCATGAGCCCGGTGCGGGTCTGGCTTTCGATCTGCAAACCCTTCGGCCCGAAGCGCAGCAGGACGACCTTGTCGGCAGCTTCGCAGACAACGTAGACGAGGTAGTCTTGCTTGGGGCCTTCGGAAGACGGCGCCGCTGTCTGTGCAGAAGCACCGCATGAAAGGTATGCGAGCGCGAGAAGCGTAATCAGATTGTGCAGACGAACTCCTCGCTTGTTACGAGAAATGATGCCGTTCAACATTTAGCTGCGGTTGACCCTGCCCGTCCCTGGCAGATAGGGAAGCCCCCAGAGTTGAGGACTAATCTAACACAGGCGGAAACTCGTTTTTTTGGGTATCATTCATGCCCATGCATAAGGTTCTTCCACGCGCGGCCATTGTCCTGGCGATCCTCTACGCCTTATTTGTCGGACTCATCTGGTGGGCCATGCGCCAGCCCCCGGAAACATTCGGCCGGGTCATGAAGCACATGCCGGATGTGGCGTACTTCATGGTTCCGTTTGAGACGATGTGGACGCACGCCCGCGCCGGACATTTGCAGGCTGGCGATACCGCGCCAGATTTCTCTCTGACGAAGCTGGATAAGTCCGCTACGGTAAAACTTTCGGCGCTCACGACGACGCAACCGGTCGTGCTCGTTTTCGGCAGCTACACTTGACCACCATTTCGGCGGGAGGTTCCCGCCCTCAACAAGCTTTACGACCAATACAATCGGCATGTCGCGTTCCTGATTGTCTACATTGTGGAGGCGCATCCGAGCGACGTGTGGCAGACGCAAAGCAATGTGAAGGACAAGATCGTTTTCGCCAGCCCGCGTGATTATGAGGAGCGTAGCCAGGTGGCTGGATCTTGCGTGCGGAAACTGGGGATCAAGTTCCCCGCCGTGATCGACGGGTTCGACAACGGGACTGAGAGCGCCTATACAGGTTGGCCAGATCGCATCTACCTGATCGATCGAAACAATCGGGTGGCTTACAAGAGCAAGCCCGGCCCCTTCGGATTCAAGCCGGACGATTTGGAAAAAGCGCTGAAGAAGATTACGGGCACTACCTAGATCGAGCGGCGTTGGGATGATCTGGAGCACTTACCGGCCGGCGAAAATCGTTTAGGAACTGGTCGTCCAATGCCCGATCTCCCTCGAGTGTCATTCCGAGCGGCAGCGAGGAATCCCTGCCTGCGGAACTTGCCTATGGGTAGGGATGCTTCGACTACGAACGAGTTCGCTTTCGCGATCTCGTTCTTCGCTCAGCAGGACAACCCTCTGGGGCTAACGGGGTTTTGTAATCGCTCCTTGCGACGCTGACCAAACCAGCGCTGCGTACTTGGCAAACACTCCGGTGGAATAACGCGGCTTGGGTGCTTTCCACTTCGCCAGGCGCTCGCGCAGGATTTTGCTGGTGACTTCAACTTTCAACAGGCGCTTCTTCACGTCGAATTGAATGATGTCGCCGTTGCGTACTGCTGCGATCGGGCCGCCTAAAGCAGCTTCGGGTGCGACGTGTCCAGCCATCAGCCCGCGAGTTGCACCGCTGAAGCGTCCATCGGTTAGAAGAGCGACCGAGCCGCCCAGACCTTCGCCGACGATCGCCGCGGTCACGCCAAGCATCTCACGCATGCCGGGACCGCCCTTCGGCCCCTCGTTGCGAATCACGACCACATCCCCGGCCTTGATCTTCTTCGCGGTGACCGCCGCCATCGCATCTTCTTCAGAATCGAAGACGCGCGCCGGACCGCGATGCTCCAGGCGTTCGTGGCCGCTGATCTTGATGACGCATCCTTCGGGCGCGAGATTGCCTTTGAGAATGACGAGCCCGCCGGTCGCTTTCAGCGGCTTGTCGAGCGGGACGATCACCTCCTGCTTCGGCGTTTCCTTCGCGCTCTCTGCCTCGACCGCAATCGTCCGCCCGGTCACGGTCTTTGCGGAGCCATGCAAGTACTTCCCGCTCATCAACCGCTTGGCCAGTAAGCCGATGCCACCCGCTCGATGCATGTCAGCGGCGACGAATCTGCCGGAAGGCTTGAGATCGGCGAGCAGTGGAGTGCGTTCGCTCACCGTTTGGAAATCTTCAATGTCGAGTTTGATGCCGGCTTCCCGCGCGATGGCGAGCAGGTGCAGCACCGCATTGGTCGACCCGCCGCTAGCCGCGACAGAAGCGATCGCATTCTCGAATGCTTGACGGGTCAGAATGTCACGCGGCTTCAGGCCCTTCTCGAGGACGCTCATCACGAGCTTGCCGCACTCGAATGAGACCTGGTCTTTTTGCGGATCCATGGCGGGAACACTGTTGAAGCCCATCGGCGAGAGGCCAATCATCTCCATCACGGTGGACATCGTGTTGGCCGTGTACTGGCCGCCGCAGGCTCCGGCCGCCGGACAGGCAACGTCTTCCAGTTCCTTCAATTCTGTATCGCTCATCTTGCCGGCGACATTCGCGCCAATGGCTTCGTAGACGTCCTGGATGGTGACGTCTTTGCCGCGATAACTGCCCGGGGCGATCGTTCCTCCGTAGAGCACAACGCCTGGAAGATTCATGCGCGCGAGAGCCATGGCGGCGGCCGGGATCGTCTTGTCGCAGCCGACCACGCACACGACGGCGTCGAACATCTGCCCGCGGCAGACGAGTTCAATGGAGTCGGCAATCACTTCGCGGCTCACCAGCGACGCACGCATGCCCTCGGTGCCCATCGTCTCGCCGTCAGAGATCGCGATGGTGTTGAATTCCATTGGCGTGCCACCGGCGTCCCGAATGCCTTCTTTCACTTTGGCCGAAAGGCGCCGCAGGTGGAAGTTGCAGGGCATGGTTTCGATCCAGGTATTGGCCACGCCGATCAGCGGACGGTTAAGATCGGCATCGGTGTATCCCACGGCCTTGAACATCGAGCGAGCGCCGGCACGATCGCGTCCTTCAGTAATTCCACGACTAATGTGTTTGAGATCCATAGTTAGGAGTCCACGCGGTAAGAATACAAGAGCATAAACCACGAAGGACACAAAGGTACACGAAGGATTTCTCTGTCAGGATTTCCTTCGTGTACCTTGGTGTCCTTCGTGGTTCAAGTTTTTCTCTGTCCAGCAAAAACGGGGAACCCGCTTGCCGCAGGTTCCCCAGAATGCATGACGCTGCCCAGGGATCGTCATGCTTGCCCAATCAAAAACTCGAAGCGTTACGCGCGGGCAGATGCGAGGGGATTATCGATGCTCACACCCGCCGGAGGGTGGGGCGAATTCCACTCCGCGGCCTGCGCTGGTCCGGAACCGACATGAATCACATCCGGAATCGCATACCACTCGCGATAGAGCTGGCCGACCTGCTTCTGGTTGACTTCAAGCACCAGCGTTACCTGGTGATCGCGCTCAGCGGCTTCAGCGTGCACAGAATGCAGATCGAGCCCACGGCGTGAGGCCCCGTTCAGGATGCGCATCAGTGTTCCCTGTGTGTTGCGGTAGCGGATGTGGAAAGCGTTCATGTTGTTCGTCCCCAAGGCGATTGCAGATTGTTGATTTCAGATTGCAGATTTCGAAAAATCCCAACCCTGTTTGCAAATCTGCAATCTAAAATCTGAATTCTGAAATCCAACTACTGCGTCGGCTCTTCTTCCAGCAACATCTCTGACAGCGCCGCGCCGGCCGGGACCATCGGGTAAACGTTGGCCTCAGGGGCGCAGTCAAACACCAGCAACTCCGGATTCGGTGAATGTAGGAAGCGGTCAATCTGATCGCCGGTCTGCTGCGACACAGGAAACTCGCGCATCACGTCTTCCTTCATGCGAAAACTGTGAATCTTGTAGGCCTTCGCGATCTCGACGAAGTCGGGATTGTCGCTCAGGTCGGTCTCGGCGTAGTTGCGCTCGTAGAAGAGCTGCTGCCACTGGCGCACCATGCCGAGATATTTATTGTCGATGATGACCAGCTTGATCGGCAGCCCGAGACGGTAAACCGTCGCAAGTTCCTGGATGTTCATCTGGAAGCCGCCATCCCCGGACACGCACAGGACGCAGGTGTCGGGCTTGGCCAACTGCACGCCGACCGCGGCCGGTAGAGCGAAGCCCATCGCGCCCAGCCCGCCGGAAGTGATGAATCCGCGCGGGGAGTCCGCGTGAAAGCGCTGCGCGGCCCACATCTGGTGCTGGCCCACGTCGGCAAGAATCACGCTGTCCTCAGGCAGACGGCTGAAGAGTTCGTCGAGGAAGCGAATGGTCGGCTGCGCCAGGCCGCGCGGATCGAGTTCCGCGCGCTCCGGCCCGCAGGCGACGGCGCGCCATTCTGCGAAATCAGGCAGCGAATGACGCCGGAGTTCTGTGTCGAATGCCGGAATCGTGTCGGAGAGATTTCCAATCACGGGAAGGTTGCACGGGCGCACGCGATCCAGCTGAGCGGGATCAATCTCAAAGTGAACAATCTTGGCGTGCGGGGCGAATCGTGAAGGATCGCCTGTGACACGGTCATCGAGACGCGCGCCGAACACCAGCAGCAGATCCGTCTCGTGCAGCGCCGTATTCGCGGCGCGGGTACCGTGCATACCAACCATGCCGAGGTAGTAAGGAGCCTGTTGCGGAACCGCGCCCAAGCCGTGAACGGTAGCAAAGGTTGGAATGTTCAGATGATCGAGCAGTCGCCGCAGTTCGGGAATTGCGCCGGAAATCTTGGCCCCTGCACCGATCAGCGCGACAGGCTTTGAAGATTGCTGCAACAAAGCGACGATCGTGTCGGTGAATCCACCGTCGGCCTTGGCGTCGGCAGGCCGGGCGTGCGGCGTGAACTTCGCCGGTCCGGAGAACTCCTTCTTCGCCTTCAGCATGTCGGTGGGAATGTCGATCACCACCGGTCCGGGTCGTCCGCTGCGTGCCCAGTGGAATCCTTCGGCGATCACTTCGGGGATCTCGTCGAGTGTGCGGACCAACCGGCTCCACTTCGTGAGCGAAAGCGTCACGCCGAATACGTCGGTCTCTTGAAATGCATCGGTCCCGATCAGCGCGCTGCGCACCTGACCGGTAATGCAGACCAGGGGAACGGAGTCCATTTTGGCGTCAGCGATGCCGGTAACCAGGTTCGTAGCTCCGGGGCCGCTGGTCGCCATCGCGACGCCAACTTTGCCCGTGACCCGGGCGTAGCCTTCTGCCGCAAACACCGCGCCCTGCTCGTGCCGCGTCAGGATATGCCGCACTCCGCTGCCATCAAGCGCGTCATACAACGGCATGATCGCCCCGCCCGGATACCCGAAGACGAGGTCGACGCCCTCGGCTCGCAGGCACTGCAGAACGATGTCGGCTCCCTTAAGCATTCACCACCTGTTTTGTGGAACCCTGGGGAGTGGCTTTCTTGCCTTCTTTCGGCAGCCAGCTCATCATGCCGCGCAGCTGCGCACCGATAATCTCGATGGGGTGCTGCTTTTCCTTCTCGCGCAGCTTGTTGAAGTTGGGGCAGCCGGCTTTGTTTTCCGCAATCCACTCCTGCGCAAATTTTCCGGATTGAATGTCGGCCAGCGTCTTCTTCATCGCCTGCCGTGTGGCGTCGCCTACCACCTGCTCACCGCGAGTGAGGTCGCCGTATTCGGCGGTATTGGAGATGGAATAGCGCATGCGATCGAGTCCACCTTCGTAGATCAGGTCGACGATCAGCTTCACTTCATGCAGGCACTCGAAGTAGGCGATCTCCGGAGCGTATCCGGCTTCGACCAGAGTCTCGAATCCCTTCTTGATGAGCGACGTGAGGCCGCCGCAAAGGACTGCCTGCTCGCCGAACAGATCACTCTCGGTTTCTTCCCGGAACGTCGTTTGTAGAACCCCCGCGCGAGTCGAGCCAATGCCGTGAGCATAAGCCAGCGCAAGTTCGTGAGCGTGGCCGCTGGCATCCTGCTGAATAGCGATCAGCGACGGGACCCCTCGTCCTTCCGTGTAGACGCGGCGGACCAGATGTCCGGGACTCTTGGGCGCGATCATCACCACGTCGACGTCAGTGGGCGGTACGATTGCGTTGAAATGAATGCTGAAGCCGTGCGAGAAGCCGAGAACTTTTCCCGGATGCAGATAGGGTTTGATGAGCTGGTCGTACATTTCGGCCTGGGTCTCATCCGGCGTGAGAATGTGGATCCAGTCGGCGCGCTTCGCGGCCTCGTCGGGAGCCACAACTACCATACCGTCGGCGCGAGCCTGCTGGGCGCTCTTGCGGGTCGGATCAAGGCCGACGATGACCTTGTGTCCGCTGTCGCGGAGATTCTGGGCCTGCGCGTGTCCCTGGCTGCCATAGCCAATAATTGCAATGGTTTTGCTCTTCAGTGCGTCGGGCCGCGCGTCCCGCTCATAAAAAATAGTAACCGCCATCGTGCTCCTCTCGTTTGCGACAGGGGAGGCGAAAAACGACGAATGCTCCCGGGGAATTGAAACGGCTACCGCAAACCGACCGGTCGGTCGGTTCAATTATGCTATCTGCCCCGCCATCGCGTGTCAATCCCCAACTTTGGTCCGGGCGGGCACTAGTCATGTGGCGACGGGCCGCCTCGGCCGTCCAAGACTGGGCGAAGCCCGGCGCCATAATTCAAGAACTGACCAGCTTTTCCGATGGAAGCTAAGAGGGCTCGAAAAAGGTTTAGAAAACGCGTATTGTGCCCGAGTACATGGAATTCCTCCACAGCTGTCCGGAATTCGAACGGATGCTGGTGCGGGCGGGCATCATCCTCGTCAAATACTGGTTCTCGGTCAGCGATGAAGAGCAGGAGCGTCGTTTTCAAGATCGTAAGAAAGATGTGACCAAGCGCTGGAAACTCAGTGGAATGGACCTGCAATCACGGGCGCGTTGGGCCGAGTACTCCCGCGCCAAAGATGAAATGTTTGCCGTCACCGATATCAAGCAGGCGCCCTGGCACGTTGTCAATGCAGAAGACAAAAAATGCGCCCGGCTCAATGTCATCCGTCACCTGCTCTCGCTGATTCCGTACGAAGATCTCACTCCGGAACCGATCACGGTCCCGCCACTGGATAAGACCAAGTACATCCGCCCGCCGATTGAATATCAGAGTTTCATCCCTGAGGTCGACCGGCGCTAATGGCCAGGAGCACGTAGGGACAGCCGCCTCGGCTGTCCGGCCACGCCAAGCGAGTCGAAAAGATCCCCTTCGAGCTGAGTCCCGAGCGAGGCTGCGGAGCTTCGCTCCGCCGGACAGCCGAGGGCGACTGTCCCCACATGAGTCTGCTGAGCCCATGAACTGGCAATCCCGGCCGCAACTGTTTACCATGACACGCGATGGCTCGCGACACTCTGGTTGATTCCCGGCAGGAAATCCTGCGCACGGCCGCGCGGTTGTTTCAGCAACGCGGCTACGATGCCACTTCGATGAACGATGTGGCAGCGTCGCTGAAACTCAGCAAGGGTGGCCTCTATCATCACTTTCAGAGCAAGGACGAAATCCTGTTCGAGATCATGAACCATGCCATGGAAATCACCGAGGATCGGGTTCTGGCCCCGGTGCGTGGCATTGCCGATCCGGAAGCCCGGTTGCGCGCCCTCATCCGCCTGCATATCGAGGTCGTGCTCAGCCCGCAGGACCGCGAGATCACCGTCATGCTGCACGAGAACCATCCGCTGCCCCCGACGCTGCGCAGGCGCATCAACACGCGGAAGAAGGATTACATTCACTTTGTCGAAAGCCTCATGGCCGACGTGCAGCGGACGCGTCAGGGCAAAGGATCGGTCAGCCCACGCGCGGCAGCGTTTGCGCTTCTGGGCATGATCAACTGGATCTACCAGTGGTATAAGCCCGAGGGCAGCCTGCAGGCGCATAACCTGGTTCCGCAATTCACCGAGTTGGTGTTCGGAGGAATTCTGGGGTGAAGCCGGGCTTCTTCAAGATCGGCGAGATCGATAGCGAGCGCGCGAAAGCGGGCAAGCTTTACCGCGAGTTCCTGCGGGTTCCGGCGATGAGTGCGGGATTGTACGTCCTACCCGTGGGTGCAACCGACCCGCAGAGGCCTCATCACGAAGACGAGATGTACTACGTGATTCGTGGGCGGGCACGTTTTCGCGCCGGCGATGAAGATGCGGAAGTCTCACCCGGAAGCGTGCTCTTTGTTGTCGCCGAGGTGGAGCATCGCTTCTACGACATTACCGAGGAGTTGGCGGTACTGGTTCTATTCGCGCCCGCGGAAAGTTAGGAAGACTCACGACAGAGGACGACGGGTTTCCCTGTGAGCCTCCGTGCCCTCTGTGGTTAAGACTTGGCCGGGATCCAGTAAACTTCTTCCTTCACCGAACCCTTTTCGGTGAAGCCGCGCCGCTTCAGAATCGCCTTGCTGTGCTCGATCATCTCCGGATGTCCGCAGATGTAAGCGACGGTATTCGTTGCGTCGAGTTCCCAGTGATCCGCGTATTTGCGCAGGATGTCGTCGGCGCGTCCGATCTCGCCTGACCAGTCCGAGTGGTCCCAGGGACGGCTCACCGTGGGCACGTACTTGAACCAGGGCAGTTCTTTGTCGAAATGCATGAGTTCGTCTCTGTACCCGAACTCCCATGGGCGGCTGGCGCCGTTGAGCAGATAAAGTTTATGGGACCCGTCGAAGCGACCTTCCTTCCACTCTTTTGAGAGCGTGCGGACGTAGCTCACGAATGGCGCGACGCCGGTAACGGTCGAAATGAGCAGGTGATTGTTCCGTCCGTTCGACATGTCGAGTGAGAACTTGCCCTTGGGAGCCTTGCGCATGAAGAGTTGATCGCCGGGCTGCATTTTGTGGAGCAAGGGGGTGAGTGCTCCCTCGGGCACCAACTCAAAAAAGAACTCCACTTCATCTTCCGAGGGCGACGAGGCGATCGAGTATGGCCTCTCAACGCGCTTTCCGTTGTTCTCCACGCCCAGCGTCGCGTATTGCCCGGGCACGAAGTTAAATTCACCTCCGCTGCGGATGCGGAACATCCATAGATCGGGCGCAAAGTCGACGCGCTTGGCGATATGTGCGCGAAAGAATTTCTCGTCGGGAATGGTCACAGCCCTCGCGGGGAATGTCATAGCTCTCGTCCTCGGCTCAACAGCAAATGCTGTTCAAAAAGAAAATGAACGGCGTCCGGAAAAGTGGACAGCGCGCTCTCTGAATCACCGGATAATCATTGGATGCGGCAGCGTACGCGGATGACTCTGCACGGTGCGCGCCAAAACCCCAGCAACCGAACGGTCGTACAGCCTCTCTCAGTTGCCGTTATCGTAACCGGAATCGGCCCTGTTGGGAAGGGACTATCGGTCATGGCACCAGCCGCAGAAGTACAGGAACTTTGGAGGCAAGCCTTTCTTTGACAGCCAATCACGGCAACGAGTGTCCTGAAGAAAGACGCTCCGCAGTTATTTTAGTTGTCAAATTTCGCTTTGAGAGGGCGCGGCTTCAAGCGCGTCCTACGATTACCATCGAGAATCGGGCTTTAGTATGTGCGTGAGAACCGGATTTCTCGGAGAGCTGTGGACCAGAATCCGTCTCAATCCAGCCGCGGGGCGGCGAAACAATTTAGCCCAGGACGTAAGTCCTGGGTAAAGTGGGAAAAGTTGCAAGTCCCGGAACGGACGACACACGTTCTCACGCACACACTTTAGCCCCTGAGGTCAAAGGGAGCGCTTAGTCAAGACTGCCATGGGTTTTCAGAAAATTCGAATCAGAAGTCTAACGAGCTTCGGAAGACGCTTCTTCCGCCGACAACTGTTCCAAAATCGTACGCAAGGAGCGTAGAACCTCGTCGGCAGCCGTGGGCTTAAGGACGAATTTGAGCGTCCCGTCGGGAGTGAACTGTGCTCCTTTCTGGGCCGACACGAACCGCGCCAGATGTTCTGGATCGACAGCGGCGTTCTGCCGAAATTTGAAACTGACCGTGTCGCGCTTCCGGTCGATGGCATTCACCCCTACACGAAGAGACAGAAGCTTGAGAGCAGCATAGTCGAGCAAATTGCGGACGGCCCGAGGCGGCTCGCCATAGCGATCCTGCAACTCCGCGGCAACGTCGGTAAGCTGCGACTCGGTTTCTACGCCGGCCACACGCTTATACATTCTGAGGCGCTGGTTCTCCTCCGGAATGTACTCTGCCGGGATGCGGATGTTGAGGCCGAGATTGAGCTGGGTTTCGGCCTCGTCCGGAGCAGCTTCTCCCTTCATTTCGCGAATGGCGCGGTCGAGCATCTGCGTGTAGAGCTCGAATCCGATCGCCTCGATGTGCCCACTCTGCTCGCCGCCCAGAAGATTTCCGGCCCCGCGAAGTTCGAGGTCCAGTGCGGCAATCTTGAATCCCGCTCCCAGGTCGGAGAATTCTTTCAGCGCAGCGAGCCTGCGGCGAGCGATCGGCGTGAGCTCAACTTCGCGCGGGATCATCAGATAGGCATAGGCACGGCGATTCGAGCGGCCGACGCGGCCGCGAAGCTGGTAGAGCTCTGACAGTCCCAACCGGTCGGCGCGGTTAATCAGAATCGTGTTGCACAGAGGAATATCGAGACCGTTCTCGATAATGGTGGTGGCGACGAGAATGTCAGCCTCGTGATGCATGAACGTCAGCATCACCTTTTCCAGTTCGGCTTCTCCCATCTGGCCGTGGCCGACGATGATGCGCGCCTTCGGCACCAGTTCCTGCAGCTTGGCCGCGATCTCCCAGATGCTCTCGACGCGGTTGTGGACGAAGTACACCTGCCCACCGCGCTCGAGTTCCTGCTCGATCGCCGACTGGATGAGCTTGTCGTCCCAGCTTGCGACCACGGTTTGAATCGCCATGCGGTCTTTGGGCGGTGTCTCGATCACGCTCATGTCGCGCAGCCCAACCAACGACATGTGCAGTGTGCGCGGGATAGGCGTGGCCGACATGGTCAGCACATCGACCTGCTTGCGCATCTGCTTGATGCGCTCTTTGTGGCGAACGCCGAAGCGCTGTTCCTCGTCAACGATCAGCAGGCCGAGGTCGGAGAATTTCAGGTCCTTCGACAGAATGCGATGCGTCCCGATCAGGATGTCAATCTTCCCGCTCTCTGCCTTCTGCAGAATTTCCTTTTGCTGCTTGGGATTGCGGAAACGGCTGATCATTTCTATCGTTACCGGGAACGGCGCAAAACGCTGCTTGAATGTTTCGAAATGCTGAAATGCAAGAACGGTCGTGGGAGCAAGCACCGCGACCTGTTTGTTGTCGCTGACCGCCTTGAACGCCGCGCGCATCGCGACTTCTGTCTTGCCGTAGCCCACATCGCCGCACAGCAGGCGATCCATCGGCAGCGTCGATTCCATGTCGCGCATGACATCGGCGATCGCCTGCGCCTGATCCTCAGTCTCGTTGAACTCGAACGAATCTTCGAACTCACTGACAAATTCGTTTCCGGCGGGAAAGGAGTGACCTTCAGCCATTTTTCGCTGCGCGTAGAGCTTGAGCAGCTCTTCGGTCATGTCTTTCATAGCCTTGCGCACGCGGGCCTTGGTCTTCGCCCAGGCCTGCGTACCTAGATGGCTGAGCGCTGGCTTGGCCCCTTCAGACGACCTGTATTTCTGAATCAGGTCGAGGCGAGTCAGCGGGACATACAGTCGCGCACCTTCCGCGTATTCGAGCAGCATGAACTCGGCATTGCCGTCGCCCTGATTGATCTCTTTCAGCCCCTGATACTGCCCAATCCCGTGCTCGACGTGGACGACGTAGTCTCCGACCTGCAGATCGCGGAAGTCGGACAGGAATGCCGACACTTTCGACTTCTGACGTTGCGGACGCGAAGCCACCGTGTCGGATTCGTCAAACAGATCGCGCGCACCGAAGATTGCGAGATGAGCATCCGGGAAAACGACGCCGTCGGGAACGTAGGCTTTCGCGAGCGTGGTGGTATTCACCTCGCCTGCGAAGTAGCTGGTTTCGTCCGCGTAGCTCTCGCCGCCGCGGGTGCGGCTTCCCAGGCGGAAACTCGTGTTGTATTCGGTGAAGATGTCGGCGAGGCGCTCGACTTCACCCGTGTTCGGGACTGAGAACAGAACCTGGTTGCCGCTGGCGGTGAGCTTCTTGACTTCGTCGAGCATCGCCGGTACGGCGCCGTGGAAGCGCGGCGTCGGCTGCGTCAGAATTGAGATTGAATTGTCGTCCGCGCTTTGCGTGATGCCGAGGTGTTCGAGATCAGATCCAGGCAGGCCCCCGATTTTTTCCCACCAGCCCTCGGGCGGCAGGTACAAATCGTTCGGCCGCACGAGATTCCCCACGCCGCTGCGCTCGTGAGCCTCTTCCACGCGCGTCCAGAAGCGGTCGAATTCGCTGCGCAGAAGATCCGGTTCATCCAGCAGCACAGCAGCGCGAGGCAGCAAGTCGAATACGGTGCGATCGGATCCGGCTACGGGGGCATAGAACTCCCAACCCGGAAAGACGGTGACGCCGCCGGATCGCACCGCCGCTTCGACAATTTCTTCGGTCGTTCCTGCGATTCGCTTGCCCGAGAGCCGGGTGTGAATCGCGCCGAGAAGCCGGTCCGTGACAGGAGTTTCCGTTAGCGGCAACAGTAGCGCTTCGTCGATAGGATTCGAAGAACGCTGCGAAGTCGGATCGAAGCGGCGAATGGAATCGACTTCATCGCCAAAGAATTCGATGCGGACCGGGCGCTCGGCTTCGGGCGAGTACACGTCGAGAATGCCGCCACGCAAGGCATACTGGCCGGGCATCTCGACCACATCGGCAGAAGCGTAACCGACCGTATTGAGATGCCCAAGCAGGTTGTCGAGATCGAACGATTCGCCACGGCGCAAGACGCGAGCGAGCTCGGAATAGTACTCCGGTGAGCGCTGCAGGATCGCCGTCGCGGCGATCGGAGTCACCACGATCGATGCCTTCCCCGTAGCAATCTTCCACAGCGCCGTCGCGCGTTCTTCCTGCAGTTCCGGGTGCGGCGAGAGATTCTGGAATGGGAGCACGTCGCGCGCAGGTAAAGAAACAACAGCGTCCGGATCGCATGCCGCAGTGAGTTCGCAGAATCCTCGAAGGATAGGAACGAAATCCTCAACCGCCCGGTTGTCATTGACTACCACGATCAGCGGCCGATCGGCGGCCCGGCGCCACAACACGAGCAGCAACGCTTTCGCGGTGGCGGAGAGTCCAGAGACACGAATCCTCCCCGTGCCCTCGTTCAGGTGGGAGGCTACACGCTTGAAGCCGGGAAGCAATTCAACGTCCGCGAAGAGTTCGCGGACGAAGGGAAGCAGCATCGCTCTTTAATTTTAACAGGAAGAGGCGTCGGGTATGGATCAACAGTGGCGTTAACCTCTCGCTAAAACAATGACGCGACCCGCTTCCATCAATGCCGGCACAGAGGTACAACGTCATTCCCATCTGACCGTCGTGTTGGGGTCGATCTCAGCCGCGCGGCGCGCAGGAAGATAAGCGGCAACTATGGCGACCGTGGGCAGCACAATCACGGCGGCGGCAACGGTGACCGGATCGAAGGCTGAAACTCCGTACAGCAAGCCTTGTAACAGACGGGTTGCCGCGGCTGCCCCTGCCATCCCGAAGATCAGCCCAGGCAGAATCATCATCAGGCTCCATCGAAGAACCAGGGCAACTACATGTCTCGACATTGCACCCAGGGCAATCCGAATGCCGATCTCCTGGCGATGCTGCTCGACAAACTGGGTCATCACTCCATAGACACCTATGACAGCGAGCAGCAACGTAACCAGAGCAAAACTGCCGAGAGCCGCGGCCCGAAGACGCGGCTGCACGCGCAGCCCGCTCACAATCTCGCCCGTTGTACGCAGCGGCTGCACCGGGATATCGCGGTCAATGGAATGCACCGCCGATGCAACCACGCCTGTCTGAAGCGATTGCGTCCGCAGAAAAAGGTACACAGTCTGGGCGTCGAATCTGTGCAGCTCATTCGCTGAATCGCGGCGCTGCAGGAATGCACTGTAAACCGCAGGCTGCATATCCCAATCCGTGTGGTTGTAGCGCACTGAACGCGTATTGGAAATGACGCCGATCACGATAAGCCACGGTGCAGTGGGGTCTCTTGGATTGAGAGCGCCGATACGAATTCGCTTGCCGATTGGGTCTTCGGCAGGAAAATACGCACGCGCCAACGCCTCATTGATCACTGCAACGTCAGGCATTCCCGCCCGATCCGTTTCACTGAAATCGCGCCCTAGCAGCAGAGGAATGCCGAGCCCTTCGAAGTAGCCCGGGCTGGCGTTAAATACAAACGCACGCGGCGTCTGGTCTTGAGGCCCTGCCCGTCCGTCGACTTCGATCGGGTTCAGCCCATTGGCCTGGAATGGCCAAGTGGTAGAAGCTCCCGCTGCACGAAGAGATGGAATGGCCCGCAGCTTAGGGAGCAGCTGGTCGACAAACCTGGATTGTGCATCTACCGTCGGATATCGCGACAGCGGAAGGGCAACCTCGCCTACGTACGCTTCATTCGTCTGAAATCCCAATGGTTCGGAAACCATCCTTGCAAAGCTCGATATCAACAGTCCGGCGCACACCAGGAGCACGACGGAACAGGCAATTTCGACGACCACAAACGTCATTCGCGATCGAAGATGGGCGTGGCTTGTGGTTGCCCGCGTACGAAGAGTGTTGACATCGATGAGTTTCAACGCGCGGGTCGCTGGAATCGAACCAAACAGGAGCGCAGTCACACCCACCACGAACGCGGTAATCCCCAGAACGTTAGCATCCAGCGATACCCCACCTGGAGGAAGAAATCCGAATGGGTTGGCGGCGACGAATAGCCGTACGATCGCGAATGCCATCGCCAGGCCCAAGGTGCCGCCGCATACGAATAAGAGCAACACCTCCGTTGTCACCTGCTGCAACAGTCGCCCCGGGCCGCAACCGAGGGCTAACCGTACAGCGAATTCCGTCGCCCGCTGCGAGTTTCGTCCCAGCACAAGGCTTCCTGCATTCATGCACGCAATCAACAGCAAAACCGCCACCGCCCCGAGCAACAACAAGAGCGAGCTGTGAATGGTTCGCGTGTTGTCCTGTTGTAATCCGACGACCAGAACACCGGAATCGGGCATTTCGTCTGAGAAGCGCCGGTTCAACTCCCGCTGGACAGCATTGAGCTCGGCATTCACTTGAGCGATCGCCACTTCCTGCTTCAATCGTCCGATGACCGAGACGGCGGCCGGAGAACTGATGGCATGGTAGGGATCGTCAGCCGTAATCACTGTCCACACATCCATTTCGAATGGAAAATCCAGGACACGCAGAGAGAACTTTGCTGGCAGCACACCGAGCACGCGATATGTCTTGCCGTTCAGATTGATCAGTTGACCAATGATTTCTCGCGAGCCAAAATGCGTTTGCCACAGGCCATGGCTGATCACGCACGAAGCTTCCCCATGTGCATCATCGGCAACAAAGGTCCGCCCCGCGGTCGCTCCGACCCCAACCGTGTCAAACAGATTCCAACTGGCGATGGCGCCATGAATCTGCTGCGGCTCACCGCTGCCCGTAATCGTGTAATCCTGCGGGAACAACGCAGCCAGCGATTGCAGCGTGTGATTCTCCGCCGCCCAAATCAGGTAATCGTGATAAAGATTGAAATATGCAGGTTGGTGGGGATCAGCCGCCGCTGTCCGCCAAACGCTCACCAACTGCTGCGGCTGCCGCAGCGGCAGCGGACGCAATAGCCAGGCATTCACCAGACTTAGAATCGCCGTGTTCGCACCAATGCCTAGTGCCAACGTAACAACCACCACAGTAGTGGTAACCGGAGAACGACGCAGTTGCCGCCAGGCGAATCTTATGTCTTGAACTACAGCTTGAAGCCCCATACCAGCAAGCCTAGAAAACTATTTTAGCCGTATGCGCGTCGCACCCGGAATTCGATCAGTGACTCTCTCTGCCCTTGACCGCGAGTTCCGCCTCGGCTGATTGATCTGACAGCGTCACATGCAGCGCATGCTGCTTGGGGTCGTAGGTGGTCTTCAGCGGGTAGGTGCTGCCGGAAACTTTGGCTTCCGCGTGTGCCGACGGCCAGTCGTAGACCACGACTTCGACGAATTTCCACCAGGGTGCATACGAACCGTCCCGCGCGTGGAACTTCAATCGCACTGCTTTTGCGTCGGCGTCACAACTCAGGTTCTGCCGCAGATATTGGCCATGCTGATACGCGAAGCTATGGCCGTCATCGAGATAGATCGTTCCCCGGCAGTCGGCTCCAGGATAGACCCGCAGCTCCAGCGGACCCCGTGGAGTCTCTTCGGTGTTCTGAATCAGTGGCTGCATGGGCAGGACGCTTCCTGCGCGCACGTAGACCGGCATGGTATCGAGCTTCGGATGCACTCTGCGTGGCTCGGGGAACTTCGTCCCGGGCTTCGCGCTGGCGATGTCCACGATGGATGGCGCAGCGGGCGACGCTACCATCTTCTCCCCGGTCCAAAAATCAAACCACGAACCTGGCGGAAACGAGACGACATAGTCGTCCACCGTCTCCCCGAACGGCTGCGGCGCGATCATCAAGCTGCGTCCGAAGAGAAATTCCGTATCCCAATGTTCAAAGCCCGGAGCCGACGGCGCGAAGATTTCAGGGAACTCCAGGAAAATCGGCCGCATCATCGGCAGCCCGGAGCGCGACGACTCGTCAGCCAGGGAATAGATGTAAGGCAGAAGCTTGTAGCGAGTCTCCACATAGCGCCGCCGGATCGTCTCCTGCTCCGGCCCGTTGACCCAGAGTTCATGCGGGAGCGAGTCTTTATTCGAGTGATCACGATAAAACGGCGAGAAGGCCGCCAGTTCGACCCACCGGGTCAGCAGATCGGAGGAAGGAGTCGAGTTGAATCCGCCCACATCTGCTCCGACGAACGAAATGCCGCTAATACCGAGGTTCAACAACATCTGCGTCGCCAGACGAAGATGATTCCACGTCGCGAAGTTGTCTCCTGTCCAGGTGAACCCGTAGCGCTGCCCGCCCGCATAGGTCGCGCGGGTGAGAACAAACGGGCGCTCGTCCGGACGCAATTTGAGCAGACCTTCGTAGGTCGCGCGCGCGTTTTGCAGTCCGACGATGTTGTGAATTTCCGAATGTGTCGCGGTCCGCGTCGTGAAACCGGGCTCTTCGATGCGGTGGACGTTGTCGAGCGGCATCGTCTTAGCAGGCCCGTCGAACACCGAGGGTTCGTTCATGTCATTCCAGAATCCGGCGACGCCGTCTTTTACAAACCCCTGGTAAAGCCCGCCCCACCATTCGCGGGTCTGCGCGCGGGTAAAGTCCGGGAAAACCGCGGGGCCCGGCCACACGATGCCGACGAACTCGCTGCCGTCCGATTTCTTCACGAAATGATCGCCTGCATGTCCGGTGTCGTAGGGCATATAACCCTGATTCGTTGCGTGGGCGATGTGCAGGTCGGTGATGTTCACCAAGTGGAAGTGCTGCTTGCGCAGATCGGCAACCAGGCCGGGGAAATTCGGGAACGTCTTGGCATCGACGGTGAAAGGGCGATTCCGGTCCTGATAGTCGATGTCGAGATAGACGACGTCGGAAGGGATCCTGTCATTGCGAAGACGGGTAGCGATTTCCCGGACCTTGGACTCCGGTGTGTAACTGTAGCGCGATTGCTGAAAACCCAGCGCCCAGAGCGGGGGTAGCGGAGGTTTCCCCGTGAGATAAGCGTAGGCTTCCACGACCTGCTTCGGCGTGGGGCCGTAAATGAAGTAGTAGTCGAGCGGACCGCCTTCTGCGCCGAAGGCAGCCGCATCGCGCGCCTGCTTGCCGAAATCGAACCAGGTGCGCCAGGTGTTGTCGAGAAAAATTCCGGAGCTGCACGTCCCGTTCATCGCGAGGAAAAAGGGGATGGCCTTGTACAGAGGATCGACCGATTCTTGCGGACCGATGTCGGTATTCCACAGCGTATATGCCTGTTCCCTCCGATCGAACTGCCCTGTCTTGTCGCCCAGTCCGAAGTAGTGTTCGGCGTTCGCCATCTGCTTGAACACCGAAAACCCTCCTGCCTGGAACTTTGTCGGACGGCCCACCGCATCGGCTGAGATCACATGGCCCTCGAGATCGCGGATGACGATGCGAAGCGGATCGCACTCCACGCGAACATCCAGCGAGGCCGTGCGAAAGCCCACCGACGAAGCGTCCTGCGACGGCTGAACGTCGATCGATTTCGTTCGAGCTTCCGGGAGAACCGCCCAGGAGGCGTCTTCCGGAAGGACATTATTGGGAGAAACCCGCACCCGCACGATGTCGTTGCGCAGCGCCGTGATGCGCACCACCGCCGAGCCTGCCTGAATCTGAATGCCGTCGCGGAGTGGCTCGGAGGCAGAAACAGACTCTAGTACCTGCAACGCCTGCGGTCCGCCGGCAGTCTGCGCCGGCGCGGTGACGAACACCCCCGTCATTACGAGGAAAATGACAGCAAATCGCTGGGCCAGCAAAGGCATCGCGGAACTCTCCCAATAAAGTCTGGTGCGAGGCAATCATACCAACTGCCAGACGTCCCGGCAGATTTCGAGCAATTTAGCGAACCTCGGAGCAGTGTTCAGATATCTTATGCAAGTGTTGTCGTCGCCCATCTCTACATAGGAGTCCGAGATGCAAATCAGTTCGCCCGTTTCCAAGACCACACTCTGGATCAGCCGGGTGATGAGTGCTCTGCCGGTATTGCTGGTGCTTTTGAGTAGTGTTATGAAGCTCATGAAGATGGCCGCGGTCGTTGAAGGATTTGCACGCGCCGGACTGTCGGAACGACTGATCATCCCCGTCGGCGTTATCGAACTAGTCTGCGTGATCGTCTATGTGATCCCGCAGACTGCGGTTCTGGGAGCGATCCTGATGACGGGATTGCTCGGCGGAGCGACGATCACCACTCTTCGCATCGGCGACCCGACTTATCCCATGCCAGTGATACTCGGGATGCTGGCGTGGGGAGGCCTGTTTCTGCGGGATACTCGACTGCGAGAGCTGATCCCGATCAGGAAAATGTAGCCCCGGACGCCTCGTCCGGGGTTGCGCGAAGCGCAATGTGGACGGCTGGGCAGTCAGGAACAGTCCGTGGCGCTACACGCTGTCGTACGCGTCGCTTGCGCTCCGCGGGGCGGACGAGGCGTCCGCCCCTACACAAGCTATTGTTTCACGCTGTCGAGCAACTTCTCCTCCGCGTCGCTGGGAGGCTCGGCGCGACCGCCGAGATACTTGGCCAGAAATACCTCCGACGCCGCGTTGAATGCCATGCGATTCTCCGGACGGACGAAACCGTGGCCCTCGTCGGGAAAGACGTAATATTCCACCGGCTTGTTATTCTTCCGCATGGCAGCCACGATCTGATCGCTCTCGGCTTTATTGACGCGCGGATCGTTCGCCCCTTGGCCGATCAGGAGCGGCACTTTAATCTGGTCCGCCTTGAACAACGGAGACTGCGCCTTCAGAGTCTCTTCGTTGTCGCCCATGCGTTTGTGAAAGATCGCCAGGAAGGTGGACCAGTATGGGGGAATCGTCTTGAGCAAAGTATTCAGGTTCGATGGCCCGACGATGTCGACGCCGCAAGAGAATGCATCGGGCGAGAAAGCCACTCCAGCGAGCGTGGCATATCCGCCGTAGCTGCCGCCCATGATGCAAATCTTCTTGGGGTCGGCAACGCCTTTCTGTACGACCCAGTCCTTTCCGTCGAGCAGGTCGGTGTGCATCGCGCCGGCCCACTGGCGATCGCCGGCATTCAGATACTGCTTGCCGTATCCGGTCGACGCTCGGAAATTCGGCTGTAAAACCGCATAGCCGCGATTGGCCAGCCATTGCGCATAGGGATCGTATCCCCAGAGGTCGCGCCCCCACGGGCCGCCGTGCGGAAACACAACCATCGGCAGTTTCTTTGGCTCGACACCAGCGGGAGTAGTGAGGTATCCATAAATCTTCATGCCGTCGCGAGCCGTGTACTCGATAGGCTGAACTTTGGCGAGCTTGTACTTCTCGAGCGCGGGCCGATTGCTAAACAGTATGGTGGCCTGCTTCGTTGCGCGATCGTAAAGATAGTAGTAGACCGGAGAATCGTCGCCCTCGAACGTGACAATCCATTTGTCGTCCTGCATGTCGCGGCTGATGTTGCTGATATCGGCGTCGCGCACTTTGTGCAGCGCGTCGAAATCGGCCTGAATGTCCTTGTCGAGGATCTGGAAATCCCGGCGCTCACGAAGAAACACAACTGCCTGGAGCTTGTGATTCTTCGGCTGCTCCACGGCGAACGACACATCGAACTGCGGATCTTCCGCGATCACGGTGCGATTCCCGGTTGCGATATCGACCGAGATGAGCCGCGCCGCGTTAGCATCGAGCGAGGTCATGATCCAAAGCGCCTTGTTGTCGGGCGTGAAGTTCACGACGTTGCCGAGCGTCTCTTCTGGTCCCCACTTGATTAGTTCGCGCCACGTAGACTTGACGTCATCACGCACGCGGATGATCGTTCCGCCGTCCTCGGTAGTGACCTGCGCGGCGCGGACTTCGAGGTTGTGATCGGCCTGCCATCCCTGCACATCGCCCGGGTTTTGCGTGTCGAGCGTCAACTCGCCCGTCTTGAGATTGGCGCGATAGACGTCGAAGACCTTCGGATCGCGCTTGTTCGACTGGATCAGAATCGTGTCCGGATGATCAGGGTCGAACGACAGAATGTCGGCGCGCGACTTCTCGAACGGAGTGAGATCCTTGGTCTGTTTGCTGGCGACGTTCGTCTGATAAATGCGCCAGTTCTCGTCTCCGCCCTGATCCTGCCCGTAGAGGACGTTCTTCGAATCGGGCTGCCAGATGAAATTGCGGATGCCGCGCTTGCGATCGTTGGTGATGACGCGGTCGTCGGTCTTTCCCAGCGTGCGCACCCACACGTTCAGAACGCCCTGATCGGGAGCCAGGTAGGCCAGCATCCTGCCGTCGGGGGATATCTCAGGGCCGGTGCGTTCGGGATTGCCGAAAAGAACGCTGCGAGGGATGAGGGCTGATTGAGCAAGGGCGAATGTGGCCAGGGCAAACAGCAGAAAGATGGCGAGCACATGCGACGCGCGGAAACGATGCATCGAGGCACCTCCGTGGGGAAACTGAATTCTACTCCCAGCAGGCTGCGAAAAAAGTGCTGAATGCAGGCAGTACCGTGACTCGTGACTGCAGGCGGTACCGTGGAAGAGCGGCGCTTCAGCGCCGCGTAGAGCACGCAGAATCAATGCGGCTTTAGCCACCTGTGGTCGCCCTTTCGCGGTGGATGTAGCTTTTTGTGCAGCGTGCTAACTAGAGGGCAGGGACTTCCGGCAGCAGCTCCTGGGTTAGCCCTCAGTGTCGGAGTGAGTACTGCGGTTTTGCGAAAACGCCGGACCAGAACCCGCCTCACTCCAGCCGCACAGCGGCGAAACAATTTAGTCCAGGGCGTAAGAGTCTGTTACGAAACTCGGTATTGTCCACGAGCGGTGGGACAAACCTGATCTCCAGCCGCTTAGCCGCGGCATGTGAAAGCCCGGCACGAAGTGCCGGGTAGTCGGAAGTGGAACCAACCGAGTCCGCTTTGGCGGACGGCACGAATTTCGTAACAGACTCGTAAGCCCTGGGTATAGTGGGAAATAGGGGCGAGTCCCGGACGGACGACACTCGTTCTCACGCGCACATCGCGAGCGCGTGAGCGACCGCGCACCTTACTCATTCGGCTCATCGTGACAAAGGCGCGCCGCCCCTCCGCAAGGTGAATATGAATCTGGCGTACCCCAAGTGTCGCGCTTTTTAGGAAAGAGCGGCGGTTCCTCCCAGAACTCTTGGTTTCAACGTTTCCCGTCCCAGATTTGCAGGTCCGTGGTTCCCACCCTTGCAAAGAACGCAAGGACGGCAGCAGGCATTCCTACTCTGTCAGCCTTGAGACTTTAAGTCCTGTTACGTCGAGCACCTCGTTATGGGACAAAGTGCGGGGCAACGATGCTGATGAATTCGCGGGACGTAATGACCTTGGTATTCTTCCAGAACCTGGGAAAATGCTTCGCGTTGCCCGTGATCAAGTAGTCGGCCCGAGCAGCGTCCGCACATTCCACAAACCTGTTGTCGTCGGGATCTTTCGCAACCTGCAGGACACCCACGGGCTCCACCAGGTGCGCGCGGTTCGTCAGCAGTTGAACGAATTGCTGCCGAAGTCCTTTCCGGATTTTGAATTCTGGCCGCGCGAGAACTTCGCGGTACTCCGCAAGAACGGCGTGAGTGACATACAACCTGGCTGGTCTGGTCACTGCCAGCAAGAGCACGGTGCGCTGCAGTCCGTCCGGTTTCGGAGCCGCTGACACCACGATGTTTGTGTCAACGACCAACCGGAGCGCGATCATCGACGCGCCGACTGTTGCGCGCGGCTCGCCTTGATGACCTGATCAATCTGCCGCGATGTGAGTGCACTCGTTCCCTTGCGCCGGGAATCCTCCCCGATCAGCCGGAGCACTTCCGGCTCCGGAGCGGCCAGACGCACATAGTCCCGGATGCTTAGTAGCACCGCCTTCGGCGTGCCGCGCTTTTCGATGACGAGCGAGCGGCGTTCATCCGCCACCCGTCGCAGCAGCCTCCGAAGTTGGACCGGGCGTGCAGCGCAGAAACCACAATGCTGCCGTTCTTCGCAGTTCGCAACATGAATAAGTCTCCAGTTCGCAGAAATGAACTGTACGGTTCCATTTTACGCGAGGTCGACTGAGCGGTACAGCCCGTGAGTAACAGAAGTAAGGCGCGGCCGAAGTCGTGCCTTCAACTCGGTGTAACTCTGGGCCTCCTGCGGTGCCCGTTTTAGTCCCGCACTCGATCCATAAGCGCCACAACTTCCGCAGTGCCTTGGCTTCGATCTCGCGGATGCGTTCGCGCATGACCGCGAAGCCGGGTGCCCGATCCTTTACGTTTTTTCCTACAATTAAGGATGGCGGCCAGCCCGAAGCGTCACGGAGCCTGACTCTTTTCGACAGCCAAAAACGTCATTCATGTGACGAACGACCTTGACTGAACCAGCAGACAGTTCACAATGGAATCGTGCCCAGTGGTACCACAGAATGACCGGGATCAGAGGCAGACAGGCTCCTGAGCGCTAGGGCCAGCTAACTCCTTATTCCGGAATATTTTGCATGTAAGTTCTTCTTTGAGATTGAATGTTTTACAAACGTCGATCCAAAAATTGTGATCACCAGAGCGCGCAACAGCGACGGCGTAACTCCTTATTCTAGAATATTTTGCGAGTAAGTCCTTTGGATGTAAGATTTTGTGCGGAGCCATCGATGTCTCAGTCCCGCTAAGTGCAATAGATCCAGGATTTTGCGGACAGTGATCCCAAAAAATGAAATCTGCGAACAGTTCACGCACTCATGGCGGCTGGGGCGCAGTTTTTGCTTGAAGTCGTCACGTTTACGTCAGGCGCGCGAATGTAGCCCCGGACGCCTCGTCCGGGGTTGCGCGAAGCGCAATGTGGACTGTTGGAAGGAAGTCAGATACGAGGCGCTACATGCGGTGCCACGCTCGCTTTGCTCGCGGGGCGGACGAAGGCGTCCGCCCCTACACAGGCGTCTCTGGCTGATCAGTTCAGGTGAGGCGCGCGAGCGTGGTGTTGCTTTCGGGGAAGTCCACGCCCATGGCGGCTCCAGCGACGCATGCGAAGGCTGCGGCTAACCCGAACTGAGAAAGCGTCAGGTGCAGCACTGGTGGTGCGGGAGAGTCGAGAACCGTGACCGTCGCGCCGACGCATGCCGTCGCGATTGCCAGCCATTGATACAGGCGCAGGCCGAAGACGAATGGCGTCTGCAATTCTCCTCGATACGCTTCTTCGGCGAATCGCGAGAGGCCGTTGCCGATGCAGTAGATCCCGCAGACCAGAGCCGTGGGACAACCGGACATCCACATGCGCGCGAGCAGCAGGCCGAGGAACAGGTTGGTCAGGATCGAGTACAACTGGGTCGCGTGGATGGGAACGCCGGCGAGTTCGGCCATTCTGGTCACGCGAGAGCGCGGGTGCGTGACGCGAATTCCCACGACAGGCGTGGTTTGCCGCCCATGGCAGCAGCCATTGACCAGGCAACGCAGGCGGCCGATGGCTTGCATCCATGGCGCGGCCATACAAGTTGCGGCGAGCAGCGTCCAGCGGTCTTCGAAGAACAGGCAGGCGATGCCGCCTCCGATCAGCCCACCATAGAATCCGAAGGGACGCCGAAGGCGCGAGGAACCTTCCACCAACTGGGCCCATAATCCTGCTCCGAGCAGGCCGCCGCTGCAGACCAGGAGCACTTGCCACTCCCTGCCTCGGCCCGCGGCAGCGAGGACGATAGCCATCTGCACAAACGCAGCGGCTCCGGCGTAGAAAGCATGATTGATGATGCGAAGCGAGCCGATGCGCCATTCGTGCCAGGAATTGGCGAATCTCTCGGCTGCGTTTTGCAGGATTTCCCAAACCCGCTGCGGATTGAGGATGACCGGCGCGATGACGAACGCCGCGACCACATCGACAGCGTAGTGCATCCCTGTGGTGATGCAGCTCAAGGCAATGGTCAAGGGGTAGGCCCAACCGATCCATTTGCGACGGCAAAGGCGGGCCACCAGGATCGACCAGAGGACATGGAATGACGGGAGCGCGGCAACCGGCGGCTCGGCTGTGAACTCGAGATGCAGGACGCTGGTCATCCAGCCATGGCCGAGCAGCGGGCGCCGCGGCGCAACCGAGGGCACAAACCAATAGATGGGAAACACGCACAGCATCGTGAACCATGCCGAAACCGTGAGTTGGCGTAGGTCTTTGCGCGTGCGGGCGAGCCATGGCGCGAGCGCGACCATCACGTAGGTGCTCTCGTAAAACACGGCGGTCCAGGGCAAAACAGGCAGGCGATCCTCGAAGGCGAATCCGAAGTTTAGACCGCGCAGGGGCAGGCGAATCGTGAACTCGTACAACACGATCCAGGGAACAACGACGTGGAGGATAAAGCGCAATCGCTCAAAAGTGGAGGGCCGAGCGTCGTCCGCGGGTGGAAGGACGGGAAGCGTCCGCCCGAAGCGGCTCAGAAGATCAGGGTGCTCGTAGCCCACGACCAGAGCAACGCAGGCCAGCGCAATCGTGGGAGTGATCAGCCAGAGCCCAGTTGCAGATCCCAGCATCATCGAGACACCGAGGCAGACCGCAACAAATCCTGTGTAGATGGGATGAGGAAGGAACTGGAACGTGCCGCGCGAAACCATGATGGGAGGCGGGAAGGCGTTCATGGGAAGTCCGCCGCCGAAGCGCCACAGCTCAAACATTGCGACAGCCATGAGCGCGAGACCGGCGCAGACGAAGGCGATACCGAGAGGCAGGCTCCCATAAATCGGCAAGGAAACTCGCGCGGCGGCTCCCCAGATGAACAATAGTGCGGGCAGCAGGATAACGAATAATGCGCCGTAAGCGATTTTCTGCCACTTCATTTTGGCCAGCTTACGATTTCGTGAATGGCCCAGCCTTCCACTGGAGACTGGCCTGGGCTTTCGAGTCGTGCACGGCTGCGCCACTTGCATTCGTTCACTTGCAGCAACCGAGCGGGAAAAGTCTTGCTTACTCCTGGAATGGACGATAGCGCGGTCGTCCCTAACGGGCCTTTGCGCAACGTCAAGGATTGGTCCATGAGGAGTCGCGATCCATCGGCAAGTGTGATTTGCTGGTCCTTTATTGTCGATCCGGGGACGGATTTTCCGTTGCGGTAAAGAATCCGCTTCGAGAATTCGCCTTGCCAGTCGATCCATACCGCCCAATCGGAGGCGCTGCAGAAGCGTCCCCAGCGCAGATGCTGGATGGGAATCTTCCAGGGTGCGATTGTCATGCTGAGATGTTCGACGTAGCCAACCCCGGAGTCATGGCCTGCGCGCACGTGCGCACGAGGCATGAGGCAGCGCCAATCGACTGAACCTTCGTCGTTCTTGAAGACCGTTTCACGGACTTCGGTCGAATCTGCTTGCCACTCCGCGGTAAAGTCGAACGGCGCGGAGTTCCACGAAATCGAAGAGCCATTGACCACCGGCAGGGTCGGCCGACGGAGGGAGTTCCGCTGGGTCACGCTGTTCCCGACGCTGCGCAGCAGACTTGAGTAGTGAAGATGGGCCGGACCCCAAGTGAGATCGCCGACATACGCGATCGATGCGTTCCCGGAATCGGTCACGCAGTCCAGGTACCACTTCGATAAGTGGAAAGCGGCCATTGGCTGGCCATAGTATCAGCACCAACGTCTTTCTACCGCTGAGATCGCCGAGAAATGCCGCCGCGCGCGCGGAGAAAGGCAATCAGCTTCTCAGAGTGGTCACTGCGGCATGGCGGAACACAATACCAATCGTTCGTGGTTCGTAGTTTCATCGGTCAGTTCACCCGCGCAGCAAGGGGCGCGTGAGGCACGTGGGGCCGCCGCTGCCGTTGATGCAGATCTCGCTGCCGGGGAACGTGCGGACGTCGAATCCGGCGGCACGCAATTTGTCGTTCGTTTTGCGATTCTCTTCGATGGCGATCAGACGTTTTCCGCCGAGGGACAGAACGTTGCAGGCCAGCGTGTCGCGCTCGGAATAGTCGATCTCGATGAATTCGAATCCGCGAGACTTGAGCAGTTCGACAGTCTCTACCGCAAGCCATGGGAGATCGACCACGGCGGTGCGTTCGTCCAGCAGGCTGATCAGGGACATCAGGTGGAGGCAAGCCGCTGGCCCAGGTCCGTAGGGAAGCGGCGCCGAGATCACGTCGACATCTTTTGGAGCGAGAATCGCGCGCATCTGCGCTATCCCGGTGGCATTCGTGCGATAGCCATGACCGATTAGGAGCGTCTTCGCGTCGAGCCAGACGATGTCGCCTGCCTCGGTTGACCCAGGAGGAGCGATTTCGGCAAACGCAGGAATCCCCATCCTCTCGCAGAAGGAGCCCTGTTGCTGGCCCTCGACGACGCGGTTCGGCTTGCCGGGTCTCATGAGGATCAGGCCGAAGTCGGTGGCCAGGGAGGCGTCATGGGCGTAGACCGCGTCAAGAGAAAGATCCGCGGACGGCGACAAGTCGATCCTTTCGGCGCCGGCAATTTCCAGTTCTCGGCGCAAAGCGTCGTGCTGCGACTGCGCCTGGGAAAATTCGGGGGCATGATGAAATCCAAGTTCGCGCCAGCGGGCCAACCGCTCGGGTTGATTCCATCCCGCGACCCGGGGCGAGCAGACCAGCACGCGCTTGAGCGGGGCGACCATCGAGTGGCCGTTGAAGGCCACGGCGGTTTGAGAAAGAGAAGAAGGCAGGGCGATCCTCCATGCGCTACGCGCAGCAGAAGTGATTCTACGGCAGGATACTGCCTGGACGAAATGCTGTATCGTCGCGGTCTACTTCGCCTCGCTGAGGGCTTCGTCCTCGGTCGCGGCGAAGGCAACATGGCCATCCGCCGGCGGCATGAGCTTGCGGACGGCGTGCTTGTTCTGATTGCCGCGCTTGCTGAGCCACTGTTTCAGGTGCTTGCGGGCGGCCGGAGCCAGCTTCGAGAAAAAGAGCCCGGCGCGGCCCTGATCACTGGCCCAGATCACGTCGGCGTAGCCGTTGAGGGTCACGTGGGTGCCCGGAAGCACGCAGCGGAAAGCGATATCGGAAATCACGGGGACGGGTTCGCTGGCCTGTAACGCCAGGCCGTGCTCTCCAATGTCGATGCTTACGCCAGCTAGAGTGCCGTGTTCCAGCTCCAGATAGACCAGCGTCTTGACCTCATAACGCGCAGATTTGCGCTGGTTTGGGCGATCGGTTTTCTTCCCCGCCTTGAGCGCGTCCTTGACGAGTTCCGGCTGGAGCGGCCGGTAAAGAATGCGGCTGGCACCTGACTGGAAAGCCTGACCGGTTCCGGGCCACGCGCGGCTCGCGACGGCTAGCAGAGCTGGCTTCTGCTCGGCGGGGAGCAGAGCCGCCATGCGGATTGCCTCTTCAGCGCCGGGAAGATCGAAGTCGACAATCAGCGTGGAGCACTCGCCGGCCATGACCAGCTCGAGAGCCTCCTGGTTGGATCGGCAGTTCCTGAGCTCGATTCCAAGCTGCTCGAGAGTGGTGGTAAGGGTTTGCAGAGATCGCTTGTCGTGACAAAGAACCGCAGCCGACTTGCCCATGAGCTCCAAAATACGGGGCTGGGCGTGGCGAGGAAATGTCACAGCGGTAATCCGCTGAGTGGTTACCGAGGCTATCTGTAAAATGCGGAAAGCATTGGCGCGATCCGAGGGAATTCGCCCGGTTTACTCTGCGCTCTCTGCGGAGGTTCTCAGCGAACTCCGCGGTAAGAAAGCACTTAGCCGCCGAGATCGCAGAGACTGATCGCCGAGGCCACGGAGAAAAGCCCTGGCGCAGACCTCCGCCGGGCGACTGCTATAATCGAAGATTGCGCTCATGTCTACGAAACGACTGATTCGATCCACGACGGTTTTGTCGATTCGCCGCGGAGGGAAGGTTGTTCTCGCTGGCGACGGTCAGGTCACCTTGGGGGAGTCTGTGATCAAGCACTCCGCCAAGAAGATCCGCCGGCTCTATAACGACAAGATTGTGGCTGGCTTTGCGGGATCGACTGCCGATGCGTTCACGCTCTTTAGCAGGTTTGAGGCTAAGCTGGAGCAGTATCATGGCAACCTCGGGCGGGCCGCCGTCGAACTGGCGCGGGACTGGCGTACGGACAAGTTTCTTCGGCATCTCGAGGCGCTGCTGCTCGTAAGCGACAGGGAGCAGACGTTTCTGCTCAGCGGTCAGGGCGATGTGATCGAACCCGACAGCGGGATAGCGGCGATCGGCAGCGGCGGGCCATACGCCCAGGCCGCTGCCCAAGCGCTCGCGGAACATACAGAGCTCTCGGCCAAGCAGATCGCCGAGGAAGCCATGAAGATTGCGGGCAAGATGTGCATCTATACGAACGACAGGGTGACGATCGAAGAACTTTAGTTCTCAGTTCTCGGTTCTCAGTTCTCAGCCAAATCCTGGCTGCGCACACTGAGAACTGAGAACTGGGAACTGAGAACTTTTATGGCTATTTACCTACCTTCCACCGCCGAAGAAGAACAGCTTGCGCTGGATGAACTGACTCCGCGCGAGATTGTTGCCGAACTCGACAAACACGTGATTGGCCAGAAAGAAGCCAAGCGCGCCGTCGCGATTGCACTCAGGAATCGCACACGGCGGCAGAAGCTGCCGCCAGATCTCGCCGAAGAAATCATTCCCAAGAACATCATCATGATCGGGCCGACGGGCGTGGGAAAGACCGAGATCGCTCGCCGTCTGGCGAAGCTGGCGAATTCCCCGTTCCTGAAAGTGGAGGCTTCGAAGTTCACTGAGGTCGGTTACGTGGGGCGCGACGTGGAATCGATGGTGCGCGATCTGGTGGAGATTGCCATCGACAACGTGCGGGAAGAGAAACTGGAAGACGTCGCCGACAAGGCGGAACAGAATGCCGAGGAACGGCTACTTGATATTCTTCAGCCGCCTTCTCCGCCGCGGACGGAGCCTTCATCTACCGCCGGCGGTGTGGTGATCGATGGCAGTACAGGATTAACGGATTCTCCAAGCCGCTCGCGCGACAAACTGAAGCAGCAGTTGCGCGAAGGCAAACTCGACGACCGCACGGTCGAGATTGACGTGCGCGAGCGCAACTTCCCTTCGTTCGAAATCCTGACCAATCAGGGTGTCGAGGAAATGGACGTCAACATCAAAGACATGTTGCCGAACATCTTCGGGCAGCGCACCAAGAAGCGGAAGATGAAGGTGAATGAGGCCTTCGAGTACCTGATCCAGGAAGAAGAGCAGCGGCTGATTGATATGGATCAGGTGACGCGTACGGCAATCGATCGGGTCGAGAATTCGGGAATCGTATTCCTCGATGAGATCGACAAGATCGCCGGCCGCGAGGGGGGGCATGGTCCCGACGTTTCGCGCGAAGGCGTGCAGCGCGACATTCTTCCGATCGTCGAAGGCACTACCGTCAATACGCGCTACGGGATGGTGCGCACGGATCACATCCTGTTCATCGCTGCTGGGGCATTCCACGTTTCCAAGCCAAGCGATTTGATTCCTGAGCTGCAAGGGCGCTTTCCGATCCGCGTCGAACTGCATTCGCTGACGATGGAAGACTTCGTGCGCATTCTCACCGAGCCCAAGTCATCTCTGGTGAAGCAGTACACGGCGTTGCTTGAGACTGAGGGCGTAAAACTGGAGTTCACCCCGGAGTCGCTGGATGAGATTGCGCACTTCGCGTTCCGCGTGAATGAAAGCACTGAGAACATCGGGGCGCGGCGGCTGCACACGATCATGGAGCGCGTGCTCGACGAACTGAGCTTTGAAGCGCCCGAGAAAAAGGGACAGGCGGTCACCGTGGATGCCGACTACGTTCGCAAGATGCTGACTGACATCGTGAAAGATCAGGATTTGTCGCGCTACATTCTCTAACAAGAATCTTCACCACAGAGGACACAGGGGTACACAGAGGAATTCCTTTGTGGTTCTCTGTGTCCTCGGTGGTTTATCGTTTTGAACGATGAAAGCAATCGACCGTTCCCGCCTGCAGTCCCTGATGCAGCGCGAACAGAAGAAGTTTGTGGACGAGCACCCGAAATCGAAGGCGCTGTTTGACCGCGCGCGCAAGTCATTGCTCGCCGGCGTGCCCATGAACTGGATGGTGAAGTGGGCGGGAGCCTTCCCGCCGTTTGTGCGGGAGGCGCAGGGTGCGGAATTTTTCGACGTGGACGGTCTGCGATATATCGACTTCTGTCTGGGTGACACAGGCGCAATGACGGGACACTCTCCATCTGCGACCGTGAAGGCGGCGGAAGAGCAAATACGGCGCGGTATCACGCTGATGCTTCCCTCCGAGGACGCGATTATCGTCGCCGAAGAACTGCAGAAGCGATTCGGGCTTCCCTATTGGCAATTCGCACTCACCGCGACGGATGCGAACCGCTTCTCGATCCGACTGGCGCGGCAGATCACCGGACGCTCGAAGATTCTGGTCTTCCACTGGTGCTACCACGGGACGGTCGACGAAACTTTCATTACGATTGGAGCGAATGGCGAGGCGGGTCCGCGGCCCGGAAACATCGGGCCGCCGGTCAATCCTGGGGTGACCACAAAGGTTGTGGAGTTTAACGATGTCGATGCACTCGAGGCTGCACTCGTCTCGGGTGATGTGGCTTGCGTCCTGGCTGAGCCGGCGATGACGAACGTCGGCATCGTGCATCCAGAGCCCGGATACCATAAGGCACTGCGCGAAATCACACGCGAGCACGGGACACTGCTCCTCATCGACGAAACACATACTATCTGTGCCGGCCCGGGTGGATACACCCGTGCTGAGAATCTTGATCCCGACGTGATCGTCTTCGGCAAGGCGATAGGTGCCGGTATTCCGGGTGCGGCCTACGGGTTTTCCCAGGAAGTCGCCGACCGCATCGTCGCCAAGCAGGAATTGGAGAATTGCGACGTCGGCGGCATTGGCGGCACGCTGGCGGGCAATGCTCTTTCTCTCGCGGCGATGCGAGCCACTCTCACGAAAGTTCTTACGAAAGAAGCCTTTGACCGCATGATCCCGATGGCTGAGCGCTGGACCTCGGGAGTCGCCAAGTCGATCGCCGACGCGGAACTTCCTTGGCACGTCACGCGCCTCGGTTGCCGCGCCGAATACATCTTCGGGCCCGAACCGAAAAATGGCCAGCAGGCGCACGATGCGATGGATTTCGAGCTCGAGCGCTTCATGCATCTGTATGCGATGAATCGCGGAATCCTGCTGACTCCGTTTCACAACATGGCGCTTATGTCGCCCCAAACAGAGGCGGATCATGTGGATCGGCACACGAAGATCTTCCGTGACGCCCTGAAAGAACTTACTACTTAGCCGCCAAGGGCCGTATCTTGATACTCTTTTCCTTCCCATGAGACGCATGGCGCAGAGGTTTGCCCTGGCGGTGAGTGCGACTTTGATGCTCGCGGCGTGCGCGACCATTGGTCCACCACAACCGCCCTCGTTGGAACTGCCCAAGCCGCCCACGGACTTACGGGCCTCGCGCAAGGGAGACCGCGTCAACCTGACCTGGACGATTCCGACAATGACGACCGATCGAGAGACCGTTCGCAGCCCTGGTCCAACGCTCGTTTGCCGCGGACCCGGAGAATTGAGCTCTTGCGACACTCCGGTCGGTAAGATCACAACCCCGATCTCGCCGCCAAAGGCCGCTGCTCCGAAGCCTCAAGCGTCATACACAGACGCGCTTTCTTCCCAATTGGAGAGCGACGACCCTTCCGCATTCATTACTTACGCGGTTCAGGTGGTGAATCGGGATGGGCGGGCGGCCGGGCTCTCCAATCGGGTGCATGTCCCGCTGGCTCGCACGCTTCCTCCGCCCCGTGATTTTCGGGTGCGCGTCGCCAAAGAGGGAGTGGTGCTGAACTGGATGGGTGGGATTATTGCTGTGCCGCCGGCGGATGTGCAATATGTTTACCGGGTCTACCGACGCGCGGAAGGAAGTAGCGATCGAGTGATGGCAGGAGAAGCTCCGGCCGGGGTTGAAACCAGCTTTACCATGATCGATGCCAACATCGAATGGCAAAGGACGTACTACTACTACGCCGAAGCAGTTACGTTAATTCATCGAAACAGCTCTCAACTGGAAATCGAGGGCGATGACTTGCAGGAGATCAAGGTCTTCGCTGACGATGTGTTCCCGCCCACGGTGCCGGCAGCACTGCAGGCTGTGTACTCGGGACCCGGTCAGAAACCCTTCATCGATCTGGTGTGGGCCCCAGTCACGGATGCAGATCTTGCCGGATATAACGTCTATCGTCGCGAAGAAGGAGTGACGAATCCTGTAAAGTTGAATGCGGAATTGATCAAGGCTCCGGATTATCGTGACGAGAATGTAGCGCAGCAGAAGAAGTACTTCTATTCGGTTTCGGCTGTCGACGGTCGCGGTAATGAGAGCGCTAGATCGGAAGAGGCCAGCGAAGCGGTACCGTGAGGAGCTACGAGCCATGAGCTACGAGCTGCGAGGTTGGCCGGGGCTCGAAGCTCGAAGCTTTTGGATAGAGACTTCCGAACATGGGGACGTTAGGGTAACGAGACAAACATCATGAAATATTGCAGATTTCAATGGAATGGCGAAGCTCATTACGGACTGGTCGAATCGGTTGCGGGGCACGATTCGATTGTGCGGCTCCTGCTCACCCCACCGGAAGAAGCGGATGGCGATATGGAAAGCTTGCGTACCCGGCGGATCGAAGCCATTCCGCTGGCAGAAGCGGCCTTGTTGCCACCGATTCGGCCTTCGAAGATCGTGTGTGTAGGACGAAACTATCGTGAGCACGCGGCTGAACTGGGACACGATGTGCCGACAGAGCCGCTGATTTTTTTGAAGGCCACTTCGGCGCTGCTGGCTCCCGGAGGAACCGTCCGCCGTCCGAAGCTCTCGCAGCGCGTCGATCACGAGGGCGAACTCGGCGTCGTCATCGGCAAGACTTGCTACCAACCGCCCACCGACGCGGACATTCGCCAGTACATTTTGGGCTATACCTGCGTGAACGATGTGACGGCGCGCGATCTGCAGAATAAAGACGGCCAGTGGAGCAGGGCCAAAGGCTTCGATACCTTCTGCCCGGTTGGGCCGCTGGTGACCGATGAAATTGATCCGTGGGCGGGAATCGGTGTCGAGACTCGCGTGAACGGGGACGTTCGGCAGCAGGGCAACACAGGTGATTTCATCTTCCCGCTCGACGTCGTGATTCGCTATATTGCGCAGGCGATGACTTTATTTCCCGGAGACTTGATTCCCACGGGTACGCCTCCAGGTGTGGGACCCCTGGTTGCGGGGGATGTGGTCGAGGTCAGCGTAGAGGGAGTGGGGACGTTGAAGAATCCCGTCGCGGACGAATAGCGTGCCGTTGAAAAAGTCCCGTTTCCTCCCGAACTGCCAAAATGAGGGGCATGGACCAGATTGGCAACAATCGTGGCGGAATCAACGGCTGGATAACGCGCAAAGCAATTTACGGCGTTGTGACCAAGATTGTCTGGAGTTCCTGTCGAGAAATCGCCATAGAACAGACTGACCGGCGGTCAAAACGTGTGACCGCCTGCTCTCGACAGTTTGGGGAGCGCCCCACTCCAACTGATAAGTGCCCCAAGAGAAGTTGAGAACGGGGTTGCAGTTCTTGCCCTTCACAGACCATCTTGTAGTACCAGACGACTTGCCAAGCACGGGTGGCAACGCTACTCCGAAATAGGAGCCGTCTGCCTCAGCTTTGTTGACTCCGTGATTTTTCTCCCCGTAGCTTTCGGAATCCACTGTCAATTCTTCGTTCGGCTCAAACCCACTCCTGGATGTAAGTTACCTCCTCCTTGGTCATACCGATCACAGATTCGAGCTTACACGCCTTATCAGTGACAGAGCTCGGGAACGGAATGGCCGAAATGAAAGCCTTATAATGACTATCGTTGGAGACTAACGACAGACGCTTGGGCTCCGCTTTTCCAGCATAGAAAACCAATTCGACGGGAGCTTTTCGCGGTGTGCATCTGGCCATTCCCTCTGAATCGACTGTTACCCCTTCAAAAAGTTTAATGATCTGCCCATTGATTTGAACCTGATAGAGAGTGTAGGTCAGGTCCGTAGGCAGTCCTGTGGCGAAAAGGAAGTATTTCACGAGCGTGCGATCTGAGGTTCTCGATCGGTCGATCTCCTTCAGGGACAAATCGGCCCCAGGGCTGTTCATTTTCTTACCAAAATTCTTCTGCAGGTTTGCAAGTTTGACCACCATGGCGGTTTGTTCAGTGGTCAAATCTTGATCGGTCGGGGAGGATTTCTGAACTACCTGCGCCGAGGAAAACAGTGTGCAAGACGCCGCCAGTAAACAGGCGAGAAGCTTGATAATGGCACCAGAGTCTATCGGAAAGCAGCTAGGTGTTGCAAAATCTCAATTGCGCTCAACACCCCTCGATGAGCGAAAGTGCGTCTGGTCTCGTCAAATGAATGTGCAGTTTAAAGTAAGGCGCGTTTCGGCATAGAGTGTTGTGTGGAAAACACGGAGACCATCCAGATTCGGCTTCTCGAAGAAGGCGACACGTCGAGCATTGCTGCCGCGTTCCAGCAGATGGGGTGGAAAAAGCCTGAGACTCAGTACCAGCGGTATTTGCAAGAACAGACGGCGGGAACTCGGACCTGCTTCGTCGCGACTATTGACGGGCAATTCGCCGGGTACGTGACGGTAAACTGGCGGCCTACTTATGCCGAATTTGCTGACCTGAACATTCCTGAGATTCAAGACCTCAATGTGCTCACGACGTACCGCAGAAAAGGTATCGCAAGTCGCTTGCTGGACCGCGCAGAAGCGGAAGTAGCCCGGCGTTCGGGTGTTGTGGGGATCGGAGTCGGACTGCATCCGGGCTACAACGCCGCCCAGCGGCTCTATGTGAAGCGTGGCTACATCCCAGATGCTCGCGGCATCACTTACAGAGAACGCTTTGTGGAAGAGGGTGCATACGTGGTGCTTGACGATGACCTCGTGATGCATTTCACAAAGCAGTTACGAGTAGAGTGCTGATGATCCGCTGCGTAACTGGCGTAAATTCCTGATATCGCTCATCGACCCTGTGACCAGGAGGGTCTTGCGCGCTATCGGATCTCACCCACCGAAACCAAAATCCCCATTTCTCGCGCACACGACGAGCGAGAAATGGGGCACCCTATATCGTCCTCACTGCAATCGAAAACGTTCGCGGATCAGCCGCTGCAACCGCGGCTTGTAGAGAAGATCAAAGGCGAGCTCTTTGTCGGGGAACATGGCGAGCGCGGCTTTCTTCGCACCGGCGGCTAATTCGGAGGCTTCCGCCAGGGTAAGGTTCGGATCCTGTCCAATCACCGACATGACCATGCTGATCATCAACTGCAGGCGGCGGATCTTTTTTGCTTCTTCCTCCAGTTCCCGGCGCGCCTCCTGCTCCGCCAACGGATACCCAGACTCTTTTCCGGCATGCCGAGAGACATTCATGTGATCCCCTTTAGCTACAACTTTGGATGACGCACTGCCTCGTGGCGTTGCGCCCGTGGTTAGGCCCATTCTGCCTCAATTCAGAAAGAAAGCAACCGCCCGAAGGTGCCCTTTTGGGTTAGTCCTGCTGCCGCAACCCGTATCCTGAAATCGGCATCACTCCTGCGGCACTTCTGGAGAGTTCGAGGGCGTCGTAGGAGTAAAATCCTTAGCGGCACCGATTCGGCTTCGGGCCAAGATCCTGAACTGGAGACCCCCAATGCCAGAGCCACTGAATCCAGCGGCGAGTGTGACAGCGCGCCCCGATCCGAATGAAAAGCTTGTAAAAGTCTTCGACTCCGAACTGGAATCGGAAGCGATGATCGTCAAGGGATTGCTCGAATCAGCGGGCATCGACAGCGATCTTACGTCCGCGGCCATGATCCAGGACATGTTCCCGGGGCTGGGCGGAATGATCATTCTCGTACGCGAGCAAGACGCCGAGAGCGCGCGCCGCCTGATCGAGGATTATCGCCAATCAAACCCGCACACCGACGACGACGAAACCGCTGAGATCGATGTTATTGAAGACCCGCCAAAGTAGCCTTCACCGAATGACCATCGAGGTAGAAGGTCACGGCCCCATCCAGGTCGGTGCGGTAGACACGAGTTCCCGCCACCGCGAGACGCAACAGAGTTTCAGCGCGCGGAAGGCCGAAGGAATTTCCTGATCCTACCGAGATAATCGCGAACTCGGGCCGGGCAGACTCAATCAACTCCTGGGTCGTGGCATTGGCGCTGCCGTGGTGGCCGGCCTTCAGCAGGTTCGCCCTGGGATGTTCGACGGCCGAGATGCGGCGCTCCGCCCGTTTTTCGGCGTCTCCTTCGAGCAGCAGCGACGACTGCCCGTAAGCCAGGCTCAGCACCATGGAGTCGCTGTTCTGCGGCTTGTCTCCAACCGGCCAGTCGCGCGGAGGGAACAGTACCCGCAAGTTGGTTCCGCCGAAGTCAAACTCGTCTCCTTCCCAGTGGCGCACGACATTGACTCCGCTCTCCTGCGCAGCCAATATGACGTTTTCCAAAGCATGACTCGGCGGAAGCAAACCCACCCACAATTCTCGCGGCCGGAAACTTCTCAGGACCGAGATCATGCCGCCGATGTGATCGGAGTGCCCATGAGTAATCGCCACCGCGTCGAGGTGAGTGAAGCCTCGTTCCCACAGGTAGGGCGAGACCACGTCTTCTCCGAAGTCGAGTTGAGAGCCGCCGGGGCCAATGGGACCTCCGGCATCGACCAGAAGCGTCTTCCCGGAAGGAGTAATGACGAGGATCGAATCGCCCTCGCCGACGTCGATCACGGTGACTTTCATAACGCCTGAGTGTTTGTCGGGACGCGGCGCAACAAACGCCAA
>DATMOO010000064.1:0-5287 GCA_035568275.1 Candidatus Sulfotelmatobacter sp.
CGGCTAAGCAACCTGCTTTGTTAATCCACCTTTCTCGATGACAAAGCTTGCGATTTGAGTGACACCTTCGCCGCTCTTCAAATTCGTAAAAACGAAAGGCCGCTTGACGCGCATTCTCACCGTATCCGCCTTCATTACCTCGAGGTTTGCGCCTACAAAAGGAGCCAAATCGATCTTGTTTATAACGAGAAGATCGGAGCGCGTAATCCCAGGCCCACCTTTGCGAGGTATTTTTTCACCTTCTGCGACGTCGATGACGTAGATCGTCAAGTCTGCCAGTTCGGGGCTGAAGGTTGCGGCAAGGTTATCGCCGCCCGACTCGATGAAGCATAGTTCCGCCTGCGGGAATTTGCCGTTCATCTCTTCAATAGCGGCGAGGTTCATAGAGGCATCTTCCCGAATCGCAGTGTGAGGACAGCCCCCTGTCTCGACGCCCATAATACGGTCCGCAGGCAACGCTTCTGCGCGCGTGAGAATAAGCTGGTCTTCCTTTGTGTAAATGTCATTGGTGATCACGTAAATGTCGTAGTTGTCTCGGAGCCGCTTACAGAGTGCTTCGACAAGCGCCGTTTTACCTGAGCCCACCGGGCCGCCGATGCCGACGCGCAGAGGGTAGTTTGGGATTTTCGTGCTGGCGATATTAGTCATGAGCGAAATAACCTCGTATATTGAGTTTCATGTGCCATGGAGCCGAGATCCACCATGAAGGCGGCGGAGCCAAGATCGTCAATCGTAGCGTCTCTGGCTTGTACACTGGCAGCGAGCACGGCTTGTTCAAGCGCGGCGATCGCAAGTTGGCCGTCCGTTTGACCGAGCGGGACAAGGCGCACTCCGGCGATGACCAAATTAGCGATATAACTCTGCAGAAACGCCGGCAAGGCGAGGCTTATCGGGATGCCTTCTCTCGCCGAGCGGACTCCGAGCACGACGGCTAAGGCGGGCGGAACATGGCGCTCGGAGAGCAATTGCGAAAGTGAGTCGATGAGCCGGTCGGGCCAGATATAGCGCAGCGTCGCGCGGCACGCTGACGCCTGCTGCGATGACTCAAGTACGAATTCCGCTGTCCCACGAAAGGCCGCCGCTAGTTCCGCTATTTCAAATAACTTTACACAGTCGTTGTCTCTGGCAATGCGCCAGGTTTCGCTGAAGAAAATCGCCTCATTTCGTCCTGAGCCGTAGCGAAGGTCCGCTTCCAGCCAATCGACGAGACTTTCGCGATCATCTATCCATCCCGCTTCGACAGCCCACTCGAGGCCATGGGAATAGCTGTAAGAACCGGTAGGGAATGCCGGCGAGAGCCAGCTTTGAAGTCTCAACAAGGCCAGCGGTGGGCAACGGTACTGTTCGTTACTCATGATGGTGCCCAGAGTCGCCGTGTTCGTGATCGTGGTGATGGTCGTGGTCATGGCCGCCATACGCGCCGCCTTCGGGTTGAAACGGAGCCTGCACTTTCATGAGCTCCGCTCCGAAGCCATGAAGCATATCTTCGATCACGTGGTCGGGCCGAACACGAAGAGTGTGGTTTCGAATTTCAGTCGGCAGGTGCCGGTTTCCAAGATGCCACGCGAGCCGCACGAGTTGATGGGGATCTTTGTGTCTGATTTCTACAATCAGCTCCGCAGCCGCCTGAACCTTCAGCCACCTTCCATCTTCCAGCTGCAAGCCATCGCCATCGGCCATCGCAACGGCCTTCGGAAGATCCAGGAGGATATCTTCGCCGTGATCCGCAGTCAGACGAATACGGCGGCGGTGACGCGCGTCGAAATCGAGAGTCAAGGTGCCTGCCGCACTTTCCTTCGGCCAATGGCCTGCAGGGCGATGAATGGAAGCATTGCGCATTGTCATCCTCAGTACAGGAAATAACGCTGTGCCATGGGCAGCACTTTCGCTGGTTCGCAAGTGAGCAGCCGCCCGTCAGCGCGCACTTCATAGGTTTCCGGGTTGACTTCCATACGGGGAGTGGCGTCATTCAGCATCATGGAACGCTTTCCGATTTTGCGCGTGTTCTTGACAGGAAGAAGCTTCTTTGCAAGTCCCAGCTTCTCACTCTTTTCCAGCCCGGCTTGGCTGACGAATGTAACCGAGCTTTTCGTCATGGCGCGACCAAAAGCGCCGAACATTGGGCGATAATACTCCGGCTGCGGGTTGGGAATTGACGCGTTGGGGTCTCCCATGATTGCGGCAGCGATCATGCCGCTTTTCAGAACCAGGGCAGGCTTCACGCCGAAAAAGGCCGGATCCCAGATACAGAGATCGGCAAGTTTTCCGGCTTCAATGGAACCGACATAAGCGGAAATGCCTTGAGCGATCGCGGGATTGATCGTGTACTTCGAGATATAGCGCTGCGCCCTGAAATTGTCGTTGTCGCCTTTTTCCTCGGCCAGCCGGCCGAATTGTTTCTTCATTTTATCGGCGGTCTGCCATGTACGGATTATAACTTCTCCCACGCGGCCCATGGCCTGGCTGTCTGACGACATGATCGAGATCGCGCCAAGATCCTGCAAAATGTCCTCGGCCGCTATTGTTTCCTTGCGGATGCGGCTCTCAGCGAAGGCTGCGTCCTCAGGAATGCGCGCGTCGAGATGATGGGTGACCAAGACCATATCGAAGGCCTCTTCAAGTGTATTCACGGTGTAGGGCCGCGTAGGACTTGTCGAAGCCGGGATAACATTTGCCTCACCACACACCTTGATGATGTCCGGCGCATGCCCTCCACCCGCCCCTTCGGTGTGAAAGGTGTGAATGGTTCTGCCCTTGAAGGCCGCGATGGTATTTTCGACAAAGCCGCTTTCGTTCAGCGTGTCGGTGTGGATCAGCACCTGCACGTCCATGTCGTCCGCGACAGAGAGGCAGCGATCGATCGCGGCCGGGGTCGTACCCCAGTCTTCGTGAAGCTTCAGGCCGCATGCACCGGCCTCAATCTGCTCAATGAGACCCGCCGCCAAGCTTGCATTGCCTTTGCCGAAAATGCCGAGATTCATCGGAAAGGCATCGGCTGCCTGGAGCATCTGTTGAATGTGCCAGGGGCCCGGCGTACAGGTCGTAGCGGTTGTCCCGGACGCAGGCCCTGTTCCACCGCCCATCATTGTGGTGAGGCCCGAATAAAGCGCCTCCTCGATTTGCTGCGGGCAGATGAAATGGACGTGCGTATCGATGCCACCGGCAGTCACGATCTTGCCTTCGCCGGCGATCACCTCGGTTCCCGGTCCGATAATTATGTCGACGCGCGGTTGCACGTCGGGATTGCCGGCTTTGCCGATGACCGCGATACGCCCGTCCTTGATGCCGATATCGGCCTTCACAATTCCCCAGTGATCGAGAATGAGTGCGTTGGTGATGACCGTATCAACCGCACCCTCGCTGCGGGAACGCTGCGACTGACCCATGCCGTCGCGGATCACTTTTCCGCCTCCGAACTTCACTTCCTCGCCGTAGGTCGTGAAGTCCTTCTCCACCTCGATGATTAGGTCGGTGTCCGCGAGGCGCACTTTGTCGCCGACCGTTGGGCCGAACATCTGCGCATAGGCGCCGCGGCTCATTTTGTGGGACATTCTCGATTACCTCAATGACTGATGGTCATGACGCTGGCACTTTCGACAGTGCTCCCATGACGGCCTGATTGAAGCCATAAACCAAGCGCGCGCCCCCGTAAGGGATCAGCGAAACTTCACGGGACAGGCCGGGCTCAAAGCGCACAGCTGTTCCCGCGGGAATGTCGAGCCGATACCCAAGAGCAGCTTTTCGATCAAAGGCGAGAGCCGCATTGGTCTCAGCGAAATGATAATGGCTACCGACCTGAATCGGTCTGTCCCCTGTGTTTGCGACCTTAAGGGAGATGGCTGCCCGATCCTTGTTCAGGGCAATCTCACCTGAGGCTGGAAAAATCTCGCCGGGTATCATGTTTTGGCTCCTCAGCGAATCGGATCGTGAACGCTCACAAGCTTGGTGCCGTCTGGGAACGTTGCTTCCACTTGCATCTCGTGGACCATTTCGGGGATACCTTCCATGACCTGATCCCGCGTCAGCATCTTGCCGCTTCCGGACATAAGCTCTGTAACGGATTTGCCGTCTCGTGCGCCCTCAAGGACGAAATCGGTGATAAGCGCGACACTCTCGGGGTAGTTGAGCTTGACGCCCCTTGCGAGCCGCGCCCGAGCAACCTGCGCCGCAAGTGCGACCATTAGCTTGTCTTTTTCACGCGGCGTCAGATTCATAAACTTCTCCCTTCAATAGCGGCTTCAGCACAACCACATTTTTGGCACCCGAAAAGGGCCGGGGCCGAATTCTTGGCTGAATTGTTGAAGAAAACTGCGCAAGGCGAGTCTCAAGTCGAAGGAAACCTCCGCGGCAAACCGCGCGACAATAAGACCGCCCACCGACGTTGCGGCACAGGGGCACTCGAGGGAAGGAGCAATGTCCCGCAAAAACGCCAGCCGCTTGTCGAGATGAGGTCCGAAATAGATTAACGTTGCAACGGTCTTGTAATTCGAAAGCAGCGCCTTCCTGTGAAGGTGTGCGAACATCTCGTCCGTGACGCGGAACCTGTCCGCCCAGATCAGCCGGCCGTCTTTCTTGACGCGCCAGCCGTCGTTGATGTGCCCGCCGAATATCTCCTCGCCGTGAGCGGCACGGCCCAGCACAAGCCACTCGAGAGCCAGCAGCTCCGCTCCCGAAGAAAGTTCAATTTCTGTTTCCCGGCTCAGGCGTCCCCCATTAAATATGATTGTTTCCTGGGGGAGCCAAGCGAGTTTCGCGCCCTCGCGCGCTGTCAGTTTTGTCGCAATGCGTGCGGGCTCGTTTAGCGCCCGGTATACCTTTTCAGCCGCCTGCGAGGTCACGGCGATGGAAGCATCGGCTAGAGCCGTCACACCGGACTCGAATCGGTCTCCGCCGGCGACACCTCCTGCCGTGTTTATAAAAACAGCTTCTTCTGACGCACCACCGCCGATTCTCGGGAACAGGATGCGAACTGGGGATCGTTGGAAAACCTCCATGATTCGCCTACCTCTTTCAGAACCGCTCACTACGATCCGGCCGGAGCCTTCCGACCGCTGCAAATCCTGGTCTGACAGACTACCTGCACGCCGGGAACAGCTGCTCATCGCGCCCGCTTGGACGGAATCAGAATCCCGCCAAGCCCTCCGGACTGTTGTAGGGGATCGTGACGCTTGTAACCTCCTCAAGCGAGCCGTCCGGCTTAGTAGCATAGCCCACCAGTTTCGAAGCATTTCCGTAGATCTGGTAGAGATAGGCGCCATCTGGCGAAAGCCAGCTATCGCTCGGGCCA
>DATMOO010000065.1:0-4186 GCA_035568275.1 Candidatus Sulfotelmatobacter sp.
TGGCCTGGTTACGTCAACTTGAAAAGTGAGCTGCAGGTTGCGATTGGTTATGTCCCGTTGTTTGACTGTTTGCGTGAAGTGGAATTCGTTGCTCTTGAATCTAGGTATTTAAGCTACGGCAGCTCCAAATCCAACGCGTAAATCTCGTCGGTGCTGATGTCGCGACTGAAAATCGGGGAGTTGTCGGGAGTGATGCTGCTCCACCAAGAGCGGTGCAGGTCTTTCAGGTCGACAAGAAGCTCGGAACGGCTTTCGCCTAGCTTGACGCGGCGATATCCGGGATGTTCTCCGTCGGTGTTGTCGAAGTAAAGATATTTTCCGTCGCGCGACCAGATCGGCGCACTGATGTGACCGAGGCCGGTAATCCAGTCTGACCATTTCTGCGTTTTGCAGCCGTAAAGCACGAGCTTCAGGTTATCGCCTGAGATGACAACGATGCGTTGGCCATCGGGCGACCAGCGGGGGGCATACAAGCCCTGCGAATTGGGAAGAACCGAAACTTGCTTCGACGCAACGTCCAGAATACGAATATCGAGGTCTCTGGCACCTGCGATATCGAGGCGCCCGTAGGCGATTTGTTTGCCATCGGGAGACCAGTTGGCGTCAAACTGCGAATTGTTTTCAGGGTACATTGGCACCGGCGCGCCGCCTTGGGCCGAAATAAGAAAAGAGTTTTGATGGGTTCCGGGCAGCAAGTTGGTGTACACGATCTCAGTGGCATCTGGTGACCAATGCGGCAGGAATGGAACCACCGGAGGAAATGTGAGCTGCAGACGCTCCGTGCCATCGGCGCGGCTGCGCCAAAGGGTGCCGTCTGGTATAGAGACATAGACGACCCACTTGCCATCTCGCGAGAAGTCCACGTAATCAGCGGAAATTCCGGACAGAAAGGGCAGGAACCCGTGGGCGTGGCTGTCATAACGCACAAGTTCGGAACGTGGGAGCCAGCCATCGGCAAAGAACTTCTTGCCATCAGGACTGGGAATACCGAAGGGGAACTGCATTGGACCGGATGTGAGTTGCACCGGGAGAGTTTTTTGACGCACCAGGCCATTTCCCTCACGCAATGCGAAGATCTGATCGCTGCCTGAGACTCGACTATCAAGGAGATAATAGCGGCCATCGGGAGTCCATATTCCGCAGCATTCCTGAGGTGGATTGTGCCAGGCGGGCAGTAGGGGATGAAGGTCTTTTCCGTCGTTACGAACTTCCCAGATTTCAGTGGAACCGCGCTGGCCACTTGGAAGGGAAACAGTGAAGCGGAGACGAGTTCCGTCGGGAGAAAATTTCAGCGACCAAGCATGTCCTGAAACTTTTGCGATTTGCTGCGGGTTCATTCCATCTGAATCCGCAACAAAAATGTTCGAGGCCTGGGCAAAGGCGATGTGCTTGCCGTCGGGTGACCAAGCCGCACTGTGACCCACAACTTGTCCAAGGCGGCGGGGGGTTCCGCTGGGTAGTGGCAATAGCCATTGCTGCTGATCATCCATGTCTGCAAATGGATAATCCGCGATCAGCAATTGCGAATGATCCGGCGAAAGATCTGACATGCTGACGTTAAGAAACGGAGAGGGGATTTGAGAAGTTTCGCCACCACTCGCGGCTACCTGGACAAGGTGGCTCTTAGGGCCGACATCCTCGGTGATGTACAGGCGAGGACCGTCAGTGAGAATGCCACTCTTGGGAACGCCGTCATTTGTTATCTGAGTAGTTTTCACCACTCTAGGTGGGGGAAGCGGGCGACGGAGCCAGATCAGCGCTGAAAAACCGAGAACGACGAGTGCGACTAAAATCGCGATGTTCACGAGCTTGCTGAAGGTTGCGGCGGAGATTGGAGTGGTCGCAGAAGTTTGGGCCGCAACCACGCCCGAAGTTGACGGCGGAGACACAGGCACGCTTGACGAGATTGGAGCTGCGTCGGCTGAGCCAGCGCGTGCGGCGGTTCGGCCCGATTCCGAGTCGCGTTTGAGGCGGAGCAGATCAGCGCGGATTTCCGCCGCGCTCTGATAACGGAGATTTCTGTCTTTCTCCAGAGCCTTGTGAACGATGCGTTCCAATTCCGTAGGAACTTCGGGATTGAGGCGAACTGGAGCGATGGGCGGACGATTCAGGATCGCGTCAAAAATGATTCCCGAGCTTTCGCCACGGAAGGGCAGCGTGCCGGTCGCCGCCTCGTAGACCACCACGCCAAAGGAAAACAAGTCCGTGCGTGCGTCCAGTTCCTTGGCTCGCACCTGCTCCGGCGACATGTAGGCTACAGTTCCGAGCGTGGAACCGGGGCTGGTGAGATGTTCCTCCGACTCGATGGTCGGGTCGGTCATTGCTATGCCCTCCGGCTTCACAGTGACTTTGGCGAGCCCAAAATCCAGAATCTTGGCATGCATGCGCTCGGTGACAAAGATATTGGCAGGCTTGATGTCGCGATGAACGATCCCCTTGGCGTGGGCAGCGTCCAGTGCATCAGCGACCTCGATGGCGAGCGACAGAATCAGTTCGGTTTCCAGTGGATGCCCGGCGATGCGGTGCTTCAGAGTGGCGCCGTCCAGAAACTCCATGGCGATGAAAGCACGCCCCTCATGCTTGCCGATTTCGTAAATCGTGCAGATGTTGGGGTGGTTCAGGGCGGACGCAGCGCGTGCCTCTCGCCGAAAACGTTCCAAGGCCTGCGGGTCCTCGGCGAGGTCTTCAGGAAGAAATTTCAGGGCGACGAAGCGCCCAAGCTCAGTGTCCTCGGCCTTGTACACCACACCCATCCCGCCGCCGCCCAGCTTCTCGACGATGCGGTAGTGCGAGATGGTCTGGCCAATCACTGGCGCGAATCTTACGTCCGCGAAACGGGCAAGTCAATGAAAGCCGTGGAGTTGGCGTATTCCAAGAGGGATTGCTGTTGTAACATCGCCATTACGCTCAAAACCCCAGCTGACGGGCGAACAGACGGCGCAAACTTGCGCTATCGCCTGTTAACAGCAGCTATCGGCATCCGGCTGTCTCTTGGATGTGCTCCGCCGAGAAGTGGCTGGGGACCTGGCCGAGGTGGGTGTTTGGCGCGGAGGCGCCGGAATTATGATGCGCGCTGTTTTGCGAGCTTTGGGCGACAGCCGGCGTAAGGTCTGGTTGCTCGACTCTTTCCCAGGATTGCCCCGACCCGACTCCCAGCAATATCCTGCCGACCAAAACGATCAGCACTGGACGATTCACGAGCTGGCCGTGTCAGTTGGGACGGTGAAACAGAATTTCGAGCGCTATGGTCTTCTCGACGACCAGGACCGGTTTCTCGTGGGCTGGTTCCGCGACACTCTACCCGATTCGCCCATCAAGAAGATAGCGCTGCTCCATCTCGATTGTGATATGTACGAATCCACGATCCTGGCGTTGCGCCATTTATATCCCAAGCTCTCGCAGGGTGGTTACTTGATCGTCGATGACTATGGAGCGCTCTCCGGTTGCCGGCAGGCAGTAACCGATTTTCGGCACGAGTTTCAAATCGAAGCAGAATTGCGTGAGATCGACTGGACCGGTGTTTTCTGGCAGGTTTAATACGTCTGTCTCCTCCTGCGGTATTAATTAATTCGTCGCCTCGGCGACTCGGGTCTTGTCAATGGCTTATGCACGCTGCAGACGAGCGCTCGCGCGCGCAGGCTGCCAATCTTGCATCAGCGGCACTTGAACGTTGCGGCTGGCAGTACTGTGGTGACCTGGCACGAGGATTTTCCGCGAGCGCTCGGGCGATTCCGTTCCGGTTGAAGAGTGTATGCTTCAAGTACAAATGGGGCGCAATGGCTTGCTGAACTTGATGGAGGGCAAAACTGAATTCGCGCCACCGGCTCAGTTGTCGAAACCTGGAAGATGGGGCCCAGGAGGAAATGTCGCGACCAATGCAGATCAGTCTTTGCGTCAACAGGGCGACCAGCAGTTTCCCATGCAGCCATGGCCGAGAGCCTCGGTGGTCGTGTTTGGGCACGTGACCCAGTTGCACCAGACTTTTTAGTTGCTTAAATACCAGCTCAATTTGCCAGCGCATCCGGTACCACTCCAATCTCTCCACGGCTGACCCACCGCGATAAGTCGTAAACAAGGCAACGTACTTGGCGAATTCCAGTGTGTCGGGCTTCGTGCTCATTTGCTTTTTACTGGCCTTGCGGTGCAGACGCCGATGCGCTTGGTCAATGGTGTGTTCGTATTTCCG